>MNEG01000048.1:13526-87681 GCA_001917585.1 Candidatus Rokubacteria bacterium 13_1_40CM_68_15
TCGAAGACCTTCAGCTCGAGGGCGCCGGCCAGCACGACGTGGAACGAATAGTCGGTGAGCGCGTTGCCCTTCCAGCGCGCGCTTCGCTGCTCGATGGCGCTCCGAATGTCACCGCCGGGACGGACGAAGGCGAAGTCGATGTGCGTGGTCGTCCCGCCGAAGAGCATGCCGCGTGTGTCCTCTTCGGGGCCCAGCGTGAGCCCGGGCTCGTCGGGATGGCTCATGATCGCGTGGGCGAGGTGCGTGTGCGGGTCGATGCCGCCGGGTACCACGACTTTCCCGGTCGCGTCGATGACCCGACCGGCGTCCAGCGTGCCGGGAGCGCCGAGCGCGGCGATGCGCTCGCCCTGAACACCGACGTCCCAGTCCCCGACACCGGACGGCGTGACGACGCGGCCACCACGGATCACGAGATCGAGCATGTCGACTCCTTGCTGGCGCGTGGACGAACGGCGCCCGCGCACGAGCGCCGATTATAGTTCGGTCGTGCTAGAGTCCGCGCCGCAGCCATTCAGCTCCGCGGAGGATCGTCATGCGTGATTCGAGGGCGACGAACCAGCAGACGCCAGTGAACCGTCGAGACTTCGTCCGTGCGGCCGGTGCGCTGGCCGCTGCGCTGAGCCTGGAGGGACTCGCGCAGACCGCGAGAGCCGACGACCGTCGCGCCGACGGCCGCCGCTCCGACGATCGCCACGACGACTCGAGCCGTGTCCAGAACTTCATCAGGGAGGTCAAGGGCGCGCGGCTCTTCGATCTCTCTCCTGTATGGGATGAGAACTCGCCGATCGCCGGCGTCAATCCGTCGTACTCCATGAAGCTCAACAGAACGCACGCCCAGTTCGATCTGAATGATCCCGACTTTTCAGACGACCACACCAGAGGCACACGCGGCCAGTTCAACGATGGCGGGCAGCTCTCCTTCACGTCCGAGGTGCAGCACTTCAGCGGCCAACACGGAGCGCCAAGCATCGATGCCATCGGCCACATCGGGCGCAACGGGTTTCTCTTCGGCCACGTGGACGCTGCGGCAGCAACGAGTGATCTCCGCGGCATCGGCAGGAGCGCGAGCGGAGTCGGTGCACACCTCGACGTCGCGCATTATCCAACCGATCGTCTGGTCAATCGTGGTGTGCTCCTGGATGTTGCTCGCTTCATACAGGGAGGCCCGTCGCCGCTGCCGGCCGACTTCGAGATCACGGCGCGACATCTGGCCGACACAGCAAAGGCGCAACGGGTAAAACTCGAGCGCGGCGACACCGTGCTTATTCGGACAGGCTGGGGAAGGTTCTTTACTGAGAACCGGGATCTGTATAAGGGCGACTCCTCGCCCGGTCCTAGTGTGGACGGAGCCCAGTTCCTGGTCAGACAGGGCGCCTCAGTAGTCGGCAACGACACCTTGACCTTCGAGAAGCGACCGCCGCTGATCTTTACACCCACCTTTCAGGTCTTCCCGGTCCACATGCTGCTGATCGCCGATAATGGGGTCAACATCATCGAGAATTTCTTCCTCGAGGAGCTTGGCAAAGCGGAAGTGTATGAGTTCCTGCTCGTCGTTCCGCCGCTCAAGATCCGGGGTGGCACCGGCTCGGCCCTCAGGTCCTTCGCGCTCGTGCCCGACTAGCGGAGACTAGACGGCGCCGCGGTCGCGCAGTCGCGCGATGTCGGCGGCGCCGTAGCCGCACTCGCCCAGGATCTCGTCGGTGTGCTGACCGACCCGTGGCGGCGTCCGCGTCATGGCGGCCCGTCCCGTGGACAGCTCGACGGGAAAGCGGAGCAGTCGCACGCGGCCGGCGACGGGGTCGTCGAACTCCTGGACGGCGTCGGCGGCCTGCACCGCAGGGTCCGCGAACGCCTCGGCGTGCGTCAGGACCGGCGCCACCCAGATGCCGCGCGGGACGAGCCGCTCCAACCATTCGGCCGTCGTGCGCTCACGGATGACGGGCTCCAGCAGTCGCGCGATCGCCGCGCGATCGTCGAAGTTCCACGTCTCCTTCGCGTAGGCGGCGAGCGCGGGCAGGGGAATCGCTCCGGCCAGCTCCGAGAGCGGTGACATCGAGAGCACGACGTGGCCGTCGCGGGTGGCGTAGACGCCGTAGGGCGCGGGATGAAAGCTGCTGGCCAGGGCCGACTGTGGGCGCTCCAGCTGCGCGCCGTTCAGGAAATACGTGACGACTTCCAGCTGCAGATCGAGCGCCGCCCTCAGCATGCTGACTTCGACATGCAATCCGCGTCCCGTGCGCTGTCGCTCGAGCAGCGCGGCCAGCACGCCGAGCGCGAGGAGCGTCGCGCCGTGCTGATCCACCACCGCGGTGCCGACCGGCGTGGGTGGCTCGCTGGCGCGCCCCGAAATCGCGGCGAGGCCGCTCAGTGCCTGGATGAGGAGGTCCTGGCCGGGCCGGTCGCGATAGGGGCTCCGCTCGCCGTAGCCCGACGCCGAGACGTAGACGAGGCGCGGATTGAGGCGGCTGGCGCTGTCCCAGTCGAGCCCGAAGCGCCTCATGACGCCGGGCCTGAAGTTCTGGACGAGCACGTCGGCGCCCTCGACGAGTCGCCGCGCCACGTCCTGGCCCTCGGGCTTCTTCAGGTCGAGCGTGAGGCTGCGCTGGTTACGATGGGTGGACAGGAAGAACGCGCTCACGCCGTTGAGAAAGTGGTTGGCGCCCGACCAGTGACGCTCCCACAGGCGCCCGTCCGGCGGCTCGATCTTGATCACGTCGGCGCCAAGGTCGGCCAGGAACTGGACGCCGGACGGTCCGAGCAGGAACTGCGTGAACGAGAGGACGCGGACCCCGGCGAGGACGGCCAGCGGCGGCGCGCCGCCTGCCTTCATTCCACCACTTTGAGGATGTGGGTCGCGACGGCCACCACGTCGCCGTGCTGCGTCGTGCACGTCACCCGTGAGAAGGCCTTCATCGCCACCTCGTCACGCTCGACGATCTCGTACGTCACGGTGACCGTGTCGCCGATGAAGGCGGCGGCAGGAAAGCGGATCTTCTCGAAGCCATAGGAGACGATGGTGCCGTCGAGCCCGGCGCATATCTCGGTGGAGGCGCGTGACATGTAACCGACGAGCAGAGCGCCATGCGCGATCCGGCGGCCATACCGCGTCCGCCGCATGAACTCCTCGTCGACGTGGTTTCGCGCGAAGTCACCGGTGATACCGGCGAAGAGATAGATGTCAGTTTCTCCGACGGTCTTGTGGACTTCGACCTTCTTGCCGATGGTCAGCGCGGCGAACGTTTCCTTGGCGGATGCCATGGAGGCCTCCTTGAGCGGAGGCATGATAGCTCAACGCGCTGACCCCAGCGCGTGAGCCGGCCCGGGCGAGCGACTACAGCCGGGGCAGGAACGCTTCGATCGACGTGGGCGGGTGGAACTGCACCACGGAATACGCCAGGAGCCCGCCTCCGATGAGCGTCGCGATGGCGACGGTCTTGAGCCAGCGACGCCGGATCACCGACGCGCTCACGACAGGGTCGACGGGGGCAGGTTGCTTCAGCCGGTCCAGCATCGCTTGACGGGCCTCCTGCTGAGCGAGATACATCCGGCGGCGTTCGTTCTGTGTCAGCCTCATGTCCGGGCTCCCTCCCGAGAGATCCGTCCTCCACGTTTCCTTTGCAAAGACCTCGCCGGGTTTCTCGGGGCGCGACGGCCAAAGGCCTCGGCGGCCAGGAATTCCTTGAAGAATTGCGTACTAACCCACCGGACATAGTCGCCGGCGAAGTCAGCGATTTCCTCGTCCAATGGAAGGATTGCCGACACAGTGGACAGGAAGTCCCTGCCCTGCTCCCAGGATAGACTCACGCCTCCTGACGTACGGCAGAGTGACCGATAACAAAGGCGATGAATCTTGTCCCCGCGCCCACCGCCCTTCGTGGAGTTGGTGCGCGCCTCCGCAGCCTCGTACCCGAAGGCCGTCGGCTGCCCGAGCCCGTCTGGCGCCGCCGGCACCGCGGCATCCTGGTCCTACTCTGGATCCACGCCGTCGGCATCGCCGTCTTCGCCGCCGTGCGGCAGTTCGACGCGCCTCACGTCGTCCTCGAGGCTGGCGCGGTCGGCGCCACAGCCGTGCTGGCGGGTCTTCTGCCGGGTCCCCGCCGACTGCGCAGCGTGATCGCCTGCTTCGGCCTCATGACGTCCTCGGCGCTGCTCGTCCATCTCTCCGGCGGGTACATCGAGTTCCACTTCCACTTCTTCGTGATGGTCGGGCTCCTGGCACTCTACCAGGACTGGACGACCTTCATCCTCGCCATCGGGTACGTCGTCGTGCACCACGGACTGGTCGGGGTGCTCGATCCGCAGTCCGTGTACAACCATGAGTCCGCGCGGGCGCAGCCGTGGGTGTGGGCCGGCATCCACGGCGCCTTCATCCTGGCCATGAGCGCGGTGACCCTCATCACGTGGCGGGTGACCGAAACCGCCAGCGCCCTCACCGAGATCGTCCTCGAATCGGCGGGCGAAGGTGTCATCGGTGTCGACATGCTCGGCAAGGCGACGTTCGTCAACGCCGCTGCGGCGCGGATGCTGCGATGCTCGGCGGAGGATCTCGTCGGCCGCCCGCTCGGCTCGCTCGTCCTGCACCCTCCGGATCCAGCCGGAGCGCCCTGTCGGCTTTACGCCAATCTGACGGTTGGTCCCGCGCCCGACGCCGTCGAGGACGTCTTCCGTAGCGTGGACGGCCGGACGTTTCCCGTCGAGTACGTCAGCAGCGAAATCCGTGAACACGGCGATGTGACGGGCGCCGTCGTCGTCTTCCGGGACGTCAGCCAGCGCCGGGCGGCCCAGGCTGCCCTGCAGGAAAGCGAAGCCCGACTGCGCCAATCGCAGAAGATGGACGCCATCGGTCAGCTCGCCGGTGGCATCGCCCACGACTTCAGCAATCTGTTGACCGTCATCATCGGGCGAGGCGAGTTGCTTCGCGATCGCCTGAAGGGCCCGGGCGACCGCGAGACCCTGACCCTGATCACACAAACGGCCGAGCGAGCGAGCATCCTGACACGACACCTCCTCGCCTTCAGCCGCAAGCAGGTGCTCGAGCCGCGGGTGCTGGACCTCGGCGAAGTCGTGGCCGGCATGGTGACGATGCTGCGGCGGTTGATCGGCGAGCACATCGCCTTCGTCACGGCCATCGATCGCAACGGCACCCCCGTGTGGGGCGACGTGGCGCAGATCGAGCAGGTCATCCTGAACCTCGCGGTGAACGCGCGCGATGCGATGCCGACCGGCGGAAGCCTGACGATCGCCGTCGACAACGTGAACGGGCCGGGGCCGCAGGTCCGGCTCACGGTCCGCGACACCGGCTGCGGGATGGACGACGCCACGCAAGCGCGCATCTTCGAGCCCTTCTTCTCCACCAAGGAGGCCGGCAAGGGAACGGGTCTCGGGTTGGCCACGGTATACGGGATCGTCCAACAGCACGGCGGCACGGTGGGCGTGGAGAGCGCACCCGGCCAGGGCGCAACGTTCAGGGTGGTGTTTCCCCGATGCGAGACGCCGCGGCCGGCGCTCGTCGCCGGCGCTTCGATGCCCGGGGCCACCGGACGGGAGACGATACTGCTCGTCGAGGACGAGGACATGCTCAGGGCGGTGGCCGGGGACAGCCTCCGGGTCAACCAGTACACCGTCATCGAGGCGCGCAGCTCCGAAGAAGCGCTGAAACTCGTGGCCACGATGTCCCGGCCCATCGACCTGCTCCTCACCGACGTGGTCATGCCAGGCCTCACCGGCCCCGAGCTGGCGCTCCGGCTGCGCCGAGCCCACCCGGGGCTGCGGGTGCTTTTCATGTCGGGCTATCCCGGCGACGGCACCATCGGTCGCGAAGGAACGTTCGTCGATCTCAAGCCGCTGCTGGTTAAGCCGTTCTCGGTCGGCGAGCTGATGACCGCCGTGCGCAGCGCCCTCGACGCCGGCAAATCTGCGCTAACGCCGGTATAGCAGGGAAAGTCCGACGGGGGCGTAGCCCCCTTCACTCGATCAGTCTGGGGGCCATGTCGGGGCCCCCATGTTGTTAGAACCGGCGGCGGCCGCCCAGGGCGCGCTTGCGCAGGCGGAGCGACTTCGGCGTGACCTCGAGCAGCTCGTCCTCGCGGATCCACTCCAGACACTGCTCGAGGTTCATGCTGCGCGGGGGCGTCAGCTTGATGCCCTCGTCCGACGTGGAGGCGCGCATGTTGGTGAGCTTCTTCTCCTTGGTGATGTTGACGTCGAGGTCGTTGTCGCGGCTGTTCTCGCCGACGATCTGGCTCTCGTAGACGTCGGCCCCGGGTGAGATGAACATGGTGCCGCGTGCCTGCAGGTGATCGATGGCGTAACCGGTCGCGCGGCCGGTGCGGTCGGCGACCAGGGCGCCGTTCTGGCGGTGGGCGATGTCCCCCTGCCACTCGTCCCACCCGTCGAACAGGTGGTTGAGCAGTCCCGTTCCCCGCGTATCGGTCAGGAACTCCGTTCGATATCCGATCAATCCCCGCGACGGGATCCGGTATTCGAGGCGCACGCGCCCGGTTCCATGGTTGACCATCTTGGCCATCGCCCCCCGGCGGGGACCGATCTTCTGGGTCACCGCGCCGATGTGCTCCTCGGGGACGTCGATCACGAGGTACTCCATCGGCTCGAGCGTCCGGCCTGCCTCCTGGTGCGTGATGATGGTCGGCTTGCCCACCTCGAGTTCGAAGCCCTCGCGCCGCATCATCTCGATCAGGATCGCGAGCTGGAGCTCGCCGCGCCCGGACACGCGGAAGGTGTCGGGGGAATCCGTCTCCTCCACGCGGATGCCGACGTTGATCCGCTTCTCCTTCATCAGGCGCTCGCGCAGCTGCGGTGAGGTCACGAACCGGCCCTCCCGCCCGGCGAAGGGCGAGACGTTGGCCGAGAAGAGCATGGACACGGTCGGCTCGTCGATGCGGATGAGGGGCAGCGCCACCGGGTTCTCGGCGTCGGCCACCGTCTCGCCGATCTCGATCGCGTCGACGCCGGCGATGGCCACGAGGTCACCGGCGCTCGCCTCCGGGATCTCGATCCGCTTGAGGCCCTCGTACCCGTAGAGCACCGTCACCTTCGCGTACTCGACCGCGCCGTCGCGGTGCACGACGGCCACGCGCTCGGCCTGACGCACGCGCCCGTTGACGATGCGACCGATGATCAGGCGGCCGACGTAATCGTCCCAGTCGAGCATGGCGACCCGGAATTGCAGCCCGCCGCCCGGATCGAAGCGCGGCGCGGGCACCGTCGTCAAGATCGTCTCGAAGAGCGGCTCCAGCGACGCGCCGGACTGCTTCAGATCGAGCGTCGCCGTGCCCAGGCGGGCGTTGGTGTAGAGGACCGGAAAGTCGAGCTGGTCCTCGCTGGCGTCGAGGTCGATGAAGAGGTCGTAGATCTCGTCGAGCACCTCGGTGGGCCGCGCGTCCGAGCGGTCGATCTTGTTGATGACGACGATGGGCGGCAGCCCGGCCTCCAGCGCCTTCTTCAACACGAAGCGGGTCTGGGGCAGGGGGCCCTCGGCGGCATCGACGAGGAGGAGCACCCCGTCCACCAGCGTCAGCGTCCGCTCGACCTCCGAGCCGAAGTCGGCGTGGCCGGGCGTGTCGACGATGTTGATGTGGACGGACTTGTAATTGATGGCCGTGTTCTTGGCCATGATGGTAATGCCCTTCTCGCGCTCGAGGTCGATGGAGTCCATGATCCGCTCCGGAACCGACTCATTCTGACGGAAGAGCCCGGACTGCCACAGCATGGCGTCCACGAGCGTGGTCTTGCCGTGGTCGACGTGGGCGATGATCGCGATGTTTCGAATGCTCTGGCGCTCGTGCATCCCATCCAATCTATCACGGGGCCCACGACGTCCCGACAGGCACATCCTCCGGCGCGCATGTATATGTATAATGTCGCAACTTTCACGCCCGCGGAGGTCGTCCCGCATGCGTCGTCACCTGTTCGTCGCCCTCGTGCTCGTGGCGCTGTTCGCGTCCGGTGCGCTCGCTCAGGCGCCAAAGGCGAAGCCGGCGTCGGCGCCCACCGCAGTCATCGCCTTCGAGAAGGGCGACGTCACGGTGGAATTCTGGCCGGGCGAGGCCCCCAACCACGTGAAGAACTTCCTCGAGCTCGTGCGCAAGGGCTTCTACGACAGTCAGCGCGTCCACCGCGTTGAGCCGGGGTTCGTCGTGCAGTTCGGTGATCCTCAATCGAAGACGCTGCCCATGACCGATCCGCGGATGGGCACCGGCGGCCCGGGGTATACGATCAAGGGCGAGTTCAACAAGCGGCCCTTCGACCGCGGCGTCCTCGGCATGGCCCGCACCAACGATCCGGACTCGGCGGGCAGTCAGGTCTACATCATGCTGGGGCCGGCCCATTTCCTGAACAATCAGTACACGGCGTTCGGTCGGGTGACCAAGGGCATGGACGTCGTGGACAAGATCAAGGCTGGCGACCGCATCAAATCCATCAAGGTGGTCCAAAAATGAAGCAGACGGCGGACATCACGCTCGAGAACGGCAACGAGATCCGCATCGAGTTCTACCCCGAGGACGCGCCCAAAACGGTGGAGAACTTCGTCACGCTGGCGAAGAAGGGCTTCTACAACGGCTTGGCCTTCCATCGGGTCGTCCCCGACTTCGTCGTGCAGGGTGGCGATCCCAAGGGGAACGGGACCGGCGGCCCGGGCTACACGATCAAGGCCGAGTTCAGCAAGCGGAAGCACGTGCGCGGCACCCTGGCGATGGCGCGGAGCCAGCACCCCGACTCGGCCGGCAGCCAGTTCTACATCACCTACGGCCCCACGCCGCACCTCGACGGCAACTACACCGTGTTCGGCCAGGTCACGAGCGGCATGGAGCACGTCGATCGCATCAAGCAGGGCGACCGGATGAAGTCGGTGGCCATCGTCGAGGCATAACCGGTGGCGTGGTCGCTGCTGATTCGCGGCGGCACGGTCATCGACGGTAGCGGCGGGCCCGGGGGCGCCGCCGACGTCGCGGTGGAGGGCGATCGCATCGCCGCCATCGGGCCGCGCCTCACCGGTGAAGCCGCGCGCGTCGTCGACGCCGCCGGGCAGGCCGTGACGCCGGGCTTCATCGACGCCCACTCGCACTCCGACCTCTTCTACTTCGCGTGCCCCTCCGCGGAGTCGAAGGTGCGTCAGGGCGTCACTACCGAGGTCGTCGGCATGTGCTCCTTCTCCCAGGCGCCGCTCGCCCCGGGACAGGAGGACGTGGTGAGAGGCTGGGCGGGCGGGATCGGCGCCTCGCTCGACCTGCGCTGGCAGACATTCGGTCAGTACCTCGACGCCCTGGCGGCGGTGCGGCCCGCGGTCAACGTCGCCCATTTCGTCGGTCACGGCGCCCTCCGCATCGCGGCCATGGGCTTCGAGGCCCGGCCCGCGGGCGGCGACGATATGAAAGCGATGGGGCGGCTGCTCGGCGAGGCGCTCGACGCCGGCGCCTTCGGCTTTTCGAGCGGCCTCGTGTACGCGCCCAGTGCGTACTCCGACACCGGCGAGCTGATCGAGCTGGCCAGAACGATGAAGGCGCGCGGGGGGCTCTACTTCTCGCACATCCGCGGAGAGTCCTCGATGCTGCTCGACTCCATCGCCGAGGCCATCCGCATCGGTGACGAGGGCGGCGTGGGCGTGCAGGTTTCCCACGTGAAGGCCTCGGGGCGTGAGAACTGGCCCAAGATCGACGCCGCCCTGCGCATGATCGAGGACGCTCGCGCGCGCGGCGTGGACGTGCTCGGCGACGTGTACCCCTACAACGCGGGCAGCACCAAGCTCGACAATCTCATGCCGGCCTGGGCGCACGACGGCGGGGTCACGAAGCTGCTCGAGCGTCTGGCCGACCGAGGCATGCGGCGTCGCATCATCGAAGAGTGCCTCATCGACGGTGAGCGCTGGGGGACCGTGTCGCAGGGCGGGATCGGATTCGACCAGATCTTCATCGCGTCGTGCCGGCGCCGCGAGCTCGAGGGCCTGAGCCTGGCCGAGATCGCACGGCAGTCGGGCACCTCTCCCGCGGATTCGCTGATGAACCTGCTGCTCGAGCAGACGTGCACCGTAGGGATGGTGAGCTTCTCGCAGAGCCTCGACAACGTGGCGAAGGTCCTCGCCCATCCCCTGCTCATGATCGGCTCCGACTCCATTCCGCTGTTCGCCGGCGACGGCGACAAGCCGGGCAAGCCGCACCCGCGGACCTACGGGACCTTTCCCCGCGTTCTCGGCGAGTACGCGCGGGACCGCGGCCTGTTCTCGCTGGAGACCGCGGTCCACAAGATGACGGGCATGCCGGCCGCCCGGCTGCGTCTTCCGAAGCGTGGTCTCCTGCGCGAGGGCTTCGCCGCCGACATCGCCGTCTTCAACCCGGCCACCGTCAGGGACGAGTCGACCTACGCCGACCCGCACCGCTATCCGACGGGGATTTCGTACGTTATCGTCAACGGCGCCGCGGTGGTGGACGGCGGGCGGTTCGCCTCGTCGCGGCCGGGGCGTATCCTCAGGGCGGCTCACTAGAAGGGACGCGCATCGAGGGGCGGCACGGCTTTGCCGGGCCGGCCCGAGCGCTGGGGGTTTGGGGGCCATTTCTGGGCCCCCATGAAATCGATTCAGGAGGTAGCAATGCCGACCGGACAGATGTTCATCAACGGCAAGTGGCAGGCGCCGCTGACCGGCGAGACCTACGCGCCCATCAACCCCGCCACCGAGGAGGCGCTCACGCCGGTCGCCAAGGGTGACGAGCGCGACATCGATGTCGCGGTGGCCGCGGCCCGCAAGGCCTTCGACGAGGGCCCGTGGCCTCGCATGAGCCCCCACGAGCGCGGCCGCCTCGTGTGGCGCCTCGGAGACCTCATCCAGCAGAACCTCGACGAGATGGCAAAGCTCGAGAGTCTGTGCACGGGCAAGACGCTCTTCGACTCCGGCAAGGTCGAGATTCCGTTCGCGGCCGAGGTCTTCCGCTATTACGCCGGCTGGGCGACGAAGATCCACGGCGAGACGCTGCAGCTCCGCGAGAACGCCTTCACGTTCACGCTGCGTCAGCCGGTCGGCGTCGTCGGCGCCATCGTGCCCTGGAACTTCCCGTTCCTGCTGTCGTCGTGGAAGCTCGGGCCGGCGCTGGCCGCCGGCAACACCGTCGTGCTCAAGCCGGCATCGCAGACGCCGCTGACCGCGCTCAAGTTCGCCGAGTTGGTTGCCGAGGCGGGATTGCCAGAAGGCGTCGTCAACGTGGTCACGGGGCCCGGTGGCAAGGTGGGGATGGCGATGGTCCGCGACCCCCGGGTGGACAAGATCGCGTTCACCGGCTCGACCGAAGTCGGCAAGCAGATCATGCGGGAGGCGGCGGGGACGCTGAAGCGGCTCTCGCTCGAGCTGGGCGGAAAGTCTCCCAACATCGTCTTCGCCGACGCGGACATGGAGGCCGCCATCCGCGGCGCCATGACCGGGATCTTCTACAACAAGGGCGAGGTGTGCGCGGCCGGGTCGCGGCTCTTCCTCGAGGAAAAGGTCCACGACGAGTTCATGTCGAAGCTCACCGAGCGCGTGAAGGGCCTCAAGGTGGGTGATCCCATGGACAAGTCCACGCGGATGGGCCCGGTCGTCTCGCGGCAGCAGATGGACACCGTGCTCTCCTACATCGAGTCGGGCAAGCAGGAGGGCGCGCGGCTCGTCGCCGGCGGCGGTCGAGCTTCCGTCGGCGGCGGCAAGGGCTACTTCATCGAGCCGACGGTCTTCGACGGCGTGACCAACCGGATGAAGATCGCCCGCGAGGAGATCTTCGGCCCGGTCCTGTCCGTGATTCCCTTCAAGTCCGTCGAGGACGGCATCGCCCAGGGCAACGCCACGACCTATGGGCTGGCGGCGGCGGTGTGGACACGCGACGTCAGCAAGGCGCTCAAGGCGGCGCGCGCCATCCGCGCCGGAACCGTATGGGTGAACGCCTACAACCTCTTCGACGCCGCGCTGCCGTTCGGTGGCTTCAAGGAATCGGGCTTCGGGCGCGAGATGGGCTCGGCCGGTCTCGATCACTACACGGAGGTGAAGACCGTCTGGGTGGACCTGAGCTAGGTCAGCGCGTGAGACGCTTCCAGCTCGCTCTCCCGCGCAACATCGACGAGTGCGTGAAGTTTCTCGCCGAGCGAGGACCCGAGACCAAGGTCATCGCGGGCGGGACCGATCTGCTGCCCCAGATGAAGAACGGGCTCCTCAAGCCGGCCGCGGTGGTCGATCTCTCCGGCGTGGCCGACCTGCGCACCCTGCGGCGTCAGGACGGCAGCGGCCTCCGCGTCGGCGCCTCCGTGACGGCGCGCGAGATCGAGCGGGACGCGTACGTCCGCTCGGCGTATCCGGCGCTCGCCGAGAGCGGCGCGCTGGTCGGGTCGGTTCAGATCCGAAATCTCGCGACCGTGGGCGGCAACCTGTGCAACGCGGCGCCGTCGGCCGACATGGCGCCGCCGCTCCTGGCTCTCGAGGCCGAAGCCGTCGTCGCCGGTCCCCGCGGTCGCCGCCGGGTTTCTCTGTCCGATTTCTTCACCGGCGTGCGACGCACCGTGCTGGCGCCCGACGAGCTGCTCGTCGAGCTGATCGTGCCGGCGCTGGGGCCCCGAAGCGGCGGGCAGTACCTGCGCCACACACCACGCCGCGAGCTCGACATCGCCGTAGTCGGCGTGGCCTCGCAGATCACGATGTCGGATGGCGTCTGCGCCAAGGCGAGGATCGCGCTCGCCGCCGTGGCGCCGACGCCGATACGGGCGACCGCCGCCGAGCAGGCGCTGGAAGGCCGGCCGCTGACGGCCGAGCAGATCGGGCGGGCCGCCACGCTCGCGGTCGAGGCGGCGCGGCCGATCAGCGATCAGCGCGGCTCGGCCGATTTCCGCCGTCATCTCGTGGCAGTCTTGACCCGCCGTACCCTGACGACGGCGCTCGAACGCGCCGCTCGCTGAGTCTCCTGGAGGGATTCTCGTGGCCAAGCAGGTGCTGAGCTTCACGCTGAACGACAGCGAGACCGACGTGCTCGTCCAGCCCTACGTGACGTTACTGGATGCGCTCCGCGAGGATCTCGAGCTGACGGGGCCCAAGGAAGGCTGCGGCACCGGCGATTGCGGCGCGTGCACCGTGCATCTCGACGGCAAGCCGGTGGCGAGCTGTCTCGTGCTGGCTCTCCAGGCCCGGGGCCGCTCCGTGCGCACGATCGAGGGACTGGGCCGCTTCGACGCCCTGCATCCGCTCCAGGACGCCTTCGTGAGGCTCGGCGTGCCACAGTGCGGGTTCTGCATCCCCGGAGTGCTCATGGCGGCCGCGGCGCTGCTCGCCGAGAATCCGCACCCGAGCGAGGAAGAGATCCGCTACGGGATCGCCGGTAATCTCTGCCGCTGCACCGGCTACACGAAGATGCTGGCGGCGATCACCGAGGCCGCGGGCGTCGCGCCCGCCCGGAGGGCTTGAGTCCATGGCCACGATGAAGACCACGCGCGACGTGAAGGGCGTCGGGCTCGCCATCCCGCGCCCGGACGGCCCCGAAAAGGTCACCGGCCAGGTCCAGTACGTCGCCGATCTGAAGCCGCGCGGCCTGCTGCACGCCAAGCTGTTCCGCAGTCCGCACGCCCACGCGCGCGTCGTCAGCATCGACACGACGCGGGCCCGCGCGCTTCCGGGAGTGCGCGCGGTGCTCACCGCCGCCGACATCCCCGAGCTGAAGCGCAAGGCGCCAACGCGCGCTCACGCCGTGCTGGCGATCGACCGCGTGGTCTTCGTGGGGCAACCGATCGCGGCCGTCGCCGCTGACGAGCTGGCGATCGCCGAAGAAGCCCTCGACCTCATCGAGGTTCGGTACGAGGTGCTGCGCGCCGCCGTCGATCCGCTCGAGTCCATGAAGCCGGGCGCGCCGCCCGTGGCCGACGCAGGAACCGAGGCGGACACCAGCGAAGCGCTCGCCCACGGCAGCGTGGCGGGCGTGGCGACCGAGGCGAAGCCGTCGAAAGCGGTCAACATCTCCCAGCAGGCGAAGCTGCAGCGTGGCGACGTCGCCAAGGGATTCGCCGAATCCGACGTCGTGATCGAGAAGACCTATCGCGTGCCGATGGTCCACCAGGGCTACCTCGAGCCGCACGCCGTGCTGGCCCAGTGGGATACCAACGGCCTGCTGACGCTCTGGGTGAGCACGCAAGGGTCGTTCAACACACGCTCCGAGGTCGCCGACGTGCTGGAGCTGCCGGAGAACCGCATCAAGGTGATCCCGATGGAGTGCGGCGGCGGCTTCGGCGGCAAGATCCGGGCGCTGTGCGAGCCGATCACGGCGATCCTCGCTCGGGCCACCGGCCGTCCGGTACGTTACGTGATGACGCGGCGGGAGGAACTGGAGGCCGGCAATCCGGCCCCCCAGGTCATCATCCGTCTGAAGACGGGCGTCAAGCGGGACGGCACGCTCATGGCCCTGGAGGCCGAGTCGGTCATCGAGTCTGGCGCGTTCTCCGGGGCGGTGCTCACGGTGAGCGGCGTCTTCCTCGCCAGCCTGTACCTCTGGCCCGCCTTCGAGGTCCGGGGCTTCGAGGTCCTTACCCACAAGCCGAGCATCGCCGCCTACCGTGCGCCTGTCGCCCCCCACACGATCTTTGCGCTCGACTCGCACATGGAGCAGATCGCCCGCGTCCTGGGCGTGGACCCCGTCGAGTTCCGGCTCCGCCACCTGCAGCGCGAAGGCAGCCCGATGGCCAACAACCAGCCGTGGCTGAACAACGGCGGCGTGGAGGTGCTGACGCGGATCGCCGAGCATCCGTTCTGGAAGCAGCGTGCGGAGTGGAAGGCCAGCGGCGACGCGCGGCGCCTCCGCGGGACCGGGCTCGCGCTGGGTGGGTGGCTGGGCGGGCTGCAGCCGACCGGCGCCACCGTGCGTCTCAACCCCGACGGGTCACTCAGCGTGCTCACCGGCCAGGTGGACATCGCCGGCACCAACATCGCGCTGGCCCAGATCGCCGCGTCCGCCTACGGCATCGACGTCGACAAGGTCCGCATCACCACCGGCGACACCGACGTCGCCCCGGTCACGGGTCTCAGCGCCGGCAGCAAGACCGTCTACACCGTTGGTGTGGCCGTGATGGAAGCTGCCAAAGACGCGCGCAACCAGACGCTGGAGATCGCCGCCAAGGAGATGGAGGCCTCGATCCACGACCTCGAGATCGAGAACGAGCGCGTCGTCGTGCGCGGCCTGCCCGATCGTGGGGTCACGCTGGCCCAGATCGGCAAGAAGGGCAACCTCTACATGTCGAAGGTGCCGCCGGTCCTCGGCGTGAGCCACCCGGCGTTCTCACAGCAGGCGCCGGCGTTCGCGGCCGAGCTGGCGCGGATCGAGGTCGATCCCGAGACGGGCGACGTCACGCTCCACGGCTTCGTGGTCGTCCAGGACGTCGGCAAGGCCATCAATCCGCTCGGGGTCGAGGGACAGATGCAAGGCGGCGCCGTGCAGAGTCTCGGGATGGCGCTGACCGAGGCGCTCACCTACGACGATGCCGGCCGGCTGACGAATCCGAGCCTGCTCGATTACCGCAAGCTGACCGCTGCCGACCTGCCGAACATCGAGACCATCATCGTGGAGAAGCCGTCGCCGGCCGGCCCGTTCGGCGCGCGCGGCGTCGGCGAGCCACCGATCGTGCCCGCGCCGGCCGCCATCGCCAACGCGGTCCACGACGCGACCGGCGTGCGGCTCACCGAGCTGCCGCTCACGCCCGAGCGGATCGCCCTGGCCATCGCGGCCCAGCCGGCGGCACGCCGCCCGGCGAGCTAGCCCCACGGCGAGTCCGCCTGCACAGTACCGGCGCACCTGGAATATGCTTTAATGAGCATATAGACGAGCCTTTCGCATGAAGCCCAAGCTCAAGGTCTGGGTGACGTTCGGAGCCGACCTCAAGTTCGGAGACGGCCGCGCTCGACTCCTGGAATCCATCGCGCGGCGCGGCTCGCTTCGAAAGGCGGCCGAAGACTTCGAGATGTCCTATCGCAACGCGTGGGGCTACCTGCGGGACCTGGAAAGCGCCGCGGGGTTCAAGTTCGTGGAGCGGGCGCCGGGAGGAGGACCGCAGAGTGGGATGCGCCTGACCCGGGCCGGCCAGCGTTTCCTGACCCGCTACTGGAAGTTCCGGAATGGTCTCGATGACGCCATGAAGCGGAATTTCGAGCGATCGTTTCGATGACGGTGCGCCCGAGGGTGATCGCGCTGATTGCCGCGCTCGTGGTCGGCGCGGTGGCGCCGCTCCCGGGACACGCCCAGCGCGCACCGGTCATCCTGGCCACCACGACGAGCACGCAGGACTCCGGACTGCTCGACGTCCTCGTTCCGACGTTCGAGAAGCAGACCGGGTACTCGGTGAAGACGATCGCCGTGGGGACGGGCCAGTCGCTGGCGCTGGCGGGGCGCGGAGAAGCCGACGTGGCCCTCTGCCATGCGCCGAGCCTCGAGAAGAAATACGTCGCCGACGGGAAGCTGCTCAACCGGCGGCTCGTCATGTACAACGACTTCGTCATCGTCGGGCCGGCCGCCGACCCCGCGCAGGTGAAGGGAACGACGGCGGCCGCGGCGATGAAGCGCATCGCGGCCAGCGGATCGCCGTTCGTCTCCCGCGGCGACAACTCGGGCACGCATCAGCTGGAGAAGATGCTGTGGAAGCTCGCGGGCGTCGAGCCGAACGTCGGCTCGTACATCGAGTCCGGCCAGGCAATGGGGGCCACGCTCGGGATCGCCGATGATCGCGACGCCTACACTCTCACGGATCGGGCGACCCTGCTCGCGTTTCAAAAGCGCCTCCGCCTGCCCATCCTGGTGGAAGGCGACAAGGCGCTCCTCAACGTTTACTCGGTGCTCCAGGTGAATCCGGCCAACGGCCCGCGGGTGAACGCCACCGGTGGCAAGGCGTTCGCCGACTTCATGATCGCGCCGGAGACCCAGCGCGTGATCAAGACCTTCGGCGTGGAGAAGTTCGGCCAGCCGCTGTTCGTCCCGGGCGCCGGGACGAACGAGGCCGAGGTCGGAGAGAAGAAGTAGTGGATCTCGTTCTCGACGGCGTCCGCCAGGCGCTTGCCCTGCTGGCATCCGGCGATGCCGAGATCCGTGCGGTCCTCTGGCTGTCGTTGCTGGTCTCGAGTACCGCGACGTTCGTGGCACTGCTCGTCGGCGTTCCCGCCGGCGTGGTGCTCGCCCTCGGCCGCTTTCCGGGGCGGCGGTTGCTCATCAGCGCGGTGAACGCCGGCATGGGCCTGCCCCCGGTCGTGGTCGGGCTCTTCGTCTCGATCCTGCTCTGGCGGAGCGGCCCGCTCGGAGCGCTGGAGATCCTCTACACCCCGGCCGCGCTGATCGTGGCTCAGGCGGTCATCGCCTGGCCGATCGTCACCGGGATCACGCTGGCCGCCGTGCAGAACGTCCCGGAAGCCTTCCGTCTCCAGCTGAAGGCGCTCGGCGCCTCGCGCACCCAGATAGCCTGGGTCGTGCTCCGGGAGGCGCGCCTGCCGATGCTGGCGGCGATCATGGCGGGCTTCGGCGCCGTCATCTCCGAGATCGGCGCCTCGCTGATGGTCGGCGGCAACATCAAGGGGCAGACGCGCACGCTGACGACGGCGATGGTCCTGGAAACCGGCAAAGGAAACTTCGACTCCGCCATCGCGCTGGCGGTCCTGCTGCTCGTGCTGATCTTTCTCGTCAACTGGGGACTCACGAGCGTCCAGCAGCGCCGGACGCCTTGAGCACGCGGGGTATACTCGCGGCGATGCGCCTCCTGGTCGCGCTGGTCGTCACGCTCATGGCGGTCGTCACGACGGCTCGGGCCGCGCCGTCCCCGCTGACGGTGTTCGCGGCCAGCGATCTCGCGCTGGCCTTCCAGGAGATCGTCCCGCGCTTCGAGAAGGCCACCGGCAGCAGCGTCACGCTGGTCCTGGGGTCGTCGGGGAACTTCGCGCAGCAGATCGAAAACGGCGCGCCCGCCGACGTGTTCTTCTCGGCCGACGTCGCCTTCGTCGATCGGCTCGTGCAGCGCGGCTTCATCATCCCGGAGACGCGCGCGATCTATGGCCAGGGACGCATCGTGCTGGCCGCGGCGAAGTCGGCGGGGCCGAAGCTCACCGATCTCCGTCAGCTCCTTGAGCCGCGCGTCCGGCACGTGAGCATCGCCAACCCCGTCCATGCACCGTATGGACGAGCCGCGGAGCAGGCCCTGCGCGCCGCCGGGCTCTGGGACTCGGTGAAACCGAAGCTCGTGTACGCCGAGAACATCCGCCAGGCGCTGCAATACGTGCAGACCGGCGCTGTCGAGGCGGGCATCGTCGCGCTCGCCATCGCCAGCGTGCCGGAGATCGAGTGGGTGGCCATCGACCCGCGCCTCCACGCGCCCCTCAATCAGGCCGCCGGCGTGCTGCGGCGCAGCGGACGGCCGGAGCTCGGTATGGCACTCGTGCAGTTCGTCAATGGGGCGGAGGGACGGCCGATCATGAAGCGGTTCGGCTTCATGCTGCCGGGCGAGTTCTGAGCGTCGACCTCTTTCCCCTGTGGCTGTCGCTCCGCGTGTCGGCGGTCGCGACGGCCGTCACGCTGCTGATCGGCCTGCCCCTGGCGTGGCTGCTGTCTCACCGGCGCTTCCCCGGCCGTGACGTGCTGGAGGCCGTCGTCGTGCTGCCCCTCATCCTGCCGCCGACGGTGCTCGGCTACTATCTCCTGCTGCTCATCGGGCGCCAGGGCCCGGTCGGCGCCGCGTTGGCCGCCGCCGGTATCGAGATCGCATTCACGTGGCGCGCGGCCGTCGTCGCGGCGGCCGTCGGGTCGATTGCGCTGCTGATCAAGGCCGCCCAGGCCGGTTTCGAAGGCGTCGACCGGCGGCTCGAGCAGGCCGCGCGTACGCTGGGTCGCTCGGAATGGAGCATCTTCTGGAGCGTGACGCTGCCACTCGCGTGGCGCGCGGTGCTCGCCGGTACCGTGCTCGCATTCTGTCGCGCCATGGGTGAGTTCGGGATCACGCTGATGGTGGCCGGCTCGATCCCGGGCCGCACCCAGACCCTGCCCCTGGCCATCTACGATCGCGTGCAGGCCAACCAGATGACGGACGCCAACGCGCTCGCGCTCATCGCCGTCGGCGTCGTGGTCGTCCTGATCTTCGGCGTCAGCCGGCTGGCCCGGCTGAGGTACTGACGGGCGTGCTGTCTCTGGCGATCGAGAAGCGCCTGCCGGGTTTTGCGCTCGACGTTCGCTGGGAGACCGAGGACAGAGTCGCGGCGCTGTTCGGACCGTCGGGCGCTGGCAAGACGCTCACGCTCCAGTGCCTGGCCGGGCTGCTCCGGCCCGACCGGGGCCGCATCGTCCTCGACGGGCGCGTGCTCTTCGACAGCGAGGCCGGGATCGACGTCCCCTCGCGGGAGCGCCGTCTCGGCTACGTCTTCCAGGGGTATGCGCTCTTCCCGCACCTGACCGTGGGCGACAACCTCGGCTTCGGACTGCGCGGCCGCTCGCGCGCCGAGCGTGCCCGTCGCGTCGGCGAAGTGATGGAGCGTCTGGAGCTTCAGGGGCTCGATCGTCGTTACCCGCGCGAGCTGTCGGGCGGCCAGCAGCAACGCGTCGCGCTGGGACGGGCGCTGGCCATCGATCCGGACCTCGTGTTGCTCGACGAGCCGCTTTCTGCGCTCGACGCGCCGCTGCGCGCGCAGCTCCGCGGCGAGCTGGGGCGGACGCTGCGCGAGTGGGGCAAGGCGACGGTGCTCGTGACCCACGACTTCGCCGAGGCCTACCGCCTGGGCGATCGCATCGTCGTGTACGACCGCGGCCGCGTCATCCAGTCGGCGCCACGCTCGGAGCTCCTGTGGCAGCCCGCGTCGGAAACCGTGGCGCGCATCATGGGCATCCGCAACATCCTGCGCGGCACCGTGATCAAGGCGACGCCCGACCGCATCCAGCTCCGGTGGCGTGGCCTCACCCTCGAGGCCGTCAACTCGCCCACCCGAGCGTATCTGCCGCCGCCCGAGAGTCCGATCGCATTCTTCATTCGCCCCGAATACGTGCGACTGATTCGCAAGGACCGCGGAGCGCCGGACCCCGGCCATCACATGAATCTGATGTCGGGCCGCGTGGTGGCCGAGGCCGACTTCGGGACCACCGTGGCGCTGACGATCAGGCTCGACGAGCCGGGCCAGCCGGCGCAAGGCGACTACGACCTCGAGGTGGAGGTGCCACGGCTCGTGTACGAGATCCTCGAGATCGATCGCGATCGGCGCTGGCAACTCTCGATCCATCGCGGGTCGATCCAGGTGCTGCCGGCGTGACCGGCCCGCCGATCGTCGCGCTCGCCGGCGTCCGGCTCGAGCGCGCACCCGGCTTCGTCCTCGAGGTGCCAGCGCTCGCGATCGAGGCGGGACAGGTGCTGGCCGTAATCGGGCCCAACGGCAGCGGCAAATCGACCCTGCTGCGGGTGATGGGGCTTCTCGAATCGCCGGACGAAGGGGAGGTCCGCGTGCACGGCCGCGTCGTGGACGCGGCGACGGCCCTGGCCGAGCGCCGGACGATGGCGACGGTGTTCCAGCAGCCGCTCCTGGCGGACACGACCGTGACTGCCAACGTCGGGCTCGGGCTGCGCTTCCGTGGCGTTCCCGCCGACGAGCGCCGGACGCGGATCATGCGCTGGCTGGAGCGATTCGGTGTCGCGCACCTCGCCGGCCGTCAGGCCCGCACGCTGTCGGGCGGCGAAGCCCAGCGCGTCGCGCTGGCGCGCGCCCTCGTGCTGGAACCGAAGCTGCTCCTGCTCGACGAGCCCTTCGCCGCCCTCGACGAGCCGACCCGGTCGGCCCTCGCCCCCGAGCTGGCCGGGATCCTTGCCGCCGAGCATGTCGCGACGGTACTGGTGACGCACGACCGGGCCGAGGCCATGGCGCTCGCCGATCGCGTGGCCGTGTTGCTCGGCGGCCAACTGCGCCAGGTGGGTGACACCACGACGGTCTTCCAGTCGCCGGTGGCCGAGGACGTGGCGCGCTTCGTCGGGGTCGAGACGATCGTGTCGGGCCAGGTGGTCGCCATGCAGGCCGGCGTCAGCCTGGTCGACGTCGCCGGCCGGAAGCTCGAAGTCGCCGCTCTCTCCCGGCCTGGCGAGCGCGTGCGAATCTGCATCCGACCCGAGGACGTCACCCTGGCCCAGGTGGAGGAGAGCGCGGCGCTGTCGAGCGCGCGTAATCACCTGACGGGCACGGTCGCCCGGATCACGCCGTCGGCGCCCCAGGTGAGGATCGTCGTCGACGTCGGGTTCCCGCTGGCCGCTGCCGTGACGCGACGCTCTGTCGAAGAGTTGGGACTGGCCGAGGGCCGCGCCGTGACCGCGATCTTCAAGGCCAGCGCGGCGCATCTGATCCGCACCGGAACGTCGTGAGGCTTTCTTGACACTCGCGCGGCTCCGGCGCTATAAACAGTCACCCGCAACCAGGAACATCGGACGGGGGTTGGGTATTGACCAAGGCCACCACGAAGCCAGCGGCCACCGGGGCGCTGGCTTTGCTTGTTTCACACCGGTCCCGCCCACCGCACGGAGGCAATGCATGACCCAGGAGAGCCTCATCGACCGACTGATGGCCGAGAACGAGGAGTTTCGCCGGCTTCGCGACGAGCATCAGCGTCACGATCGCGAGCTCGAGACACTCAAGGGGATCTCCCCGCTCTCGGCCGAACAAGAGTGGCGGATCACCGAGCTCAAGAAGCTCAAGCTCATGGCCAAGGACCGCATGGAGAGTATCCTCCGGCACGCGCGCGTCACGGCCTGACGCCGGACCGGATACCACAGGTCGGTCACGATGCCGCGGCGCGCCGGAACAGCGGGGCGCCGCGGCCTTACTCATCTCTCGCCCCGCGGCGACGCCCGCATGGTCGACGTCTCCGCCAAGCCCGAGACAGTCCGGGAGGCGGTCGCGTCCGCCATCGTGCGCATGTCGCCGAAGACCCTCGAGATCGTCCGCGCCGGCAACGCGCCCAAGGGCGACGTGCTGGGCGTTGCGCGCACCGCCGGCATCCTGGCCGCCAAGCGCACCCATGAGCTGATCCCGCTCTGCCATCCGCTTCGTCTCACCGGCATCGACGTGACGTTCAGCGACGACAGCCGCCGCGGTGTGCTCACGATCGAGACACGCGTGCGCACGGTGGACAAGACCGGCGTCGAGATGGAGGCGTTGACGGCGGCCAGCGTCGCCGCGCTCACGATCTACGACATGGTGAAGGCGGTCGAGAAGGGCGTGACGATCGAGCGCGTCGCGCTCCTCGAGAAGTCCGGGGGGAAGTCGGGCCCTTGGAAGCGGGCTCAGACACCAGCGCCGAGAAGCGTCCGAATCGATCAATCGGGGAGAACAACGGAGCCACGCGCTCCTCGAGCAGGCCACCCACGACGCAAGTCGGCCTCGCGGACGCCGTTCCAGTGAAGACGGCCCTGGTCTACTCCGAGCAGTGGACGCGGTTCGATTACGGCCCGGAGCATCCGCTGCGCATGGAGCGGCTCGGTCTCACCTGGCGTCTCATGAAGTCCTACGGGCTGACGTCCCTCGCGAGCACCGCGGTGAAATCGCCGGAGCCCGCCGAAGAAGCCGCGCTGCTCAAGTTCCACACCGAGGAGTACCTGAACGTCCTCAAGGCGGCGAATACCGGCGCCGCGTCGGCGGCGGTGGTCTGCCATTACGGCCTCGGCCCCGGCGACAACCCCATCTTCCCCGGGCTCTGGGACGCTGCACGGCTGGCCGCCGGTGGCTCGCTGCTGGCCGCGCGCCTGGTCGCCGGCGGTGAGGTGGCGCGGGCGTTCCACTTCGCCGGCGGCTTGCACCATGCGATGCCGGATCGCGCCTCGGGGTTCTGTTACGTCAACGACGCCGTGCTGGCAATCCTTCACCTGCGCGCCAAGGGGCTCCGCGTCGCCTACGTCGATATCGATGCCCATCACGGTGACGGCGTGCAGAACGCGTTCTACGCCGACCCGAACGTGCTGACCATCTCGACCCACGAGCGCGGCGATCGGCTGTTTCCGGGCACGGGCTTCGTGGAGGAGATGGGCGAGGGAGCGGGCCGCGGATTCTCGGTGAACCTGCCACTCGACGTGCTCACCGATTCCAGCGTCTACCTGCCGGCGTTCGAGGCGGTGGTGCCGCCGCTGCTCGCCGCCTTCAAGCCGGAGGTCATCGTCATGCAGCTCGGCATCGATTCACATCGCACCGATCCGCTCACGCACCTCGCCCTCGACGTCCAGGGGTTCTGCCGGGCCGTGACGCGCGTAGCGTCGCTCGCCCCGCGTATCGTCGCGCTCGGCGGCGGAGGCTACGACATCGGCAACGTGGCGCGGGCGTGGACGGCGGCGTGGGCGGTGATGAACGGTGTCGAGCTCGCCGGCGACCTGCCGGCCGACTTCGTCGACTACGCCCGGCGGCTCCGGTTGCGCATGGCATCGCTCTGGGATCCGCCCGCGCTCGTCGACGACGCCCGACGCGAGCGCGCGCAGGAGTACGTCGACCGGCAGGTGGACGCGGTCCAGCGCCTGATCTTCCCGATCCACGGCCTCTGAAGAACCGCGCCCACGAGGCTCACGTCCACCGTGCGCGCGGCACGTAGCTCTCGCGCCACGCGTCGAGCATCAGCAGCGCCCACAGGATCTTCCGGTGGTCGCTCTGGCCGGCCACGTGCTCGGCGACGAGCCTTGTCACCACGGCGGCGTCGAAGAGGCCGACACGCGTCACCCGGTCGGCGGCGAGCCGCGTCTCGAGCACACCGCGGAGCGGGCCGCGCAGCCATGGTCCGATCGGCACGCCGAACCCTTGCTTACGGCGGTGGAGGATCGACGCCGGCAGGAGGCCGTCGAGCGCCCGCTTGAGGATGTACTTCGTGGTCCACCCGCGCAGCTTGAGGTGGGCTGGCATGCGACAGGCCAGCTCGACGAGGTTGTGGTCCAGGAACGGCGCCCGTACCTCGAGCCCGCACGCCATGCTCGCGCGGTCGACGTTCACGAGATTCTGGTCGGCGAGATAGAACTTGCAGTGCTGGTAGATCAGCCGCTCGATCGGGTCCCGCGTTCTCGACTCCGCCACCACCCCCGGCAGGTCCTCGTGAGGGTCGAACCGCTCGCACGCCGCTCGGACCGCCGGCGAGAAGAGCCGGGACTGCTCGGACGCCAGGAGTCCGCCGAGGAGGAGCTGAGTGCGCAGCTCGGCGCCGTGTGGGAGGCCGCGGAAAAACTGCTTGAGCAGGAACTCGGGGCTCCCGTACCGCGCCGACGGCCGCAGCCGATTCACCGGCCGCGCGGCCACGGCTTGCGCCCATCGAGGCAGGCGCCCGATCCAGCGCGCGCCACGATCAGCCAGGAACGTGGGATATCCGCAGAAGAGCTCGTCGCCGCCATCCCCGCTGAGCGTCACGGCGACCGAGTGGCGCGCCAGGCGCGACAGCGCGTAGGTGGGGAGGAACGAGCCGTCGACCAGAGGCTCGTCGAGGAGGCCGCCCACGTCGTCGACGAGGGCGAGCATATCGTGTGGCGAAAATATGGTTTCCTCGTGCTCGGTCCCGCAATGCTGCGCGACGAGGCGCGCGTAGGGTCGCTCGTCGAAGCTCGCGTCGGCGAAGCCGATCGCGAACGTCTTGAGGGGCCGTCCGCCCGTCATGCGCGCCGCCAGGGCGACGATCGCACCGGAGTCGATTCCACCGCTCAGGAACATGCCCAGGGGGACGTCGCTGATCATCCGCTGCCTGACGGACGTCTCGAGCTGCTGCATCAGCCGGTCGGCCCATTCGGTTTCGGAGACCGGGCGCTCTGGTCGGAAGTCGAGATCCCAGTAACGGTGGAGGCTCGGCTTCTCTCCGGGCGACACCGTCAGGAGCTGACCCGGCAGGAGCTTCTGGACGCCGGCGAAGATCGAGTACGGCGCGGGGACGTACTCGAAGGCCAGGTAGCGCGACAGGCTCTCGAGCGAGAGGACGGTTGGTACCAAAGGATGGGCGAGAAGGGCCCGCAGCTCGGACCCGAAGACGAAGGTATCGGGCCCAGCGTAATAGTAGAGCGGCTTCTCCCCCATCCGATCGCGGGCCAGCAGCAGGCGCCGGGCAGACGTGTCCCAGATCGCGAGCGCGAACATGCCATCGAACTGGGCGACGCAGTCGTCGCCATACACCTCGTAGGCGTGCGCGATGACCTCGGTGTCCGAGCGCGTGCGGAAGCGGTGACCGTGCCGCTCCAGACGCTCGCGCAGGTGAGCGAAGTTGTAAATCTCGCCGTTCTGAATCACGCGGACGGAACCATCCTCGTTGGCGAGCGGCTGTTGCCCGGTCTCGAGATCGATGATGCGGAGCCGCCGGGCCCCGAGGGCGACCTGGTCGTCGACGTAGAAGCCCTCGTCGTCCGGCCCTCGATGGCGTAGCGAGTCCGTCATACGTCGGAGCGGGCCGCGAGCATCCTCGGCCCGTCCGTTCACGAAGAATCCGGCGATCCCACACATCGTCGATTTACGGGTTCATCGCGCTGAAGCGCTCTCGTTCCGGCACGGAGGTCCGTCCGCCGGGGTGCCGTTCACATCGGCCAGGACGTACAGGTCGCCGCGGAAGACTTCCGCGCGCAGGGTGCGCGTGGGCAGGCAAGCGTCGCGGCGACGGATGAACAGCAGCTCGTCCTGCTTCAGCAGCAATGCGACATGCCGATCTCCGACCAGGCCGCGCAGTGCCTCCACGTTCGGAAGCTCGACCGGCTGCGACGGAAGATAGAACATCAGGCCGGTGGTGAACTTCCGGTCGAGGTAACCGACCGGCGCGCCGTTCGGCAGCGCCGCGGCGAGACGGGCCGCCACTTCCCTGGTTGGATACGCGCGGTTGACGCCCGGCGTGTACGCGGCGACCTGCAAGAGCAGCATGACGAGCAGGCTGCCGACGCTCACCGCCATGGCCGCCTCGTTCGCCCGGTGCCGGCGCAGGAGCATCCAGGCGCCGGGCGCCACCGCGCCGGCAATCGCCGCCATGCCCAGGCCGAGACCGCGGTTGAGGTCCGTCAGGCGCGGCAGGGTGCCGATGGTCATCGGCGAAATGGCGATGACGACGCCGCCGACCACGATCACCATCACCCCCACCGCCAGAGGTACGCTCATCCAGCGGCGCTCCCTCGCCGAGCACGTCGCCCAGGCCCACGCGATGAGAAGCGCGAGTGCCGGGTAGCAGGGCAGGAAGTGCACCGACCGCGGCGACAGGAAGACGCCGAAGATCACGAGAACGAGGCCGGCCCACAGGAGGGGAGTCAGGAGGAGCCGCCACGATGTCCGCCATCGGCGGCCGAGAATGAGGACGGCGCCGGGTACGAGGAGCGTCCAGGGCAGGAATCCCACTCCGATCGCTTCCGGCACATAGAGGATGTCGCTGTGACGACGCTCGGTCATCTCGTTGCCGAACACGGCGATGACAGCTTCGAAGTATCTGCCGACATCGGCGTTCCCGCTCGCAGCCAGTCCGAGCCAGACGACGTGGAGCCCCACGAGAAAGGCGACTGCCAGACCGATGTCCGTGAGCGCGCGTCGGGACCACCGTCCGAGCAGGGTCACGGCCACCACGACGGCCAGAAGTGGCACCAGCCCGACCGGGCCCTTGGTGAGACAGGCACAGCCGAGAGCGAGACCGAAGACGAGAGCGTGGCGGCGCTTGCCCTCGTCGAGCCAGCACGCCCCGCTCCAGAACGCGAGCGTCATCCAGAACACGAGCACCATCTCGAGACGGCCCATGCGGGCCCACGCCACGAACATCCAGCTCGACGCGAGGATGCCAGCGGCCACGAGGCCGATGGCCGGGGTGGCGATCCGGGCGCCGATCGCATAGGTCACGGCGGCGGTGCCGGCAGCGGCCATCACGGACGGGAAGCGCAGCGACCATTCGGTCACGGCACGGGGCGAGGACAGCGCCACGAGCCAGTGAAACAGAGGCGGCTTGTGGGCGTACACGCGGCCCCCGAGATGGGGGATCAGCCAGTGCCCTCGCTCCACGATGTCGCGGGCGACGAGTCCGTCGCGCGCCTCGTCCTTTGTCCACACGTTCTGTCCGCCAAGGTCCACCAGCAGGGCGAGCGCGGTGACGACGAGCACCACGAGGGGAACGAGAGCTTCCTTCGCCATCGGTTGCCAGCGCGGGTTCACGATGGTGCCCTATGCCGGGGCCCGCGTAGCATGCTCCTTTCCTATACGGCGCGGACGACCACACAGTCAAGGGCGGATGGACCTACGGGAGCAGGCACATCGACGGCGGCTATTCGCTGACGGGGTCGCCCCCCAGGTTCTCGGCAACCTCGTAGCGGAGCAGGCGTGACTTCATCCAGCGGACGACCAGGAGGTCGACCAGCGCCATGAAGACGCGGTTCATGACGCCGTACTTGGACCGTCCGAAGCGCCGGGGGCGATGTTTCACCGGCATCTCCATGACCCGATAGCCGCGCAGGCGCAGCAGTGTCGGGATGAAGCGGTGAAAACCGCGGTACAGCGTCAGCCCACGCAGGCACTCACGACGAAACGCCCGGAACGTACAGCCGCTGTCCTCGATGGTCTCGTTGCTCACCCAGTTCCGGACGCGGTTGGCCACGCGTGAGGACAGGCGCCGGACGAGCGAATCACCGGCCGCACGGTTCACCCGCCAGCCGGTGACGGCGTCCCACCGATCGAGCTGTGCGAGCAGGCGCGGGATGTCGGCGGGGTCGTTCTGCAGATCCGCATCCATGGTGACGATCGATTGCCCGCGCGCCGCCGCGAAGCCGGCGTCGGTGGCCGCGCTCTCGCCGGCGTTGGCCTTGAGCCGGACCAGCCGGACGCGGGCATCGCGCTCGCGGAACCCGCGGATGATCTCGGCGCTGCGGTCGTGGCTGCCGTCGTCGACGAAGACGACCTCGAAGTCGATCCCGAGCCCTTCCAGGACCTGACGGAGCTCCGTCCACAGCGGCTCCAGATTCTCCTCCTCGTTGTACACGGGGATGACGACCGAGAGATCGAGCACCGAAGCGTTCGCTCTTCCGCGCTCAGTGCGGCTCGCGCAGCAACGCCTGGATGTCCAGGAACGCTTGCCGCTCGTCGAACAGGCCGAGGTTGTAGATCTCGCGGATCCGGCCCGCGCGATCGATCAGGTAGAGGCGCGCCGGATGGTCGATGTCGCCGTCGGGCAGCCGCCGCGTCCACTCGTCGTAGCGGGTCAGCACCGGGCCCAGCCGATCACGCTCCGATCGCAGGAAGCGCCAGCCGCGTGGATTCGCCATGAACGCCTGCGCGTAGCGGGCGAGGACGGCGGCAGAATCGCGCTCGGGATCGACGGTGACCGAGAGCAGCGTCACCGGGCCGGGGAAGAGCTTCGCCTCGGCGAGGCGGCCCTGAAGCACGGCCATGCGCTGGGTGAGGAGGGGGCACGCAGCCGCGCAGGACGTATAGATGAAGGAGAGCAGCACGACGCTCCCGCGGAGGTCCGACAGCCGCACGTCGGCGCCGTTGACGTCGGCCAGCGTGAAGTCGGGAGCCGGCCGGATCACCGCGAGGCTCGGATCGGGCGTCAGTCGCCCGCCCGCTGACGCGGCCGGCGCCGGCTGGTGGCCGTAGGCGGCGGGAGCCGTGGCGAGGAGCAGCGCCGCGGCCAGGGCACCGAGCCGGCGTCGCCTCATGTCAGTTCAGCAGCATGTCGTGCGCGCGCGCCGAGCCACTCGGGAATTTCGTGAAGTCCACGTCGAAGAACGGATCGACCTTGAGCCGGCCATCGGGGCCGATGTGCACGAGACGCACCCAGAACTTTTCCGAGTAGTCCATGGTGGACAGCAGCGAGTTGGTCACGTACATGCGCTTGCCGTCGCCGGTGACGTGCATCATGTTCGGCGACACGCCGGCCACCACCGTGTCGTGGAGTCGGGGCCGATCGGGCGTCGAGACGTCCCAGGCCTGGATCTCGCTCTTCATGAAGCAGGAGACGTAGAGGTAACGGTCGTCGGGCGACTGGCGGAGATCGGCGGGGAGGCAGCCCTTGCCGAGATCGGCCACCTTCTTCGTGCTGAACTTTCCGTCCTTCCCCTGGCCGAAGAACCAGATCGAGTCGCCGAGCGCCGAGTTCGTCCAGCCGTAGGCCCGGCCGGGCTTGACGCTCCAGCGGACCTCGAGCGGCACGGGATCGGTCGTGAGCGTCTGGAGCACCTTGCGCTCCTTGAAATCCCAGACGAGCAGCGTGTTCCCGCCGTCCTTCATGTCCCACTGGGACAGCGGCTTCCGGTAGTTCCGCAGCGCCGTGAAGCTCGACGTGATCATCCGGTTGACGTCCGGCTTCACCGCGACGTCGTACGCGTACGGAGAGTCGACCGGATTTTTGATCACGCGGACGAGCTCGCCGTCGTTGGTGAACTCGGCCATGCCGCCCGGCGGGTTGCCGTCTGCCGACGACAGGAAGGTCAGGAGCATCCGCCCGGGGAGCGCGTAGTAGGTGTGCGGCCCGTGCAGACCGGTGACCGCCGAGATGTCATCGATGGTCTTGACGATCGTCGGCCGAGCCGGATCGGCGGCGACGTCGATGATGAAGAGTCGCTTGGACAGGAGGGCGCCCAGCCAGATCTTGGTGCGGTCGTCACTCCATCCCATGTGGTGAGGCTCGTTGCCCGCCGAGCCGAGGCCGAGCGTGTGCACGACGCGGCCGTACGTCGGCGAGGCGAGGCTGACGTCGACCACCGCCAGGAAATCATTGTCCCGGCCGTCGGCGTCCACGGCAGAGACGTACAGGAACTTCTCCGGGCCGGCGAGGCGTTTGACGTACGGCGACAGACAGACCTCGGCGAAGACGGCGCCGGCGGCAACGAGGACCACGAGGACAGCGGCGATGACGATTCGACGTGACATGGCGATCTCCTAAGAGATACGAGTCCGGTCGTGGAGGTGTCGGACGAACGCGGCGCGGTCGAGCGCCGCGCGCAGCTCGGTGTTCTGCAGCCGGCCGTGGATGCCCTCGATGACCGCGCGCGCAGCGCCATAGGCGGGCGCGGCCTCCTCGCGGCGGCCGGCGGCGTCGTGCAGCCGGCCGATGGCGGCGTGCGTGCGCCAGAGCTGGCCAGGATTGCCGACCTGTTGCGCAAGGCCGAGGGCCTGGTCGAGGGCGGCGCGCGCCTCGTCCCATTGCCGCCGGGTGGTGGCGATCTCCCCCTTGAGGCGCCAGCCCTTGACGAGGTTCTTGCGGGAGTTGGTGCGGGTCGCGATCTCGAGGCACCGATCGGCCCACGCCCGCGCCCGGTCGGGATTCCCGCGCGCGAGCTCGAGGTCGCCGAGGCTGGCAAAGAGGTGCGTCGAGTATCGCCACTTCATCCAGTCGCTCGTCGCCGGGTCCTTGATCAGACGGTGAACGCCGTCGAGGGTCTCGGCGGCCAGAGCCAGCTCGCCTCGCGCGATGCACGTGTCGCCGATGTTGATCTCGGCGTTGGCGAGCGTCTCGGGGTCGCCACGCTTGCGGGCGCCCTCGACGCAGCGGCGGTTGTAGTCGGCGGCGCGCTCGAGGTCGCCGAGCTCGCCCCACAGCCAGCCGAGCACGTTCAGGTCGCGCAGGTACATGACTTCTTCGCCGACCTTCTCGCACAACACGAGACCTTCGTGCACGATGGTGTACGCCTCGTCGAAGTCCCCTTTGCCGCCGAGGACGACCGCCGACAGAAAGAGATTCCAGCAGAGCGGCAGCAGGACGCCGCTGTCGCGAGCGGCCTGGAGCGCAGCGGCGCGGAGAGGCGCCGCCTCGACGAAGTCGCCTTCCCAGTTCTTGGCGAGCCCCAGGAATCCCAGGGCAAACGCCTCGTGGACCTTGTCGCCCGCTTCCCGGCTCAGCGCGAGCGCGCTGAGGAGCTCCGGGCCGGCCTCCCCGAGCCGCTCGGTGACCGCGAGCACGAATCCGGTCGTAAAGCGTCCGGCAGCCTCCACGGCCTTGGCCTCGATGGCCTTGCCGATCGCTATCGCCTCGGCGGACTCGCTGAGCGCACGGTCGAACTCGTGGGCCCACATCGAGGCGAACCCCATCGTGGCGAGCGCCGACGCTTCCTTGACACGATCGCCAGCCCGCCGGGCCAGCGTCAGCAGATGCTCCGCCTCGGCGCGGGAGGTCACGAAGTCGCTCAGCAAGAAGTAAAGGTTCGCCTTGCTCTCGTGGATCGCCATCAAGGTCTCGAGGCCCACGGCAGTCCCGAGGTGGCCGGCGGCTTCCTGCGCCTGGTCGTAGAGCGCCACGGCTTCGCGGTTGGCGAAGGCTCGGGTCGCCTTGTCGGCGGCCTTCAACAGGTATTCGAGCGCGCGCGTCCAGTCCTCGGCCTTGGAGAAGTGGTGGGCGAGCACCTCGTAGTGCTCGGTCAGGCGATCGGCGTACAGCTCCTCGATGGCCAGCGCGATGATCCGGTGCAGCTCCTTCCGGCGCTGCACGAGCATCGAGTTGTAGGCGACGTCGTGGGTCAGCGCGTGCTTGAACATGTAGGCCAGCTCGGGGAAGAGGGCCTTTTCATAGATCAGCTCGATGGCCTTCAGCTCGGTCAGGAAGTCCTCGGTCCGCCCGTGCAGGTCGGCGATGCGATCGAGGAGTCTCCGCGTGAACTCGCGGCCGATGACGGACGCGAGCTGCAGCGTCTTCTTCGGCGCGTCGGCCAGCCGATCGATGCGCGCCATGATGACGTCCTGGATCGTGTCGGGGATGACGATCTCGTCGAGATGTCGGGTCAGGACATAGCGAGCGCCGTCCCGACGGATGACGCTCACCTCCTGCAGCGACTTCACGACCTCTTCGACGAAGAACGGATTGCCTTCGGCCTTCCGGACGATCAGATGCTTGAGATCCTCGGGCAGGCTGTCGGTGTTGAGCATGGCCTGGGCCATGGCCACGCTGGCCTCGCCAGGCAGGGTGTTGAGCGCGATCCGGGTGTGATACGACCGGTCGCCGAACGGATGCGTGTACCCGGTGCGATAGGTCAGGATGTGGAGGATCCGACTCGTCGGGATGATGTCGGCGGCATAGAGCAGGCTTTCCTCGGTGGCCTTGTCCATCCAGTGGACGTCCTCGTGCACCAGGATCTGCGGCCGGATCTCGGCGGCGCGCACGAGCAGTCGCCGCAGGGCGTCGAAGACTCCGGCTCGGCGTAGTTGGGCGTCCATCTCGACGACGGTCTGGTCGCCGACGTCCACCGAGAGCAGGTAACGCAGATACGGCAAGATGGGGCGAAGGTCTTCGCCCAGGAGCAGGACGGCCCGCTCGACCTTCTTGATGATCGTGCCCTCGGCGTCTCCTTCCTCGAGACGGAAGGTGCGCTTGAGCATGTCGATGACGGGATGGAAGGCGATCGAGCGGCCGAACGAGATGCACCGCCCTTCGAGCCAGGTGGCTTGCTCGTCCACCTGCCGCCGGAACTCGTAGAGCAGCCGGGACTTGCCGATCCCGGGCTCCCCCACGATGAAGACGACCTGACCATGGCCGGCCTTGGCCTTGTCGAACGCGTCGAACAGCAGCCGGAGCTCGCGCTCGCGTGCGATGTACGGTGTCAGCCCGCGCTCGGCCTCGACGTCCAGACGCGTGCGGCCCTCGCGGGTCGCGATCACTTCCCATGCCTTCAGCGGCTCCGACTTTCCCTTGAGGGTCAGCGGCGCGAGCTCACGCGTGTAGAAGTAGGCCTCCACCAGCCGGTACGTCCCGTCCGAGACGACGATGCGTCCGCGATCGGCCGCTTGCTGCAGTCGCGCCGCCACGTTCGTCGTGTCGCCGACGGCCGTGTAGTCCATGCGGAGGTCGGTGCCGATGGAGCCGACGACCACCAGCCCCGTGTTCAGGCCCTGCCGCACCTGGAAGCTCATCCATCGCTTGCGCTGCAGCTCCTCCTGATAGTCGTCGAGGGCCTTGCGGATCCCGAGCGCGGCGTGCACGGCGCGCTGAGCGTGGTCCTCGTGAGCGATCGGCGCGCCGAAGAGCGCCATGATCCCGTCGCCGAGGAACTGATTGACGGTGCCCTCGTAACGATGGACCTCGCCGAGCATGAGCTCGAAGGCGCGCGTCATCAAACGGTGGACGTCCTCGGGATCGAGACCCTCGGACATGGAGGTGAAGCCCGACACGTCCACGAAGAGCACGGTGACCTGTTTCCGCTCGCCTTCTAGCGCGCTGCGCGACGTGAGGATCTTCTCGGCCAGATGCTTGGGCGTGTAGGCGGCCGGCGCGGGGGGCGCGGAGGTGACCGCGGGTGCGGACGCCGGCGTTCCGGCGAGGTCGGCGCCGCACGCGTCACAGAACCGGCTGCCAGGCTCCTGCGCGGCATTGCACCGGGGGCACAGGGCGGACAGACCCGCCCCGCATTGGCGGCAGAACTGCGCGCCCGGTCGGTTCTGGGTCTGGCACCGCGAGCATTGCATTGGCAGACCGTCCGCGGCGGCCGGCGGACGTGTGGGCCGACTCTACCACAGCGCCCGCCGCGTTGGTCGCTCCTACTCCGCGTGCTAGAGTGGCGTATTGCATGAGCCGGAGGCCGGTGACGTGCGAGGAGTGCTGATCACGTTCGAGGGCGTCGAGGGGTCGGGAAAGTCCACCCAGATGGCTCGACTGCAGCGCTCGCTCAAGCGTCAGGGCTATCGCGTCGAGCAGACCGCCGAGCCCGACGGCACCGCGCTCGGCCAGGCCGTCCGCCGTCTCTTCGAGCAGCCGCGCATCCATCCCACGCCGCTGGGCGAGGTCTTCCTCTTCATGGCGGCTCGCCAGCAGCACGTCACCGAGAAGATTCGCCCGTGGCTCCGGCGTGGGCGCGTCGTCCTCTGCGATCGCTATACCGACGCCACGCTCGCCTACCAGGGTTACGGCCGCGGGGTGGATCACGACCTCGTTCGCGAGCTGAATCTCCGGGCGACCGGTGGCGTGCTTCCCGATCTCACGTTGCTCTTCGATCTGGCGCCGGCGGCCGGCTTGCGGCGTATTCGCGGTCGCCGGTACGACCACTTCGAGCGCGAGACGCTCGCGTTCCACCGCCGTGTCCGACGTGGCTACCTCGAGATCCTGCGCGCCGAACCCAAGCGCGTGCGCCTCATCGCCGCGGCGCGCCCGGTCGAGGCCGTCGCCGGCGACGTCGCCACTGTGGTCGAGGAGTTCCTGCGTGGCGCTTGAGACGATCGAAGATCAGCCGCGCGTGGTCGAACTGCTGCGCCGGGCCCTCGCCGCCGATCGCGTGGCCCATGCCTATGCCTTCATCGGCCCCGCCGGCAGCGGCCGGACGACGACGGCGCTCGCCTTCGCCCAGGCGCTGTGCGGGATGGCTCGCTCCGGCTCTCACCCCGACATCCATCTGATCGCTCCCACGCCACCCGAGAGCAATCCCAAAGGCCCGAAGGCGATCCGGATCGGCGCCATCCGTGAGCTCGAGCGCCAGGCGTCGCTCCGCCCGGCGCTGGCGCAGCACAAGGTATTCATTCTCGACGACGCCGATCGCATGACGGGCGAGGCTCCCCAGGCGTTCCTCAAGACGCTGGAGGAGCCGCCGGCGCGGACCGTGCTGATCCTCGTGCTCGAGCGTCCGCGCGCGGTGCCGGCCACGGTGCTGTCGCGCTGCCAGATCGTGCGCTTTGCCCCCCGCCGCGACCAGCGGGCCACGACCGAGCGTGACGAGGCGCTCGACATCCTGGCTGACGTCCGGGCCAAGGGCGTGGAAGCGCTGTTCCGGCGGGCGGGAACGTTCGATCGCGACCGTGAGCGCGCCGAGCGCGTCGTGGACGCCTACTGGTGGCTCTGCCGCGATCTGGTGCTGGCCAAGTGCGGCGCCGCCCACCTCACGGGTGACGCCGACGCCAGTGTGCGGGAAGCCGAGGGGTGGTCGTGGGATGATCTGTGGCGGGGGCTCCAAACCTGCCGCGAGGCGCGCGAGGCGCTGGCCGTGAACGTCACGCCCCGGCTCACGCTCGAGGTGCTGCTGAGCCGGTTGGCGCTGCGTGTGAATTGAGGAGAGAGCCATGAGCGATCCCGAGACCGCCGCCGTCGAGTATCTCGTCGGGGTGCGTCTACGCGAGGTGGCCAAGGCCGAGGACTACCTGGCCGCCGAGGATCTCGAGCTGCACGTCGGCGACCTCGTGATGGTGAGCACGGAGGGCGGCCAGACGGTGGGTGAGGTGCGGCGTCCCCGGCGGCCGCTGCCGGACTTCAAGCGCGACCGCCCGTTTCAGCGCGTCCAGCGTCCGGCGACCGAGGCAGAAGGCCACGAGTGGCGCGAGCGCCGGGAGCGTGAGAAGCGCGCCATCGTCACCTGCCAGCACAAGGCGCGCGACCATCGGCTCGCCATCAAGGTGGTGGACGTGGAATTCACGCCGGGCGCTCGGCGCACCACCGTGTACTTCAACGCCGAGGAGCGCGTGGACTTCCGCGAGCTCGTGCGCGACCTCGCCCGCGAGTTCCGCGCCCGCGTCGAGATGCGCCAGATCGGCGCCCGCGACGTCACCAAGGTCATGGACGGCATCGGCCCGTGCGGGCGCCAGCTGTGTTGCTCGTCGTACCTGCGCAAGTTCGAGCCGATCTCGGTGAAGATGGCGAAGACCCAGGACATGCCGCTCACCGACAATCGCCTGCTCGGAAACTGTGGCCGGCTCAAGTGTTGCCTGCTCTACGAGTTCTCGCTCTACGAGGAGCTCCGGGCGCGGCTGCCCCGGGTCAACACGCCGTGTCAGGCCAGCTGCGGGGGCGGCGGCTGCATGAACGGCAAGATCCGCTCGCTGCGCGTGCTCAAGCAGAGCGTGATCGTGGGCTTCCCCGACGGCACCGAGGCCGAGGTGCCGATCGATCAGGTGACGTGGGAGGGGCGGGCGCACATCCAGGCCCAGCTCAAATGATCGTCGCGAGGCCCGCCTGCCCGGTTCGAGCTGCAGGTGGCCTGCCCTAGGTGCGCGTGGCCCCGTCGGACCGCGTCTTCTATCTGACCACCCCGATCTACTACGTGAATGCGACGCCCCACCTGGGGCACGCCTACACGACGATCGTCGCCGACGCCATGGCCCGGTATCACCGGCTGGCCGGCCACGACGTGCGCTTCCTGACCGGCACCGACGAGCACGGCGACAAGATCGCCCAGGCCGCGGCCAAGGCCGGCGTCCAGCCCCAGGCCTACACCGACCGCATCTCGGCCGCGTTCCGCCAGACGTGGCAGCGGCTCGGCATCAGCAACGACGACTTCATCCGCACCACCGAGGAGCGGCACAAGACGATCGTGCAGCAGATTCTCCAGGCGCTCTGGGACGCCGGCGAGATCTACCTTGGCAAGTACGGCGGCCACTACTGCTTCGGCTGCGAGCGGTTCTACACCGAGAAGGAGATCGTCGACGGCAAGTGCCCCGATCACCAGACGCCGCTGACCTGGATCGAAGAGGAGAACTACTTCTTCAAGATGTCGAAGTACCAGGGCTGGCTGATCGACTACATCAACGCGCATCCCGACCTCATCCGACCCGAGCGCTATCGCAACGAGATCCTGGGATTCCTGCGCGACCCGTTGCAGGACCTCTCCATCAGCCGGCCCCGCACGCGGCTCGAGTGGGGGATCCCGCTGCCGTTCGACGACAGGTACGTCACCTACGTGTGGTTCGACGCGCTCATCAATTACGTGTCGGCGCTCGGCAAGCCGGGCGGGGAGACGTTCAAGCGCTACTGGCCGCACGTCGAGCACCTCATCGGCAAGGACATCCTCAAGCCTCACGCCATCTACTGGCCGTGCATGCTCAAGGCGGTCGGCCTCGACGTCTTCCGCCATCTCGACGTCCACGGCTACTGGAACATCGGTGGCGGCAAGATGTCCAAGTCCATCGGCAACGTGGTGGAGGCGCTGGCCCTGACCGACAAGTACGGCCACGACTACTGCTTCGGCTGCGAGCGGTTCTACACCGAGAAGGAGATCGTCGACGGCAAGTGCCCCGATCACCAGACGCCGCTGACCTGGATCGAAGAGGAGAACTACTTCTTCAAGATGTCGAAGTACCAGGGCTGGCTGATCGACTACATCAACGCGCATCCCGACCTCATCCGACCCGAGCGCTATCGCAACGAGATCCTGGGATTCCTGCGCGACCCGTTGCAGGACCTCTCCATCAGCCGGCCCCGCACGCGGCTCGAGTGGGGGATCCCGCTGCCGTTCGACGACAGGTACGTCACCTACGTGTGGTTCGACGCGCTCATCAATTACGTGTCGGCGCTCGGCAAGCCGGGCGGGGAGACGTTCAAGCGCTACTGGCCGCACGTCGAGCACCTCATCGGCAAGGACATCCTCAAGCCTCACGCCATCTACTGGCCGTGCATGCTCAAGGCGGTCGGCCTCGACGTCTTCCGCCATCTCGACGTCCACGGCTACTGGAACATCGGTGGCGGCAAGATGTCCAAGTCCATCGGCAACGTGGTGGAGGCGCTGGCCCTGACCGACAAGTACGGCCACGACGCCTTCCGCTACTTCCTCATGCGCGAGATGACGTTCGGCCTCGACGCTGACTTCTCGGAGGAGGCGCTCGTCGGCCGGCTGAACGCCGACCTCGCGAACGACCTCGGCAACCTCGTCTCGCGAGCGACGACGCTGCTGGCCAGGGCCGAGCCGACCGAGGATCCACAAAAGGCCTTCGTCCCAGCCGACCAGGAGGTCCGGGCTACGGCGGACGAAGCGCGCCACCGCGTCGAGCTGGCGATGGAACAGTTCGCGTTGCACCGGGCGCTCGAGGCCATCTGGGAGTTCATCGGCTCGGTAAATCGGTACATCGACACCACCCAGCCCTGGGCCCTCGCGAAGGATCCGGCCAAGGCTTCCGAGCTCAATCGTGTGCTCGCGACGCTGGCCGACTCGCTGCGCTTCCTCGGCGTCATCCTCGCGCCGTTCCTTCCCGACGCAGCAGCCAAGATCCGGCGCGCGATCGGCGACGACCGTGAGCCTTCGCTGGCCAATGCGGTGGTGGGAAGAATCAACACGATCCCGCGCGTCGAGCGCCTGTCCGGACTTTTCCCCCGGGTCGAGGACAAGGCGCGGCCCGAGCGTCCGGCCGGCGCAGCCGAGGCCGGCGTGGCGTCGCAGGCCGCGACGTCGGGACGCGTCACCATCGACGAGTTCGGGAAGCTCGACTTCCGGGTGGCCGAGGTCATCGCGGCCGAACCCGTCCCCAAATCCCAAAAACTCCTGAAGCTCACGGTCTCGCTGGGGGATTCCCAGCGGACGCTGGTCGCCGGCATTGCCGAGCACTACACGCCGGCGGATCTCGTCGGCAAGAAGGTCGTGATCGTCGCCAACCTCGAGGCGGCCAAGCTCATGGGCATCGAGTCCCAGGGCATGGTGCTGGCGGGCTCGGCCGGCGATCGGCTGGCCGTCGTCACGCCGGACCGGGACCTGCCACCGGGCGCCCGGGTGAAATGAATCGCGAGTACGTCGACGTCATCCTGGAGGTCGCCGCCCGCGACGCGTCCATCGCCCGCGCCCTCCGCGAGATCTGCGCGCTCGACGCCGCCGTGCGGTCGACCGCGCTCGACCTGATCAGCGCGCAGCTCGGCGGTCACGCGCTGGCCAAGGACCTGCGCGAGTGCGTGACGGCGCTGCGCCGGGACGACGTCGCCCGGCGGATCGCCGAGGCCCTGGCGTCGACGGGGTGAGCGAGCTCGCACCGTTCGTCCGCCGGTGGGGCATCTCGTTCGCGTCCCTCGTCGGCGGGCTCCTCACGCTGTTCGTGTTCCGCCGCGAATTGAGCCACGTCCGCTGGGTCGTGGGCTACGTCCTGCTCCTGTGGCTGCTCTTCGCGTTGATCACCCAGGTCCGGCGAACGCTTGAGAGCTCGGAGAAGCGCGCGGCGCGCCTGTTGGTCACCGGCGTCGACTACACGATCCAGTCGCTCTACCACGGCATCCTCCTCTTCCTGCTGCCCGCGTACTGGGCGAGCACGACGCTCACGTCGCGCAACGTGATGTTCTTCGCGGTGCTGGCCGGCCTCGCCCTGCTGGCCACGTTCGATCCGTGGTTCCGCGCGATCGTGCATCCGCGGCCGTGGGCGGGCGGCGTCTTCTTCTTCGTGTGTGTCTTCGGCGCGCTCGACGTGGCGCTCCCGCTCGTCGGCTTTCCGCCGCGCTACGCGCTCATGGTGAGCGCGTGGGCGGGCGTCATCGCGCTCGTGCCGGCGCTGTGCCTGGCCTGGCGGTGGCCGTGGCGCTGGAGCGTCGGGGTCAGCGCGCTTGCCGCGTTCATGGTCGCCTGGCTCGCGTACGCGGGGCGAGCCTGGCTGCCGCCCGTGCCGCTGAGCCTCGCCAGTCACGTGCTGGCCTGGAACGTCGGCACCATCGAGTCTCTCGAGCCGGTGACGCGGGCGATCAAGGCCGCCGACCTTCGAGCGCGCGGGCTGGTCGCCTACACGGCGGTGTACGCGCCTGCCGGTCTCAAGCAGGGGATCCGGCACGTGTGGCAGCGTGAGGGAGAAGTGATCGACGACGTGAGCCTCTCGCCGGTGCATGGGGGACGCCGCGAGGGCTTTCGCACGTTCTCGCGCAAGACGGCGTTCCCCGAGAACGTCATCGGCCGCTGGTCAGTCGACGTGGTGACCGACTCGGGACAGCTCATCGGCCGCTTCCGGTTCCGCGTGATCCCGTGAGCGCCCCCGAGCTCTTCGACACTCACGCGCATCTGCACTTCCCCGAGTTCACCCGTGACCTGGCCGACGTCCTCGCCCGGGCTCGCGCGGCCGGTGTGAGCCGGATGGTGACGATCGGGACCGACGTGGCCACTTCGCAGGCGGCCATCGAGCTCGCGGGCCGCGAGGCCGACGTGTGGGCGGCGGTCGGAATCCATCCTCACGATGCCGCCGAGGCGGATGACGCGGCGTTCGCCGAGATCGCGCGGCTGGCGCGGGAGCCGCGGGTCGTCGCCGTCGGCGAGATCGGCCTCGATTTCTTCCGCAACCTGTCGCCCCGAGAGGCCCAGGAGCGCGTGTTCCGGCGCCTCCTCGCGCTCGGCCGTGAAGTCGGCAAGCCCGTCCTGATCCACTGCCGCGAGGCCCACGAGGACGTGCTCCGCCTGCTCGGTGAAGGACGCGTGGGCGAGATCGGCGGGATCATGCACTGCTTCTCGGGCGACGCCGCCATCGCCCGCCGGTGCCTGGACCTCGGCCTCTTGATCTCGCTGGCGGGACCGGTGACCTACCCGAACGCCCGCACGCTTCCCGACGTCGCGCGTCTCGTGCCCGCCGACCGCCTGGTGATCGAGACCGACTGCCCGTTCTTACCGCCTCAAGGCCATCGCGGCCAGCGCAACGAGCCCGCCTACCTGGCGCTGACGGCGGCCCGCGTGGCCGAGCTGCGCGGCGAGGCGCTCGAGTTGCTCGCCGCGCGGCTGAGCGACAACGCGCGGCGGCTCTTCAAGATCCCGTGACGCTGCGCGATCTCGGCTTTTACTTGCGCGGCCGACTCAACAGCGGGCTCGGCCGCGTGCTGAACTCCGGGCGCGCGCCGGCGACGCCGCTGGCCCCACCCGTTCCGCTCGACGAGATCCTGCGTGGCGGCAACGGTCCGCTGGCCCTGGCCCGGCTGCTCGAGTCGCGCGCCAACGACGAGCGCGAGCGCGCGGTGGCCTGGTATCTCGAGCGCCGCGGCGTGCCGTTCACGCGGAGCCGGTTCGAGACGTTCGAGGGGCGCGGCGAGAACTTCACCGTGGACGTCGGCTCGGGCGATCGCGTCCTCGTGCTGATCGGCCACCACGACGCGGTGCCGGGCAGTCCCGGCGCCAACGACAACGCCGCCGCCGTCGGCATCCTGCTGCATCTGCTGGAGCGGATCGCGGGCGACGTGCCGCCCCGCCTCCGCGTCCGCTTCCTCTTCACGGCCGCCGAGGAGCTCGGCTATCTCGGCGCGCGCGAGTACGTCAAGCGCGAGCGGCTTCACGGGATCATCGGCGTCCTGAGCCTCGAGCTGTGCGGAATCGGCGATGCCCTCGCCGTGTGGGACACGCCCGAAGCGGGCGCGCCGGGATTCTTGACGTCGGTGGCGGGAGCGCTCGACACGCTCGGCCTTCGCCGCGACGCGGGCTATCATTTCGTCGGCCGCATTCCGGTCTTCGGCAGCGATCATCGCGCGTTCGCGGCCGCCGGCATCCCGGCCTATGGGTTCACCATCGTGCCATTCGCCGAGGCGGACGCGCTGCGCCAGTTCGTGTTCAGCCCGGTGCGGAGTGTGCTGCGCGCGATGGTGCGACGCCCGGTCCCCTTCGACACCTATCACACGCCCCGCGACGCGCTCGCCACGCTTCAGCCGGCGGCGCTCGAGGGCGTCGCGCGGGCGCTCACCGCCGTGATCGCGGGGCTCGGCTGAGCGTCAGGCGACCGACGCGCTCCGCCGGAACAGCGCGATCGCCTGGTCGCTCCCGAGAATCTCGGCGCGGTGGTAGCGCTGCATGTACGCCAGCGCGTACTCGTGGGCGGCGCCGTCGGGCGAGGAGACGCCGTCCGAGATCACGCAGATCTCGTAGTTGAGGTAGAAGGCGTCGATGACGGTGTGCTGCACGCAGGCCTCGGTCCACGCTCCGGTGACGTAGAGCCGCTTGACGTCGAGCTCGCGGAGCACGGCATCGAGCCGGGTTCCGCTGAATCCGCTGTAGTGCTTCTTCGCGATCTGGTAGTCACCGGGCCTGGGCGCGAGCTCGTCGACCACGTCGGCATCCGGCGTGCCGATCACGCAGTGGGGACCCCAGATCTTGAAGTGCTTGTCGTGGCCCACCTCTTCGGGGAGGAAGTTGTCCTTCACGAAGACGATGGTCAGGCCCGCCTCGCGCCCGGCATCGATGACCCGTCGAACGGTGCCGAACAGCCGTCTGGCGTCGAGCGGATCGGGAAGGGTGGGGTCGTTCTTGAAGAACCCCTTGAGGAGATCGATGACGAGAATCGCGCTACGCGGAGGCATGGCGAGCGAGAAGGCGACGGCTACGGGCCGCGTCCGCCTCGGGCACGAGGATCTTGACCTCGCCCTGGGCGCCCACGGTGAAGGGATGGACGGAGTGAGCGATGCGCGAGCGCAGCACGGTCGGAATGCCCTCGCTCTCGAAGAGTCCCTTCACCACGATCGCCTCGGCCTGATCGCAGCGGTGCACCTCGGTGAGCGCGCGCTCGTCGGGCGGCGCGGGCTTCGTCGGAAACGGGATCACTTTGCCGCGTTTGGCCATCACTGGGCACCCAGTATAATGCCGGCGCGATGATCGTGACGGTCGGCGTCGTCGGCGACTTCGATCCCGGATTCCGTGCCCATCGCGCGACGGACGCGGCCCTCGGTCACGCGGCCCACGCGTTGTCCATCGCCGTCGACGTGCGCTGGTTGCCCACCGCGGCGCTGACGGCCGCGGACGCGGCGCCGACCCTCGAGCGCTGCGACGGCCTGTGGATCGCGCCGGGCAGCCCGTATCAAAGCCTCGACGGAGCGCTGCGCGCCATCCGATTCGCGCGTGAACGGGATTGGCCCCTCGTGGCTACCTGAGGGGGCTTCCAACATGCTCTGTTAGAGTATGCGCGCAACGTCGCCGGGCTCCCGAACGCCCACCACGCCGAGTACGGTGGCGAGGCCGCGTCGGCGCTCATCGCGCCGATTGCGTGCGCCGTCACCGGCCGCGCTCCCGGCGCCGCCGCGCTGTCCGGCCCCCGGATGAAGGTCAGCGTGGTGGCCGGCACGCGCGCCGCCACGATCTACGGGCACCACGTGATCGAGGAGGAGTTCTTCTGCAACTACGGACTGAATCCTGAGTACCAGCAGCGCCTGGTGGCGGGCGGGCTCTCGCTGACCGGTTTCGATGAGCGCGGCGAGGTGCGGATGGCTGAGCTGCGCGATCGGCGCTTCTATCTGGCCACGCTGTTCCTTCCCCAGCTCGCCTCGACCGAGTCCAGCCCTCATCCGGTGGTCGTCGCGTTCGTCCGAGCGTCGGCGGCGTTCGCCGCGTCGCGTCCCGTCGCCTCGCTGACGTGACCGCGCCCGCCGGCCGCTACATCGGGGCTCCGCTCAAGCGCGTGGAGGACCGCGCGCTCATGACCGGCGGTGGCCGCTACGTCGACGACATCGCCGTGCCGGGCGTGCTTCACGTGCACTTCGTGCGCAGCCCGCACGGCCACGCGCGCATCGTGCGCCTCGACGCCAGCGCGGCGCGCCGCGCCGCCGGTGTCGTGGCGGTCGTGACGGCCGGCGACATCAAGCATCTCGGCCAGCCGTCGGTGAATGCGTTTTTCCCCGACATGAAGATCGCGCCTTTTCCACTCCTGGCTGGCGACGCCGTGCGCTTCGTCGGCGAGCCGATGCTCGCCATCGTGGCCGAGACCCTGCCCGCCGCCCGCGATGCCGCCGATCTGGTCGAGATCGAGTACGAGCCGCTGGCCGCGGTGGTGGACGCCGAGAGCGCGCAGGCGGCGACGGCTCCGATCGTCCACGAGAGCCTCGGGACCAATCGGGCTCTCGCCGCGGCCTGGCGCGCGGGCGACGCCGCCACGGCCTTCGCCTCGGCGCCGCACGTCGTCCGCGTCAGTGTCGACCAGACGCGCGTCGCCGCCGTCACGATGGAGCCGCGCGGATGTCTCGCCCGGTACGACACCGCCGCCGAGGAGCTGACGGTGTGGCTCACGACCCAGGTACCGTTCCGGGCCCGCGGGGAGATCGCCGCGGTCATCGGCTTCGGGGAGCACCGGATTCGCGTCATCGCTCCGGACATCGGCGGCGGATTCGGCGCGAAGGGCACGACGTATCGCGACGAGATCCTCGTGGCGTGGCTGGCTGTCTTCCTGCGCCGCCCGGTGAAGTGGATCTCCACCCGGACCGAAGATCTCATGACGACGCAGCACGGCCGTGGCGCGCGCGCCCACGGGGAGCTGGCCGTGAATGGCGAGGGGAAGATCACCGGGTTGCGCGCGCGCATCGCGGTCGCGCTCGGCTCCCAGCTCGTCGTCAACGGCGCCGGGCCGGTGCGCAATCACGGCCGGACGATGCCGGGCGCCTACGTGGTGCCCGCGGTCGACATCCAGGCGACCGCCGCATACACCACAACGATGTCCACCGGGCCGTATCGCGGGGCCGGCCGCCCGGAGGGCATCTTCGTGATGGAGCGCCTGATGGACGAGGCCGCTCACGCGCTCGGCCTGGATCCTGCCGACATTCGCCGACGCAACCTCGTGCCCGCCGACGCGTTTCCGTATCGGACGTCGACGGGGCAGGTCTACGACTCCGGTAATTACAAGGACGCGTTCGAGCAGGCCCTCACGCTGGCCGAGTACGGTCGCCGGCGCGCCGAGCAGGCGGAGGCCCGCAAGCGTGGCGACATCGTGGGTGTCGGTCTCGCCGCGTACGTCGAGCCGTCGGCGCTCGGCTGGGAATCCGGCAGTGTGCGCATCGAGCGCACTGGTGTCGTCACCGTCGTCACGGGCTCGAGCGCTCATGGTCAGGGCCATGAGACGACGTGGGCCCAGATCGCGGCCGACATCCTCGGCGTGCCCCCCGAGCACATCCGCGTCCGCCACGGCGACACGCAGGCGGCGCCCCAGGGCGTCGGCACGTTCGGCAGCCGCTCCACCGCGCTCGGCGGCAGCGCGGTGTATCGCGCGGCCGGTGAGGTCCGGGAAAAAGGCCGGCGTCTGGCCGCCACACTCCTCGAGGCGGCTCCGGCCGACGTGATGCCGGTCGCCGGCGGCTGGGAAGTCCGCGGCGTCCCCGGCCGTCGCGCGACGTGGGCGCAGGTGGCCGATCTCGCCTATCGCGGCACCGGCTTGCCGCGCGGTGAGGCGCCTGGACTCGACGCCACCGTGTTCTTCAACGCCGAGGGCGAGGTGTGGTCGTTCGGAACGTGCGTCGCGACCGTCACGATCGATCGCGACACGGGCCGCGTGACGCTCACGCGCTGTGTCTGGGTGGACGACGCCGGCACCATCATCAATCCGCTGCTGGCCGAAGCGCAGCTGCACGGCGGCTACGCCCAGGGCGCCGGGCAGGCGCTCATCGAAGGCGTCTTCTACGATGCCGGCGGCCAGCTCCTGACGGCGACGCTCATGGACTACGCGGCTCCGCGCGCCGACGATTTTCCGGAGCCGGTGCTCGGTGAGATGCACACGCCGTCGCCCAACAATCCGCTCGGCGTCAAGGGCCTGGGCGAGGCGGGCTGCATCGCGCTGCCGCCGGCGATCGTGAACGCCGTGGTCGATGCCCTCCGCCCGTGGGGATGCACGCACGTCGACATGCCGCTCACCTCCGAGAAGGTCTGGCGCATTCTCCACTGACCGCTCGGCGGTACAATCGCCGGCGGAGGCGTATTCCATGGCGGACATCGCGATCGGCCGGCTCCTCGCGCGCTTCCCGCGTGTGCGTCGCGCCGGATCGCCGGTACGCGAGCGCCGCGCCCGTTTTCGCGCCCTCCTCTCGTTTCCCGTCGCCGTCTGAGGATTTTCTCGTGACGGCCGGCATCGTCCTGGCCTGCCCCTGCGGCGAGGTCTACGAGTTGAAGCCCGAATTTGCCGGCCGCCTGCTCGAGTGCCCGGTCTGCAACCGGCATCTGCGCGCGGGCATGCCGCCGGGGACACCGCGTCGGGCGATGCCGGATCTCGAGCCGGCGTTCGATCGCGATGTGTTCCTGCTTCGCGAGCGTGTCCTCTCGATCTCGTCGAAGTACGAGGTCTGGTCCGGGGACGGCCGGCCGATCCTCTACGTCGAGCGCCCGACCTATCTCCTGCGAACGGTGCTGGCGTACCTCCTGGCCGCGATCGCCGCGTCCTTGGTGATGGCGTGGACGGGCGAGGTCGTGGCCGCCAGCGGCGCCACGCTCGGGGCTCTGGCCGCGCTGCTCGGGTACGGGCTCGCGCTGGCGACGTTCATCGTCGTCTCGATGTCGGCCCGGCCGTTGCGTCACGTGACCGTCTTCCGCGACGACTCGCGCCGTGAAGTCCTCCTCCGCGTCTGGCAGGATCAACGGGTGGCCGTCCTCGCCCGGACCTACACGGTGGTGACGGCCAGCGGCCTCACGCTCGCCCGGCTGCGCAAGGAATACATCCACAACGTCTTTCGCAAGCGCTGGTACGTGGAGACGCCGGCCGGCCAGCGCACCGCGATGGCCATCGAGGACTCGATCGTGCTGTCGCTGCTGCGACGCGTCCTCGGGTCGCTGTTCGGTCTCCTGCGGACGAACTTCATCCTCGTCCGTCTCGACGCCGGGTCGGCCGGCATCGTCTTCGGTGAGTTCAACCGGAAGTTCACCATCCTCGACCGGTACGTCCTCGACCTCACCGGCGATCCCGAGCAGATCCTGGACCGGCGCGTCGGGCTCGCCCTCGGCGTGATGCTCGACACCGGCGAGGGCCGCTGACGGGGAGGGTTGGATCACGCACGACGTCGAGCGCCCGCTCCGCATCACCTCCGACATGCTGCTCTCACGCCGCGTGGACTTCGAGCGCCGGATGCGCCGCCTGCCGCGGGTCACCACGGGGCTCATCGCAGTGCTGATGTTCGTCTTCAGCGTCGAGGTCGCGTTCGACGCTCTCGACACCGACCACGGCATCATCACCATGGGCGCCCTCTTCAGGCCGGCCGTGGCCGCCGGCGAGTACTGGCGCCTGCTGAGCGCGACGTTCCTGCACGGCAGCTTCGATCACCTGGTCGGCAACGCCGTCGCGCTCTTCATCCTGGGCATGGTGTGCGAGCACGCGTTCGGCCGGCGGCAATTCGTCGTGCTCTACGTCGCGAGCGCCGTGGCCGGGTCGCTGCTCAGTCTGCTGTGGAGTCCCGGCCCGTCGGTCGGCGCCTCCGGCGCCATCTTCGGCCTGCAGGGCGCGGCCATCGCGCTGTTCCGCCGCCACCGCGATCGGCTCCTCGTGCGCGACCGCCGCATCGGCGTGGTGCTGATCGTCTGGGCCATCTACACGGTGCTCGGCGGATTGACCACGCCCTACATCGACAATGGCGCCCACATCGGGGGTCTGTCCGGGGGCTGGCTCGTCGGCCGGCGACTGCACCCACTGGTGCTGGAGCCGATGCCGCTCGAGCGTGCCCGGGTCCTCCGACGGTGGCTGTGGATCGTCTGGATCGTGCTCGCCTACACGGCGATCGGCTGGCTGTTCAGATAGCGGCCAGGTCTCGCGCGGCCGGAATGTTCGGGAGCGACGTCGCGGCGCGCGCGCCCCGAGCGATCGCGCGGGCGACGGCGTCGGCGGCGAGGACACCGAGGCGGGTGAGATCGAAGGCCGTCTCCCCCACGGACAGCACGAACAGCGAGTCGCCGTCGAACGCCGTATGCGGTGGCGAGAGCGCACGGCCGAAGCCGACCATCGCCAGCGAGGCCACCCTCGTCGCCTCCACCTTCATGAGACGCGCGTTGGTCGCCACCACGCCGATGGTGGTGTGGCTTGGACCTCCGAAGCGTCCCGCGCCGGCCGCGATGGCGCGCGCCGAGTCGATGAGGCGGCGGCTGCCCGGCGCCTCCCGCGTTCCCGCGATCAAGGCCCCCGTTTCGGGATCACGCACGTCGCCGACGGCGTTGACCGCCATCAGCGCCGTCACGACGACGTCACCGGCGTCGGCGGTGGCGATGCCGACGCCTCCCCGCATCGCGCAGGCGATCCCGTTGACCTTGCCGACGGTCGCGCCGGTGCCGGCGCCCACGCTGCCCTCGGCCACGGGGCCCGCGGCCGCGCTCTTCGCCGCGTCGTACCCCATCTCGCGCGTCGGGCGAGCGTGAGGGTCACCGACGTTGAGGTCGAACAGGAACGCGCCAGGGACGTGGGGGACGACGGCCGCGCCCACGCGGAACCCGACGCCGCGCTCCTCGAGCCAGCGCATCACGCCGTAGACCGCCTCCTCGCCGAAGCGGCTGCCGCCACCGAGCACGATGCCGTTCACCGTGCCCACGAGGTGTCCTGAGTCGAGGTGGTCGAGCCCGACGACGTCGTTGGCGCCGCCGCGCAGTGCGATGCCGGCCACGGCCGGCGCGTCGCTGAGCACGACCGTGACGCCGGTGAGTCCGACGGGGTCGGTCGCGTGGCCGACGCGGATGCCCGCAATCATTGGAGCGGCCGCCGCGAGCCCGGATCGCTCCGTGGGCGGCCTGTTCCAGGCACGTTGGGCCGTCGCGTCGCATCCGCCGCCGAGAGCCGGCCGAGCGCGACCTCGCCCGCCACCTCGAGCGCCCGTGCGGCCAGCTGGCGGGCGAACGGGTGGCGGTGCACGCTGCGGCTGTCGTCGGCGAGCGCGGCCGCGGCGGCGCCGGCGAGCGCAGCATGCTCGCCGCGGCCGGTTGCATCGAAGACCAGCGCCATCTCGGCGAGCCGGCGCGTCCAGCGATCGCGCGCGTCCGGGGTCAGCTCTCGCTCGACGACGCGAGTGATCAGCGCCTCCTGCCGCTCGCCCTTGATCTGGTCGGAGACGACCAGCCGGCTCTCACGTGCCTGCAGCATCTCGAGGGCGTCGGGCTGGACGCGCTCGGGCTCGAGGAACCATCCGGTCAGCTCGGGCAGATGCAGCAGCTCGGCAGAGCGCTCGACGAGCGCGGGGTCCGCCGGCGCCAGCGCAGGCAGCCCGGCCGCTGCCACGTCGTCGAAGAGCGGACGCCAGCGCTCGAAGGCGGCCGGCGGCGACGTCGCCGCTCGACGATGACGGGCGAGCGCCTCGGCGACGAAACCCGCCGCCCGCTCGGGATCGGTCTCGACCCATGGCAGTTTCTGCGACGCGGCCAGCTCGGCGAGCTCACGCTCGAGGCGCTTCCTGGTGATGTCGCCACCGGCCACGTCGAGGATGCCGATCTCGTCGTTGAGGATCAGCGAGCAGAGACGAAGCGTGCCGAACGCGCCCTCGAAGAGGATCCAGGACGCGCGGGACCCGGTGCCGTCGATGCCGGAGAGCCAGGCTCGAATGGGCCGCGCGTTGCCCCGCGTGACGAGTGGACGAGCCGCCGGAGCGGTGGGCGTGACCGTCACGCCTCGCTGGGCGAGGCGATAGATGACGCGCCGGGCGGGCCGGCGGAGCGCGCGAGTCGTGTGGTCGGCGAGCGCGGAGAGGAGGGGAAGCGCGGCCGCACCGTGCTCACGGGCGAAGGTCCACAGGGTCTCTTCGAGGCGGGCCGGCGGCGCCGCCGCGAGTACGGTGACCTCGGTGGCGCCGGGCAGCACCTTCGTCGCCAGCCAGTGATCGAGGAGGCGCCGGCAGGCGGCGTCGGCCGCCGGCTCGGACGCCGGCGTCATTCGAAGGCGAGGCCGAAGAAGCGGTGACCGGCGCCGTCGCGGAAGTGGACTCGACGCGTGTAGTCCAGCGCGCTGGCGAAGCTCTCGAAGTGCTCGGCCAGCCGCCGGTACGGCGCCGCCCGCTGGGTGGCGCGCGCATGCTCGGAGACGAAGTGGTAGGCGCGCTTGCCCTGCGCGACGTAGAAGGCGTGACTGGCCAGGCGCTCGACCCGCTCGCGGAAGACGCCCGTCATGAACATGGTGTAGTCGCCGATATGGCGACGAACCGACACTTCGTGCTCCGGCTGGAACGTCGGCGTGTCTTCCTGCCAGGCCGACTGGACCTCGAGGAGCATGTCGACGACGGTCTCCAGCCGCGGCAGCGCGACGCCGGCGGGAAAGAGGTTCTCGGTGCGAGCGAAGCGCGTGAGGAGGTCGGCGAGGTACGTTGCCGCCGGCTCGTCCGCGATGGCGAGGTCGTTGAACGACGCCCGAACCGCTTGGTCGAAGAAGCGTCGCAGCTCCACGAGTATCCTCCCTCGTCCGCTGAAGCTTCTCCGTCGATCATAGCAGATCGCGTGCGCGACGCCGCCGACCGGTTTGCTAGAATCACGGGCCGTGGCCGCCGAGCCTCGTCGAACGACTCCCTGGCTGATCGTCGTCGCCGCGGTCCTGCTGGCAGGACTTCTGGCTTACACCGTCTTTGCCGGCTGGGTTCCGACCAAGCAGCGGATGACACGTCTCGAGGCGGAGATGAAGGACGTCTACGCGCGGGAAGCGGCGCTGCAGACGAGGCTGGCCCAGCAGGAGCAACGGTCGACGATGCGCGAGCAGCAGCTCAATGCGCTGCGCAGCGAGCGCGACGAGCTCGCCCGCCGCGTCGAAGACCTCGAGCGGGAGCTGGCCGCCGCCCGCGCTCGCCGCCGTTAAGCTCCCAGTCCCAACAGCCGGGGCAAGCGCCGGCCGAAGACCTCGGCGGCGACCTTGAACGTCTCGACCACGGTTGCCGCGGCGCCGTCGGCGCGCGTCGCGTTCCACCACCGACCCAGATGCTCTTCCGACCGGAAGAAGTTGATCGTGTGTCAGAGGCCGGCGCAGGCCTTCGCCCGGATGTCCTCGCGCTTGGCCAGCCACACCATCGCCGGCGTCGGCTCGAGCGGCCCGTCGGGGGCGATGCGCAGCACGAGTGGTTCGCCGCAGTCGTGGCAGCGGGAGTGGATCGTGAGCGTCTCGCCCATGAGCGTGGCGGCGCCAAGGGCATCGAACGCGCAGCAGGCATACCGGGGGCGTCCATCGGCAGGCTCGAGACGGAACGCGTTCATCCTGGCGCTGAACGGATAGGCGAGGACGATGGCGCCGGCCTCGACCAGCACCAGATCGAACTCGTCCAGCTCCGCGACGGCGGCGGCGACCTCGGTGGGCTCGTGATCCGGCAGCAACCCGGCCACGGGAAGCGCGCCTTCGCCAGCGGCCAGGCGACGAATGATCGCACCGAGGACGCGCCGAGCAACCGGACCGATGGCCTCACGCTCCGTCCACCTGGCCTGGAACGCGGCATCCATCAGCTCCTCGGCGAGCTTGACGGCGTAGCCTGACGCCACGCCGCGGAGGATAGCTCAGTTCAGGCGGCGCGGCGCACGGTCTCGCGGGCGCGCGCTGCGGTGCTCGACAGCGTTTCCTGCACGCGCTGACCCGCCTGCTCGGCCGTGGCGTGCACGCGGTCCACAGCCTGGCTCAGCGCGCGGACGTTGGCACCCATCAGCCGGAACGTGCGCTGAGCCGTGTCCACACCTTCGAGCAGCACTGTCTGATACCAGCGCAGGGGATCGCTGACGAGCTCCGGCCACATGGCGTGCCAGCGCAGCATCGCGTCTTGATGCTCGCGCAGAGCGTCGAGCGATGAGCGCTGCAGGTCGGCCAGGAGCCCGCTCGTCTCCTTGACCGCTGCGATCGAAAGCTCGGTGAGATCGCCGAGCAGCCGGCGGTTGGCGTCGGCCCACAGCTCACTCTGTTCTTGTTCGGCCATGCTGACTTCCTCCTACGCCGCCTCGTCACCGCGGTGGCGGCGCTCGACGACGCTGATTCGGACTTTTCCCTCACGGGCGAGGATGGCCACCAGAGAACCGGCAGCGTCCTCGGAGATGTGGAGTCGCCGGGCGATCGTCTGAAGCGAGGTCGTGCCGCTGTCGCCCTCCAGGCTCTCGAGGAAATCGCGCTCGATGTCGGCCCACCAGTCGTCCGTCGGTCTAGACATCGCCGCGCACCGTTTCGCCGTCGATGTCGAGGAACACGAGCGGAGTCTCCGCCCTCACCCAGATCGCCGACGCGACCGCGCCCGTCTTGCTGTTGAGCCCTTGCCAGACGCCTCCGGCGGGGGCGCGATCATGGCCGCAGCGTGCGATCTCGCGCTTGTACTCCTCGAACCCGTCGTGGGCGAGCGCGCTCACCACATCGTCGAGCTCGGCAACCCACGCGCGTTGCTCCCCGGACCATCGCATCGTTCCGTTCTCTCGAAGTTCGGTCAACCGCTCCATGCTTTCCACGGCGAGCCTCCGATCGTGACAACACGCCCCTGACGATGGTGTTCTCGCCGCCGCGGTGAAGAACAAAGGATGGCGTGCAAGCGAAAGGCCAGAGCGTTGCAACGCGTGGTCTGACGTCAAGCCGAGCTTCGTTGCCACGCCAGTTGCGTCCTCGCCATGTCCGGCGCAGCCGCGTCCCGACCGTGGCGCGGTGAAATTTGTAGAGACCGCGTGATCAAGTTGTAGAACGCGCTGTGGATAACCCGCGCTACGTCACTGGCACTTGCGTTGCAGCCCTGGCACGCTCGCACTCATCACGGAGGTGTCCATGGATGGCCGTCGTCTGATCGAATCGCTCGTCCCGGAAATCGCGCCGAACGCGAGCGTCGTCGGGGTCGAGGAGCGCGAGCAGCATTACACCGTCACGATCGCGGGAACGACAGGGGTGCTGGCCGGCTGCGAAGTGCCACGTCACGCCGTCGATGCCGCGGAGCACGCGGGTGACGCGCGCGACCGTCTCATCGCCGTGCTCAAGCGCTGCGCCGACGACGTGGTCGCTGAAATTCCCGACGGCCGGGGCTAGCTCGGATAGCGTCGCCCAGTCACGACTCAGATCGCGTACGAAAGTAACCGCGAGTGAGTTTGCGTCGGGGCACGGGCGTGGCGAAGCCCGGGTGCCCGTGCCCACTTCAGAAATCGCGTCCAGACGATCAGGTCAGGCCAGGGCCTCCAGCAGGCGCACGTTCGCCGCGTGATCCCCCACGGCGATCCGCAAGTGCTCGGGAAAGCCGACCGCCGCGCCATCGCGCACGATGATCCCGGCGCGCAGGAGGCGCTGGAGCACGGCGCTCGCCTTGGGCACCTGCACCAGGAGAAAGTTCGCCTGCGACGGCGGAAACCCAAACCCGCGGCGGGACAGCTCGCGGGACAGAAACTCGCGCTCGCGGATCACGACGTCGCGGGTGCGATCCCAGTGGACGCGGTCCTCGAGCGCGGCGATCGCCGCGACCTGACCGAGGCGATTGACGTTGTAGGGCGCGCGCACGCGGTTGAGCCGCTCGGCGACGTCAGCCGTGGCGACCGTGTAGCCCACACGCAGGCCGGCGAGCCCGGCGATCTTCGAGAAGGTTCGCAGCAAGATGAGGCGGGGATAGTGGGCCAGCAGGGCGATGCCGTCGGGATACTCGGGATCCTCGCAGAAGTCGCAATAGGCCTCGTCGAGGATGATCAACGGTGCGTCGTTGCCGAGCGCGTCGAGGAAGGCGGTGAGTGGCGCCCGGCGGATGATCGTGCCGGCCGGGTTGTGCGGCGAGCACAGCACGACGGCCTTCGTCCTCGCCGTCAGTCGGCGGACCATGTCGTCCAGATCGGTCTCGTACTTCGCGAGCGGGCTGGGTACCGCCTGGGCGCCCATGAGCTCGACGACCGTCGTGTAGGGCTCGAAGGACGGCTGGGGGATGATCACCTCGTCCTCCGGCTCCAGGGCCGCCCAGCCGATGATGGCAAGCAACTCGTCAGCGCCGTTGCCGACGACGATCTGGGCCGGGGCGACGCCGAGTCGCGCGCCCAGTGCCTCGCGCAGGGTGGTCGAGCCCCCGTCGGGGTAGAGGTGGACGCGGGAGGCTTCCCGCACGATCGCCTCGACGACGTGGGGCGATGGACCGAGCGGGCTCTCATTGGCGGACAGGCGGACGAGGTCGCGCCGTCCGAGATCGGAGGCCAGCGCCTCCAGGGGCCGCCCCGGGTCATAGGGCGCAATTCGATCAACGACGGGACGCCAGATTCGCCGCATCTTGGCATTGTAATAAGTCCGCGTCCGATTTGACAGTATTCGCCGCGGATTGCTACGCTCTGCTTCGTCATGTCGCCCGAGCTGTATCGCCGGGCCCGGCGCGCCGAGGCCAAGGCCGAGCGTGCGGACGACCGGCGGCGACTCCGGCTCGACTTCCTCCGTGCTGCCCTCGCCGAGGGGCTCGACTCTGTGAAGGTCATGCACGCCGGCGGCGCCTCCGGTCAGGAGTGCGTGCAGGCCCATGCCCGTGTGGTGGACGACCTTGTGCAGTCGCTGACGAAGCTCATTACGACCGACACCGACGGTCTGGCGGCGGCGCCGCTCGTGGTCGTCGCGCTCGGCGGCTATGGCCGAGGCGAGCTCCATCCGTCGTCGGACATCGACCTCATGGTGATCCACGACCGTGAGCTGTCCCCGTATGTCCAGCGGGTGACCCAGGAGCTGCTCTACACGTTGTGGGACCTCGGATTGCAGATCGGTCACAGCCTGCGCTCGCTGCCGGACTGTGTCGCGATCGCCCGGACCGATCTGGCCAGCCGCACCTCCATGCAGGCCGCCAGGTTCCTGGCCGGCGACCGTCGGTTGTTCGCCAAGTTCCGCCGTGTGCTCGAGGAGAACGTCTACCACCGGGACTTCGAGCAATTCCTGGCCGCGACCCTGGCCGAGCGCGATCAGCGCTACCGCAAGTACGGCGCGTCGCCCTACATCGGCGAGCCGAACATCAAGGAATCGGCGGGCGGCCTGCGCGACATGCACACGGCGATGTGGCTGGCCGCCGCCAAGTTCGGCACGCGCACGCTGCGGGAGCTCAGCGAGAAAGGGCTGATCACGCCGCGCGAGCAGGCGCACACGGACGCGGCCCTGACGTTCCTGTGGCGTGTCCGCAACGAGCTGCATTTTCTGGCCGGCCACAAGAACGACGTGCTCGGCCGGGACGTGCAGCCGGCCATCGCGCGGAACTTCGGCTACGAGGGTGACGAGCGGAGCCTCGACGTCGAGCGCTTCATGCGCGAGTACTACCTGCACGCGCGCGCCATCCATCGGGTCTCGAGGCGGCTCATCGCACGCTGCCAGGAGACGGTCACGGTGCGCGGAGCCGCCGAGCGGCGCAACCGCCACCAGGCCCTGGCCGACGGTCTGGTCTTCATCGATGGCCGCCTCCACCTCGCCGACCGCGACAGCGCCGTGTTCGCCACCGATCCGACGCGGCTCATGAAGGTGTTCTGGCATCTCCATCGACTCGGTTGCGAGCTTTCCCTCGAGCTGGAGCGCGCGGTGGAGGACTCGCTCGACCTGATCGACGACGGCTTCCGACGCTCGCCGGTCGTGCGGGAGCTCTTTCTCGACATCTGCCGGACGTGGGGGCGGGTGGCGGTGACCCTCTCCGAGATGCACGAGCTCGGCGTGCTCGGGCGCTATCTGCCCGAGTTCGGCGCGCTGACCTGCCTGGTGCAGTACGACGTCTACCACAAGTTCTCGGCCGATCAGCACTCGCTGCTGGCCGTCGAGCACATGGAGGCGCTGGCGCCGGGACAGTCGGCGGAGTCCGAGGGCGCCGCGCAGGTCTTCAGCGAGGTCGAGAAGCCCGAGCTGCTGATGCTCGGCATGCTGTTGCACGACATCGGTAAGGCGAAGGGCCACGGCCACGTCAAGAAGGGCATCCCGCTCATCCAGGCACTCTGCGCGCGCCTCGACCTGCCGGTCGCCGACGCGGCCGTCGTCGAGTTCCTGGTCGCCCATCACCTCACGATGTCCCACGTCGCCCAGCGTCGTGACATCGACGATCCGAAGACGATCGCCGACTTCGCCGCCGCCGCCAGCGATCCCCAGCGCCTCCGGATGCTCTACCTGCTGACGTGGGCGGACATGCGCGCGGTCGGGCCGGGCGTGCTCACGCCGTGGCAGGCGGTGATCCTGCACGAGCTCTACGCGCGCACGATGGCCCGCGTGACGGGAGGCCGCCAGGAGCGCCCGAACCGCGCCCAGCTGGCCGAGCGCGTGGTGCCGCTCGTCAAGCACGACGTGTCCGTGCAGGCGGTGAAGGGCCACCTGGCCATGATGTCTGAGCGCTATCTGGCGACGACGAGCGCGCAGCGCATCGCGGAACACCTGCGCCTGCTCCAGCGCCTCGAGGAGGCGCCGGTGGCGACCGAGCTGTTTCACCACCCCGATCTCGGCTCCTCGGACCTGGTCGTCGTCACCCGAGATCTGCCCGGTCTCTTCTCGCTGATCGCCGGCACGCTGGCCGCCCACGGGGTGAACATCATGTCGGCCCAGATTTCCACGCGCGGTGACGGCATCGCCATCGACACCTTCCAGGTGAACGATCCGACCGGGGAGACGATCACGTCGCCGGCCCACTGGCGGCGCACGCTGGCCGCGCTGCGCTCCGTGTTGACCGGTGAGGAGAGCGTGGACGCCCTGCTCGAGCGGCGCCGCGCCGCCGGCCGGCTGCCGACCGTGGTACCGGAGCCGCCCAGGATCGGGATCGACAACACGCTGAGCGACGCCTTCACCGTCGTGGAAGTGAAGTGCCCGGACCGTCTCGGACTGCTCTATCTCATCACGCGCACGCTGTCGGCGTGCGGCCTCGACATCGGCAGCGCACGCATCGCGACCGAGATCGATCAGGCGTACGACACGTTCTACGTCCACGACGGCCAGGGCCGCCGCGTCGAGGATCCGGATGCCCTCGAGCGCTTGCGACAGGCGCTCGAGCAGGCGCTGGTGCAGCCCCTGTGATCCCGAGGTACGCTCGATCGTGCTGAGTCGCTACCGGGATAGTCTCCGCGGCTGGACGGCTCCGATCGGCTACGCGCTGTTCCGCCTGCATCTCCGTCCCAATCACCTCACGCTGGCGGGCCTCGGCGTGAGCCTGCTGGCGGCCTCGGCGTTCGTCGCCGGGCGGACCCGCAGCGCCGGCCTGCTCCTGATCCTGGCCGGCCTGTTCGACTTCTTCGACGGATCGCTGGCCCGCGCCTCGGGTCAGGTCACGCCGTTCGGCGCCTTCCTGGACTCGGTGATCGACCGGTACTCGGACCTCGTCGTGCTGCTCGGCATCGTCGTGCTCTTCGCCCGTACCCCGCACGCGCGCGGCGCCATCCTCGCCATGGCCGCCCTGGTCGGCAGCGTGATGGTCAGCTACACGAAGGCGCGCGCGGAGTCGATCGGCATCGAGTGTCGCGTCGGGATGATGGAGCGGCCCGAGCGATTGATCTGCCTCATCGCCGGCGCGCTCCTGGACCTCCTCGAGCCGGCGCTGTGGGTGCTCGCGATCCTCGCCAACATCACGGCGCTGCAGCGCATCGCGTTCACGCGACGGGCGATGCGCGACGCTGCGCTCCTGTCGCTGGTCGCGCTCGCGCTCATCCCGATGGCGGCCCTGGCGGGGCAACGGTCACCGCGAGCGTCGACCCACCGATCGTCGGCGCCACCGCCGATCCAGAGCGGAGCGCGTGCCGTCACGCCCGACATCGAGCGAGTGTGGGCGGAGGCAATCGTCCAGTACCAGCAGGGGAATACCGATCCGGTGGTCCGCGAGTTCGCGAGCGACGCGGCGCGGACGAGCCCGATCGCCGATTACCTCGGCTTCGTCCTCGCCGACGGCCTCGCCCGCGAGGGGGATCTGACTGCCGCCCGTGCGGTCGTCATCGCGATCGTGGACCGCCATGCCGACAGCCTCCTCGCACCCGAGGCGCTGCTGGAGGCGGCGACGCTGGCGGCGCGCGCCGGCGACGACGAAGGCGCGCAGATCGCGCTCAAGCGGCTGATCGCGTCCTATCCCGATTCACCGAGCTTGCCGGAGGCGCTCTACCTGCTCGGGCAGACGGGCGAGGCGCGGGGCCAGCGCGATGCGGCGGCGAGCGCGTACCGCGAGCTTCGTATCCTCGCGCCGACGACAGGCTGGGCCGACGGAGCCGAGGATCGTCTGGCGGCGCTGGCCGCGGCCGGCATCGCGATACCACCGTTGTCGACGACGCAGCGTCTCGATCGGGCCGAGCGCCTCCTCAAGGGCGGCGTACCGAAGACGGCGTCCGACGAGGCCCAGCGGATCGCCGACGAGGCGGGCGATCCCGGCGTCGTCGTGCGCGCGCTGCGCATCGTCGCCGACTCCTCGGCACGTCTCGGGCGCTACGAGATAGCGGCGCGAACGCTCACGGTGGTCGCCGATCGAGTGGCCCCCGAGCGGCGCCCGGCCATCAGGCTCGAGCAGGCGCGACTGCTCCGGCGCGCCGGCCAGCGGGCGAAGGCGCTGGCCGTGCTGACGCAGGTGGAGGGCGCGCCGACGGAATCCGAGGCCGCCGAGGCCGGCTACCTCAAGGGCGAGACGCTCGAGGACATGGACCGCCACGTCGAGGCAGCGGCCACATACCGCGCGCTCGCCAGCCGCTACCCCACGCGCAACGTCGCCGGCCTGGCGCTGTGGCGCCTGGGTTGGATCGCGTATCTGCGTGGCGATCTTCCCGGCGCCGAGCAGGCGTGGGTCCGCGTCGGGGAGATTCCCGGCGGTCGTGCGCTTCGCGTACCGGCCCTCTACTGGGCCGGCCGCATTCGCGAGCAGACGACCGGCCTCGCCTCCGCCGAGCCGACGTATCGCCGCGTGCTCGCCGAAGCACCGCGCTCGTACTACGGTGTCCTCGCGGCGAGCCGCGTCGCCGTCGACGGAGCGTCGGGGCCGGGTGCCGGTGAGCCGGCCATCCGGCTCCCCGCCGATCCCCGCGAGGCCGTCGTCGACGATCCCGGCTTCGTGCGCGTGGAGCTGTTGCGGCGCATCGGCCTCGTCGAGTTCGCGCTGCGTGAGCTGGGAGACGTCGTGCTGGCCTCGGTCCGGGATCCCGTCCGCCTCTACGGCGCGTCGGGCGCCTACGTCCGGGACGAGCGTTACCACCTCGCGCTGAGGATCCTCCGTCGGCACTTCACCGACGTGGCCACCGCCGGTCATCCGACATTGCCGCGCGCCTTCTGGGAGATGCTCTATCCCTTCGGCTGGCGCTCGGACGTCGCCGACGTCGCGCAACGGGCCGGGATCGATCCTTTCCTGGTGGCTGCGGTGATCCGCGAGGAGTCGAGCTATTACCCGAGGGCACAGTCCCGGGCCGGGGCCCGCGGGCTCATGCAGCTCATGCCGGGCACGGCCGGGCCGATGGCTCGCCATCGCGGGCTCGTGTTCAGCGACGAGCTGCTCGAGGACCCGCGAGCCAATCTCGAGCTGGGCACCGCGTTTCTCGCCGGGCTGATGAAAGAGTTCCGCGATCCGCGGCTGGCGCTCGCCGCCTACAACGCCGGCGACAACCGGCTGCGGCAATGGTGGAAGGCGCGGAAGACGAGTGACATGGAGGCGTTCGTCGAGCAGATCCCATTCGACGAGACGAAGCTCTACGTGAAGCGCGTCATGCTTGCCTGGTACGAGTACCGCCGGCTCTACGGCGCGCCGTAACCCCGCGCCGCCGCGTCACCTGGCGTCCTTCAGTTCGTTACGAATTGTCGGGTGGCGGGTTTCCCTCCGGAGACCCGTGTCTCAGGGGGTTGAGGGAACCTGAGGCAAGAAGACGGCGACGGCGTGATGTGGATTGCGTGGTCTCCGAGGGGAACCCGCCACCCGATAAGGCGCCGACAGCTGAAAGGCGCGCAGGTCAGCGCTGGGGCGGAGTGTTCTTGGCGAGACCCTTTGGCTCGGCTTCGAGGGGTTCGAGAGCGGCAAGCCGATCCTCGAGATCGGGCTCGATCGCCAGCAACGGTGTGCCCTCGGGCGGGCCGTTGAGCGAGGCCGCGGCCTTCAACGCGGCGGCAAGCGTGCGGCGCGGCGCTTCGTGTCCCATCGCGCGCAAGATCTCGATGGTCCTGAGGTCGGCGTCGAGTGACTGATCCCGCGTGAAGGCACGAACGATGACCGGGTTCACGAGGAAGTCCATCAGTCCCAGGCCCGGCACGACGAACCCGATCACGGTGAAGCCACCGGAGACGCCCAGCGACAGGGCGCGCCGCTTGCCGGCGTGCCCGAGCACCTCGTGGGCCACCTCGTGCGCAACGAAGGCGTCCACGTGCTCCGGGATCTGGGCGGCGAGGCCTTCCGAGAAGTAGAAGACGCCTTCCTCGTGCGTGACGGCAGCCACCTTCGAGGTCTGGATCATCGCGAACGAGTAGCGGGCGGGGTCGTCGCCGGCGGCAACGGCCGCGCGGTAGAGCGTTTCCGAGAGGCGCTTCGTATGGGGACCGGTCGCCTCCGGGTAGTACGCGCGCTCGGGAATGGGTGTGGGCAGCACGGCGCATGCGCTCGTAGCCAGGAGCACGACGCCGAGGAGGACGACCCAACGCATTCCAGCGATGCTACCCAATTGCCGCCCGCACATCCGTCGGAAAAAGGACGACAGCACCGCTGGGGTCGGCTCCGAGCGCCACTACCACGGGTAGGAGATTAGTGCCCGCTGACCTCCTTGTAGCTGCCCGCGGTAAGGAACCAGCCGGTCGGAACCTTCCCGGCGCCGTTGGCATTGGCGCAGTTGAAGGACACCGTCGCGTCGGTCTGCGAGCCGTTGCTGGCGTTGAGGTTCTGGGCGATGACGAGGCCGTTGACGGGGGTGCTGCCACCGTTCGACGTCACGTCATTGACCACGTAGAGCAGACCCCGGATCGCCCCACTGGCGTTGATGCCAATGACATTTCCCATCACGATGATCCAGCCGTGAAAGTCCCCCATCGAGAACGGCGTGCCCTGAAAGTCGACGTTCGCGTAGTCGTCAGGATTGCTGGCCGCGGGAGGGTTGCCGCTGATCGTGTCGACGAAGACGATGCCGTTCCTCGTGATCGGGTTCGAGGCGTTGAACGTCGCGGCCCCTGTCCAGCTCGCCCCGCCGGCGGGCGGTGAGCCCGGACCGATGTAGGTGCCGCTGGTCCTGGCCATCTGTTTGAGCACGGCCAGGTGATGAGCGCCGAGCGTGAAGGCATCGAAGTCCGACGTCGGGGCATTGATCACGACGTCTGTCGTCTCGTTCCCGGTGTCGTTGCCGTCCGTCGCCCCCCAGATCGACGCGGCGTCCAGCGTCATGGTGGTGCCCGCGGTGTACGCCCCGTACTTCCGGCCGCACGAGGTGTCGCCTCGGGCGTCGATGGTGGAGCTGCCTTTGACCTCGAGATCGCCCTTCACGCAGAGGGCGCAGGGCGCATCGAGACCGAAGTTCGGGAACCGCATCAGGGTGGCGGTGATCTTCCGATGGGCGCTCCCCGTGGACGTGTTGCTCGGCGTCGAGCCGACCGCCTCGATCTTGGCCTCACTCATCGAGACGCCCGTGATCTTCAGCGTGAAACCGCCTGCGCCGATCGTGATGTAGGTACCACCATCGTAGGGCGGGCCCGCCACGACACCATTCGAGGGCGGACCGATGCCCCCGCTCACGCCAGACCCGGCGGTCAGGGCCCAGACGGCGCGCTCCACTGCGCTCTCGGCCAGCGCCCGCGCGACGGCGCCCCGGTACTGATTGGCGGCGATCACCGGCTCGCTCTGGGCGAGGACGGCGAAGGCAATCATGAGCCCGGAGAGGATGACCAGCGCGATCAACGTCAGTGGCATCGCGACACCGACCTCATCCCGCAATCTCGCGCCTGTCATCGCCCGGCACTCTAACGGCCCGCGCGATGGCTTTCAATGCCCAGCTTTGAAGACACTCGCCAGGGACGAGCGTCGGGAGCACAATACGGGCCGTGTTCAAACCGCTTGGCCTCGATCACGTGGTGCTCCGGGTATCGGATCAGGCGCGCTCGCAGCGCTTTTACGTCGAGATGCTGGGATGCACCGTCGACCATGTCAACGAGCGGTTATCGCTGATCCATCTTCGCTTCGGCGGTCACATGATCGATCTGGTGCCGGCCTCGGTGGGCACGCCGACCTCCGGCGGTGTCGATCATGTATGCCTGTCAATCGACTGCAATGATCTGGCGGGTGTCGCCAGGGAGCTCAAAGCGCGGGGGGTGACGGTGGAGGGCGAGGTTGCCGACCGGCGCGGGGCCTATGGTCGGGGCCCGTCGATCTACATCCGCGATCCGGACGGCTACAAAATCGAGCTGAAGCCGCGCTGACGGGCTAGTACGCCCAGTGCCCGGGTACCCAGACCCAGGCGTATCCATTCCATACCCACTGGCTCGGGTACCACGCCGGCTGAATCACCGGCGTCCCCACGCTACCCGGGGCGACTGCCACACCTCCGGGCCCTGGGACGACGACCGTCGTATGCCGGTGCTGGTGTCCCCAGGATGCCCACGGGTCCCGGTAGGTAGGGAAGACGCTGGGCTGTCCGACGAGCTGACCTGCCGAGGCGGGGCCGATCGCGACACCGACCATCACCGTGATCCCCAGAGCCAGCAGCAGCAGCCGTTTCATATAGAATGCCTCCCTGCCACATGTGACGTGACCGGTCCCGTGACCATTCACGTAGAGCGTGTTCCTGGGAGGACGGCGATGGAGGAGATATCGGTTCCCGCGATGACTCTCTCGCGCCCGCCGATCGACGGTGCAGCGCGAGCTCCCCGAGACCTGCGGGCCTGGGTCGACGCCGTCGAGCGGATCGGCCAGCTGCGTCGGATCACCGAAGAGGTCAGCCGCAACGAGGAGATGGGCGCCATCACCTATATGGCCCATCAGGAGATCAACGCCCCAGCGCTGCTCTTCGAGAACATCAAGGACACGCCTCGCGGCTTTCGCGCCCTCTGGAACCCCCTCGGTTCCAGCGTCGACCGCTTCGCCGTCGCCATCGGGGAACCGGTGGGGCTTGGAGTGATGGAGCTCGTTCGCCGGTGCAAGACCAAGCTCATGAGCCCGATCCCACCCGTCCTCGTCGAGAGCGAGGGCGCGCCCGTGAACGAGAACCATCTCTATGACGACAAGGTGGATGTGCGCGGCTTCCCGGCCGCCCGCCACTGGGCCGGTGACGGTGGTGAGTACATCGGGACCTGCGACGCGATCATCACGCGCGATCCCGATGGCGGATGGCTCAACGTTGGAACGTACCGTCAGATGGTCCAGGGCAAGAATCAGGTTGGCCTGTACCTCTCGCCCGGGAAGGACGCTCGGCTGCACATCGAGCGCTACTGGAGCCGGAACGAGCCCTGCGAGGTGGTCTGCTGCTGGGGCATCGACCCCGCACTCTTCATCGCGGCGTCCCAGACGTTTCCCAAGACAGTGTCCGAGCTCGACTACGTCGGCGGCCTCAAAGGCGCGCCGGTGGAGATGGTGAAGGCGGAGCGCACGAGCCTGCTGTATCCGGCGCACGTCGAGATCGCCGTCGAAGGCGTGATCGCGCCGAACTCGCAGAAGCTCGAAGGACCGTTCGGCGAGTTCACGGGCTATTACGGGCGGCCGGAAGACCTCGCGTTCCTGGTCGACGTCAAGGCCGTTCACCATCGCGACGATCCGATTCTCACCCATGCGCTCATGGCGGACTATCCGGCCAACGAGTGTGCGCTGCTCTACTCGGTGGCTCGGTCGGCGAGGATCTGGAACGACCTCGAACGCCTCGGAGTGCCCGGGATCAAGGGCGTCTACGCGCATCCTGCCGCCGCCGGCGGCTTCGCCATGACGGTCGTGTCGCTCGAGCAGCGCTACGCCGGCCACGCGTCCCAGGCCCTCGCGCTCACGGCGCAGTGCCCGGGCGGCGCCTACTTCTCGAAGTGGATCGTCGCAGTGGACGAGGACGTGGATCCGTCGAACACCAACCAGGTGATCTGGGCGATGTCCACGCGCTGCAACCCAATCGAGGACATCGACATCCTTCGCCAGACGTGGTCGACCTGGCTCGATCCGACGCAGAACCCACCCGAGGAGCGGCCGTACGGCTCGAAGGCGCTCATCAACGCGTGCATGGAGCACCGTTACATCAAGCAGTTCTCGAAGCGCACCAAGATCCGCCGGTCCGTGTACGAGAGCGTCGCCGCCCGCTGGGCGCAGCTCGGCTTCAAGGGCCGGCCGCCGGCGCTCTGGGCGCTGGAAGACTGACGCGATGGAGGAGATGAGCGTCCACGTCGGAGCGCCCACCGGCTCCGAGGCCGTGAGCCCGGGACAGGCGCCCCGCGATCTGCGCGCGTGGATCGATGCGGTCGAGCGGATCGGCCAGCTTATGCGCGTGCGCGAAGAGGTCAGCCGCAACGAGGAGATGGGCGCGATCACGTACATGGCCCATCAGGAGATCAACGCCCCCACGCTGCTCTTCGAGAACATCAAGGAGTCACCGCGGGGCCATCGCGCCCTCTGGAATCCGATCGGCTCGAGCGTGGACCGCTTCGCGGTCGCCATCGGTGAGCCGCCTGGTCTCGGTGTGATGGAGCTGGTCCGGAGGTGCAAGAGCAAATTCTCGCTGGCGATCCCACCCGTGATCGTGGACGGTGAGGGCCAGCCCGCCAACGAGAACCACCTCCGGGACGACAAGGTGGACATCCGTGACTTCCCCGCCGCGCGCCACTGGGCGCGCGATGGTGGCGAGTACATAGGGACCTGCGACGCCATCATCACCCGCGATCCCGACGGCGGCTGGCTCAACGTTGGGACCTATCGCCAGATGGTCCAGGCCAAAAATCAGGTCGGGCTCTATCTCTCACCGGGCAAGGACGCGCGGCTCCACATCGAACGGTACTGGAGCCGGGGTGAGGCGTGCGAGGTCGTGATGTGCTGGGGCATCGATCCCGCGCTCTTCATCGTCGCCTGTCAGACGTTTCCCAAGACCGTCTCGGAGCTGGACTTTGCCGGGGGCTTGATGGGACGTCCCGTGGAGCTCGTGAAGGGCGAGGTGACGAGCCTCGTCTATCCGGCCCGCGCGGAGATCGTGGCCGAAGGGACCATCCCGCCCGACTCGCAGAAGCTCGAGGGGCCGTTCGGCGAGTTCACCGGATACTACGGCCGCCCGGAAGACCTGGCGTTCCTCGTTCACGTGAAGGCCGTCCACCATCGCGACAACCCGATCCTCACCCACGCGTTGATGGCGGACTATCCCGCCAACGAGAACTCCACGCTCTTTTCCATCGCGCGGTCGGCGCGGATCTGGAACGACCTCGACCGGCTCGGTGTGCCCGGGCTCCGGGGCGTCTATTCGCATCCCGCGGCGGCGGGCGGCTGGGGCATGACCGTGATCTCGCTCGAGCAGCGCTACGCCGGCCACGCCCCCCAGGCGCTCGCGCTCGCCGCCCAGTGCCCGGGGGGCGCGTACTACGCGAAGTGGATCATCGCCGTGGACGAGGATGTCGATCCTTCGAACATCAACCAGGTGATCTGGGCGATGTCCACGCGCTGCAATCCGGTCGAGGACATCGACTTCCTGCGCGCGACGTGGTCGACGTGGCTCGATCCGACCCAGAACCCGCCCGAGGAGCGGCCCTACGGATCCAAGGCGCTGATCAACGCCTGCATGGAGCACCGCTACCTCAAGCAGTTCTCGAGGCGCACGAAGATCCGCCGGTCCGTGTACGAGAACGTTGCCGCGCGCTGGGCGCAACTCGGCTTCACGGGCCAGCCGCCAGCGTTGTGGGCACTTGACGATTGAGGCAGTCGCGCGCACCGCGAACGAGGGGGTTTGGGGCGGGATCGGGCTGGGTCGCGCGCACCGTGAACGAGGGGGGTTTGGGGGGAAGCGGGACGGGTCCCCCCAAATGATGAGGAGACGCCGATGATTGTGCTCCGCGCACTGGCCGCGCTGGTCGGGCTGCTCGCCGCCACGACGGCTCACGCGCAGCTGCCGAAGCAGGTGACGCTCGCAACCAATCCGCCGGGGACGACCTACTACTCAGTCGCCAGCGGACTCGCGAAGGTCATCTCGGCTCACGCCGGCTACCAGATGGTCGTCCAGCCCTACACCGGGACGAGCACCATGTTGCCGCTGCTGAACACCGGCGAGGTCGACTTCGGCCTGGTCAACGCGGTCGACATGGGCCTCGCCTATCGCGGGCCGTCGTTGAAGATCGGCGGCCGCAATCCGTTCCCTCACGCGCCCAACCTGCGCCTGGTCATGCGCGGCTCGCCGCTCCTTGTCGGCCTTCTCGTGAAGAAGGATTCCCCGATCAAGACGGTCCACGACGTCAAGGGTAAGCGCTTGACCGGTGAGTATCCCGCTCACCTGGCCGTCTGGTACAACATGTTCGGTCATCTGGCCAGCGCCGGCCTCACCTGGAACGACGTCAAGGTCGTCCCCGTCCCCGCCGTCAACGATGGCGTGGACGCGTTGATGCAGGGACGGGCCGACGCCACCGAGCACGCGCTCAACTCGGCCAAGACGAAAGAGGCCGACGCATCCGTCGGCGTGCGCTTCGTCTCCATCGACTGCTCGCCCGAGGGCGAGAAACGGCTGCGTACGGCGGTGCCCGGCTACTACCCGCGCTGGGTGAAGAAGGGCGAGGGTACCGGCGTGGTCGAGGACACTTGCTTCATCGCCTACGACAGCCACCTGGCGGCCGGCAAGAGCCTGCCCGACGCCGTCGTCGAGGTCGCGCTGAAGGCCCTCTGGGAGCACGAGGGTGAGCTTGCGCCGGTCCACCCGATGCTGAAAGAGTGGACGCGCGAGCGCGGGGTGGGCAGCGACGTGACCATCCCGTACCACCCGGCGGCTGTGCGCTTCTTCAAGGAGCGCGGGCTCTGGAAGCCGGAGATGGAGCAGGCCCAGCAGCGCCTGCTCGGCGGAAGGTGATTCCGGCGTGACCGAGATCATCGCCCGCTTCCGTCAGCTCGACGGCACGGCGCGCGTCGTCGAGCGGTTCTTGCTGATCTCCCTCGCGGTCGTCGGGGGATTGTGGGCGACCCAGGTTCACCATTACCTGCCCTTCGCGTTCTTCAACGAGCAGTACCTCGGCCTCTTCCTCGGGCTCGGGCTGGCGCCCGTGTTCGTGTGCGTGCGGGTCGGCGGCGGGGCGTCGCTCGACCGCGTGCCCTGGTACGACTGGCTCCTCGCCGCCGGCGCGATCGTGGTCGGCGGCTACGTGGCGGTCCTCTATCCGACCATCGCCTACACGCTCGGCATCGTGACCTGGGACAAGCTGCTCCTGGGTGTGCTGGCGGTCGTGCTCGTGCTGGAAGGGGTCCGCCGGCTGGCCGGCTGGGCCCTCATGTGGATCGCGCTGGCGTGCGTGCTCTACGCGAAGTTCGCATGGCTGCTGCCCGGTGTGTTCTACGCGAAGGGCTCGAGCTGGCAGCGCATCGCCGTCTACCTCTACCTCGACAGCAACGGCATCTTCGGCGTGCCGCTGGCGGTGACCGCGTCGATCGTGGTCGCCTACATCTTCTTCGGTCAGGCGCTCTATGCCGTGGGCGGCGACAAGTTCCTCACCGACGTGGCGATGTGGGCCATGGGCTCCTACCGGGGTGGCCCCGCCAAGATGGCCGTCGTCTCGTCGAGCCTCTACGGCACCGTCTCGGGGAGCGCGGTGGCCAACGTCGTCGTGGACGGCGCCATCACGATCCCCATGATGAAGCGCGCGGGCTATCCATCGCATCTGGCCGCCGCCATCGAGGCCGTGTCGTCGAACGGCGGCCAGATCATGCCGCCGGTCATGGGCGCGGCCGCGTTCCTCATCGCCGAATACCTGGCGATTCCCTACGGTCAGGTCGCGCTGGCCGCCGCGATCCCGGCGGGTCTGTACTACCTCGCGCTGTTCGTTCAGGTGGATCTGGAGGCGGCCAAGCTCGGCCTGGCCGGATTGCCGCGCGAGCAGCTGCCGAAGATCCGTCCGGTGCTTCGCCGGGGCTGGGTGTTCCTGGCGCCACTGGCCGTCCTGGTGTGGACGCTGATCCTCTCGAACTGGGAAGCCGGTCAGGCGGGCATGCTCGCCGTGGCCGTCACCTTCGGCGTGGGCGCGCTGCAGAAGGAGACGCGCCCGACCTGGCGCAGCATCGTCGAGACGCTCGAGGGTACCGGGCGGACGATGCTCGACCTCGTGGCCATCACCACCCTGGCCGGCGTCGTCATCGGCTCGCTCCAGCTCTCGGGGTTCACGTCGAAGCTCCCGCTCCTCCTCGTGAGCATGGCGGGCGGGAACATCGTGTTGCTGCTCATCTTGACCGCGATCGTGAGCATCATCCTTGGCATGTCGCTACCGACGACCGTCGTGAAATCACGAAGCTCATCGATCTTTTCAAGTGGGTGCTGCGTGAAGAAGAGAATTGGAATTCTGTTGCTCGAGTTCTTGCGAGTTCTTCTCCTCGACGGGATGCGGCTGGGGATCGTTGCCTACATCGTGCCGTTCGTCTTCGTGTTCCATCCACCACTGATCTTCATGGGCAGCTTCGCTCAGATCACGGTGGCGGTCGTGACCGCCTCCATCGGCGTGATCCTGCTCGGCGTCGGGTGTGCCGGCTATCTGTTCCGGCCGCTCAGCTGGTTCCGCCGTACGTGGGCGTGGGTGGCCGGGCTCCTGCTCTTCATGCCGCCGCTGTCAGTGCTGCCGTTCGCCAAGAGCATGGCACTCTCGGAGGCGGTGGGGGAAGTTCTCATCGACGTGCTCGGCCTCGCGCTCGGGTTGGCGCTGGTCCTCGTCGAGCGCAGTGCGACCGCGACGCAACGAACGGGCGTGACGGAGCCCGACGCACCTCGACCAGCCCACCCACGGGCCTAAAATGATCGATCGGCACGACGAACGCAGCCACCCTGCCCGGAACATGATCAATCGGCAAGACGTACGCAGCCACCCAGCACCTCGAACAGGCCACCCACGGGCCTAAAATGATCGATCGACACGACGAACGCAGCCACGCCGCACCTCGAACAGGCCACCCACGGTTCATACCTATCTCGCGCTCCGATTCATGAAGATCGACGTCTTCCCTCACATCATGCCGCGCAAGTTCTTCGACCGGATGCTGGCGGTCGCGCCGCCCGGCCTGACGCTCCAGAAGCGAATGAGCGGTATCCCGGTCCTCGTGGACGTCGAGCAGCGCTTCCGGATCATGGATCGCTACGACGGTTACGTGCAGGTGCTCACGCTGGCCAATCCTCCGCTGGAGGTCATCGGTGGGCCCGACGTGACGCCCGATCTCGCGCGCCTGGCCAACGACGAGATGGCCGCGCTGGTCGCCAAGCATACCGACCGGTTCCCGGGCTTCGTCGCGTCGCTACCCATGAACAATCCGGAGGCCGCGCTGAAGGAGATCGACCGGGCCATCGACGGGCTGGGGGCGACGGGCGTGCAGATGTTCAGTAACGTCAATCGGCGTCCGCTGGACCTGCCGGAGTTCCAGCCGCTGTTCGACCGGATGGCCGAGCGGCGGCTACCGATCTGGCTCCATCCGGCCAGGCCGGCCGTCGCCGACTACGTGGGAGAGCCGCGCTCGAAGTTCGATCTCTGGTGGGCGTTCGGCTGGCCGTATGAGACGTCGGTGGCCATGGGCCGGCTCGTCTTCTCGGGCATCTTCGACCGCCACCCCGACCTCGTGATCATCACCCATCACATGGGCGCGATGATTCCGTTCTGCGCGGGACGAGTCGGAGGCGGCCTCGACCAGCTCGGCACGCGCAGCGACGACGTCGAGGACGGTGCCGCCCTCGGCCGACTGCGCAAGCGGCCCATCGACTACTTCCGGATGTTCTACGGAGACACCGCGCTCTTCGGCGCCTGGCACGCGATGGAGTCGGGGCTGGCGTTCTTCGGGGCCGATCACATCCTGTTCGGGACCGACATGCCATTCGATCCTGAACGCGGGCCGGGATTCGTCCGCGACACGATCGCCGCGATGGAGCGCATGCGCGCGACCGCCCAGGACAAGGCGATCATCTACGAGGGCAACGCCCGCCGGCTGCTCAAGCTTCGGCTGCCCGGCGCGAGCCGCTAGCTCGCGGCGCGCTGTCCCGGCCGTTCCGTCTGCATCGCGTCCTCGACGCTGGCGCCGGGAAAGAGTCGCGCGACGCCCCGCTCGACCGCATGGACTACGCGGGCGCGCTCGGCGTCCGAGGGCATCACACCCGAGAGCGCGACGTTCGTCACGCCGTCGACATCGACCGACACCTCGGGGACGAAGACGAGGCCGGCCAGGGCCGGGTCGCGCCGCAGCTCGGCGACCAGCCGCCGCTGCAGGTGCTCGGCACGATCGCGCCAGAGGCGCCGGCGCTCGAGGTAGCGCACGCCGATGGCGACCACGACACCGGTGATGACGACGAGCGCGACGCCTAGCATGATCAGCCCTCCGTTCGACATGATACTCGCGATTTTGTTGCGGGCAACGGTGCTGGCGATTCCCCGTCAGGGACGATTTCACGCCTGTCTCCCGCCGGGGTCACGCCGGTCAGAGGAGGCTCATCATGAACGCGACATCTGTCACGCTGACATCGGCGGTGCGACGCGCCTGGGACAGCCTGAAGCGCCGGCGAGGCGATGCCCTCGAGGTGTGGGTCACACCGTATCACACGCGCCGGGCGGACGAGGACCCCCGCACGATCGAGCGGGAGCTTCGGAGCCGCCAGGCGCAGTGGCGGCTGCGATGCTGAGAGGGCGAACGTCCTATGTGCGCTCCACGATGTACAGGTGCGAGAGCATGTCGACGTACGCGTTGCCTTCGATGACCATCTCGCCCTGCCGATTCTTCTCGATCCCGCGCACCCACGGCTTGGCTGCCCCGTAGCGCACGAACCACGCGACGGGGACGTACCCCACGTCGGTCTGGAGGATCTCCTCCGCGCGCGCGTAGTGCTGGAGCCGCCTGGCCTGATCGCGCGTGTCACGCCCGGCCTCGAGCTCGCGATCGAACGCGTCGTTCACCCACGCCTGCCGTCGGCCTGTCGTCTTCTTCCCGTAGAAGGTGTCGAAGTACTCGTTGTGGGGGTCGGGGTAGTCCATGAACCAGCTGATCCAGATGAGCTGCAGATCCTGCTTCCACACCCGCTCGAGGAAGACGCGCGGCTCCAGCACCTCGAGCTCGGTACGCATGCCAAGATGCTCGAGCAGGACCGCTTGCACGGCCTCGGCCAGGGGCTTGGAGCCCAGGGCTTGCTCACGCATCGACAGCGTGATCTTCGGCCAGTTCCGCCCGCGCTCGTAGGACGTGCCCTTGAGCTGTTCCATCGCCAGCTTGGGATCGAAGCGCTGGATCGCCTTGATGCGGGGATCGTCGAGCGCGCCGGGAACGCCCGGCGGGATCATGGCGTGCGCGGGAATGGCGAAGCCCTGCGCGACCTTCACGACGTTGTCCCGGTCGATGGCGTGAGCCACCGCGCGCCGGACCTTGATGTTGTCGAACGGGGGCTTGGTCACCTGGGGAAGCAGGTACCAGGTGCCGGGGAACGGATAGCGGAAGACCTCCCGGCCGGTCTTCGGACTCGACTGCAGTCGCTTGAGGTCGCCGACCTGGAGCGACGTCATGTCGATCTCGTTGTTCTCGTACGGAAGCGCGCCGGCGGCGTTGGGAATGATCGGGATCACGACCTTGTCGAGGAGGACGTCCTTGACGCCGAAGAAGTGGCGGTTCTTCCGCAGCACCATCGTGCGATGGTGCTCCCAGCTCTCCAGCACGAACGGGCCATTGCCGACGATGTTGGCGGCCTCCGTCCACTTGTCGCCGTGCTTCTCGATCGAAGCCCGGTGCCCGGGCAGCGCGGCCAGATAGGCGGACAGCACGGGGAAGTAGGCGCGCGGCCCTTCCAGCGTCACCTCGAGCGTCCAATCGCCCTTCGCCCGCACGCCGACCTGATTGCGGTCGGCGAGCTGCTTCTTGTTGAAGGCCTCGGCGTTCTTGATGTCGTAGAGGAACGCGGCGTAGGGAGCGGCCGTCGCGGGATCGAGCTGGCGCTTCAAGGACCACTCGAAGTCGTGAGCCGAGCACGGCGTGCCGTCGGACCAGCGTGAGTCCTTTCGGATGGCGAAGGTCCAGACCGAGGCCTCCTTGTTGGAGGTGACCTTCTCGGCGACGTAGGGCACCGCCTCGAGCTCGGCGTTGAACTTCATGAGCCCGGCGAAGAGGGCGGGCACGCCGAGGCAGTAGAGGTCCTTGTTGTAGTCGTGACTCGACGGGTCTTTCTGGTACCAGCCGCCGCCACCGTAGCGGAAGACCTGCTCCTTGGCCAGCCGCTCGCCCGGGGCCGGCCGCGGAGACGCCGAGGCTCGCCGCGCGTCGAAGCCGACGGCTCCGAGCGCGACCACGCCCGCCGCCACGCGCATGAACTCGCGGCGGCCGACGCCGAGGACGGCCAGCCTCCGCTCGAGCAGATCGAGCTGCTCCATCGACACACTCCTCTCGCTGGCGCGGCTACTGCAATTTCGGATCGAGCGCGTCGCGGACGCCGTCGCCCAGGAAGGTGAACGACAGCATCGTAACCGCGATGGCGATGGACGGGAAGACGCAGAGGTGCCAGTACGAGCGCAGGTACTGCTGGCCTTCGCCCACCATCTGACCCCAGGAGGGCGTGGGCGGGTTGATGCCGACCCCGATGAACGACAGCGCCGCCTCCGTGAAGATGGCCTCCGGGATGCCGAATGTGACGGCGACGACGATCGGCGTGAGCGCGTTGGGCACGATGTGGCGAGCCAGCACGCGTCCGCCGCCGGCCCCCAGCGCGCGGGCAGCGTCGGCGAACTCCTTCTCCTTGAGCGCGAGCACCTGGGCCCGCGTCTGACGGGCGATCCCGACCCAGCCGGTGACGCCGATGGCGATGAAGATGTTGGCCAGGCCGGCGCCCAGCATCGACATGACGAGGATCACGAAGAGGAGGCGGGGGAACGCGTACATCACGTCGACGATGCGCGTGAGCGCGAGATCGGTCCGGCCGCCGAGGTAGCCGGAGAGCGCGCCGATGGGCACGCCGAGGAGGACGATGATGACCTGGGCGCCGAGGCCGACCAGCATCGAGATGCGCGCGCCATAGATGATCCGGGAGAGCACGTCGCGGCCGAGCTGATCGGTCCCGAGCGGATAATCGCGCGATGGCCCTTCGTTGAGCCGGCCGAAGTTCGTCTTGGTGTAGGCGTAGGGGGCCAGCACGTTGGCGAAGATCGCGACCACGCAGAGCGCGATCACCACCAGTCCGCCGGCCACCGCGAGCTTGTTGCGAAGTAATCGCCGGAGCGCGTCGCGCGCCAGCGAGCCCGCCCGCGCCCTAGTATCTGATTCGAGGGTCAAGGAAACCGTAGACAAGGTCCACCGCGAGGTTCATGACGGCCAGGAACGCGCCGTAGGTGAGGACGACGGCCATGATCATCGGGTAATCGCGCCCCGTCATCGACAGCACGAAGAAGCGGCCGAGCCCGGGCACGCGGAAGATCGACTCCACGAAGAACGACCCGGTGCCGATGGCGGCGAACATGGGCCCCAGCACGGTGACCACCGGGATCAGCGCGTTCTTGAGCACGTGCTTGAAGATCACCGGCGCCTCGCTCAAGCCCTTGGCCCGCGCGGTGAGCGTGAAGTCCGAGCGAATGACGTCGAGCACGGCCGCGCGCGTGAAGCGGGCGACGATGCCGAGGGGGCCGAGGGCCAGCGTCAACGTCGGCAGCACCCACGCGCGCGGCGACTCCCAGCCGCCGGTGGGGAAGAGCGGCACCATCAGCGAGAAGAGAATGATCATGAAGACGGCCAGGACGAAGTTGGGCACGGCCACGCCCGCCGTGGCGACGCTGACCGAGACGTAATCCCAGGTGCGGTTCTGATGGACCGCGGCCACGACGCCGAGGGCAAGGCCGCCGGCGACGGCGACAGCCATGGCCATCGCTCCCAGCATGAGCGACACGGGCAGCGCCTCGCCGATGATTTCCGCCACCGTGCGCGAGCGATAGACGAACGAGGTGCCGAAGTCCCCCTGCACCGCCTTTCCGACGAAGATCGCGAACTGCTCCCACAGCGGCCGGTCGAGGCCGTACCGCGCGGCGAGATTGCGCTGGGCCTCGGGCGTGAGCGGATTGGCGCCTTCGGCGATGGGGTCGAGCGGGCTCCCCGGCGTGGCGTGCATCACCAGGAATGTCACGAGTGCCATGGCCAGCAGCGTGGGCACCAGCCACAAGATCCGGCGTGTGGCGTAGATCAGCACCTTCGTCCTTTATACCCCGCACGGCTTGTTCAGCGGGAATTTAGCAGTGGCAGTCGGCAAAACACGGCAGACCACGGCAGGACGGGCGACAGGACGCAACAGGTCGTCGGTTCATCATGCTGCTCATGGGAAGAGCCTTGCCGGCTCCGACGCCCTCGGCTATGTTCGAGCCTACGAACAAAGGGGCCTCGACCCGCCTAGTGTATTGTGAAGACGGAGCTGTCACAAAAGCCCTGCGCGCGCTACAACGGGAAGGGACGATCACCCTGGTGGCCTTTCCGTACGAGAACCGCAACCGACGAATCAAGGAGCGCGCCCAACCGTCGCGGATCACGATGGATGCGAAGTTCATCACCTGGGCGGATACCGCTATCCGCTTCTCAGACCGCGAGTCGGATATGTTTGAGCGCATTCAGTCAATCGTCGGGCGCGGCAACGAGATCGATGTGCGACACATTGATTCTGCATACAAGACGGGCTGTAGATGTTTCTTCACGCGCGATAAGGGTGACATCTTGAGGGTACGAGCTGAACTGGAGGCGCTCTTGGGTATCCGGTTCTTTCATCCAGATGCCGATCTCGATGCCTTCAAGCATTGGCTGGAAGAAGGGAACGCCTAACTTTGGCTTGCCGCCGCCGGCGATGAAGCCCTTGCGAGTCTATTGCGAACGTGGTGCCTGGCGTCGCGAACTTCGTGCGTTCGAGCGTTCGGGAAGGATAGAGCTGCTGGCCTTCC
>MNEG01000020.1 GCA_001917585.1 Candidatus Rokubacteria bacterium 13_1_40CM_68_15
AGCTTGTGGTGCGCGAACTCCAGCGCGATCGGCTTGGCGGTCGGGACGGTCAGGATGCAGCTCTCGACGCCGGTGACTTTCATAGCTCGAATGTCTTGACGTAGACGCCCGGCGAGCCCGGAGCGTGGGTCATGTGCGAGCGCATGCGCGTGGAAACGGGCACCGCGTCGCGCTGCGTGTTCCAGGCCGCGCTCTCGGAGACCTTGGGGTGCTCGAACTCGTAGAGCGTGAGATACGTGGGCGCGCCCGTCACGGCGCGATAGCGCCGACCGCGAATGACGCCGGGGACCTTCTCGTAGTTCGGCACGTAGATCGTGCTGTACCAGGTGTTCCACTCGTCATCGACGTCTCGCGGCACGTCCATGCGTCCGACACGTTGCGGATGTACGTGGTGCCGATGGCCTGGGGCCCGAGGCGCTTGGTCCACTCGGTGGGGTTGGCCTGGACCTTCTTGTACGCCGGGCTCTCCAGCACCGCCGGGCTCTCCAGCTCGTAGTAGGCGAGATGCTTCGGGCTGCCCTTCACGGCTTCGTACCGCGCGCCACTGAGGAAGCCCGGAATCGCGAGCCGCTCCGCCAGGTGCTCGTCGTTGTACCAGCGGTTGAACTCCTTCTCCCTGTCCGGCGGAACGTCGGCCCACACCATCAACAGCCCGGTTCCCTTCTTGTTGGCCATGAGACTCTCCTTCCGCGCGGAGGATAGCACGCGTTGACAACGAGCCGCGGTGCGGCAATCCTCTGACGCCATGACTGATTGTTGCGCCCACGAAAGCCCGGAGAGCGGAGACGCACGCTTCGACATCATGAAGGTCGCCGACGGCGTGTACGCCGCGGTGGCCGCCCCCGCCTACAAGGTCAACTGCAACACCGCGATCATCGAGAGCGACGACGGTGTCGTCATCGTCGACACCCACTCCAAGCCCTCGGCGGCCCGGGTGATCGTGGACCGGCTGCGCGAGCTCACACCCAAGCCCGTCCGCTACGTGATCAACACGCACTTCCACTGGGACCACTGGCACGGCAACGAAGTGTACCCCGCCGCCCATCCGGGCGCGGAGATCGTCAGCAACGACATCACGCGCGAGGCAATGCGGCGCAAGGGCCTCAAGCGTATCGACGATCATCGCCGGCAGGTTCCCGTCGAGATTGCCAAGCTGAAGGCCGATCTCGCCGCCGCCGGCACGCCGGCCGAGCGGAAGCAGCTCGAGGCGAACGTCCGGCTGGCCGAGGCCTACCTGGCCGAGGTGCGGACGCTGCAGCCGGCGCTGCCGACCATCGTCTTCGAGCAGACGATGAAGCTCTACCGCCGTGACCGCGAGATCCATCTCCTCCACCTCGGTCGAGCCCACACCGAGGGCGACGTGTTCGTCTACCTGCCGAAGGAGAAGATCGTGATCACCGGTGACGCCATGATCGGCTGGACACCCTACATGGGCGACGGTTATCCGGAAGACTGGGTGGGTACGCTCGACCGCCTGGCCCAGCTCGACTTCACACATATCATCATGGGCCACGGCGAGGTTGCGGGCCGCGACTGGCTCCGCACGTTCCGGAGCTACGTGCACGACATGGTCGAGGCCGTGCGTCACGAAGTCGCCGCCGGCGCCACGCTCGACGAGGTCAAGCAGCGCGTGCCCACGAAGCTCGCGCCCACGTACGAGAAGGCGTTCTCGAAATACGGCGAGTACCGGCCGTGGCGCGCGGGCCTTCTCGCGAACATCGAACGGACCTTCGCGATGGTGAGCTGACCCGCCGCACGCTCGTGGATTTCGGACTCTTCTACTATTGCCAGGGCAGCGGCGTGGCCCACGATCAGGCCTACGCCGAGATGCTCGACCAGATCGCGCTGGCCGAACGCCTGGGCTTCGGCGAATGCTGGCTGGCCGAACATCACTTCACCGATTACTCGCTCCTGCCCAGTCCCAACCTCGTCATCGCCGCCGCGCTGCCTCGCACGACACGCATGCGCTTCGGGAACTACGTCAACGTCATGCCCTTTCATCACCCATTGCGACTGGCCGCCGAGGCGGCCATGCTCGACAACCTGGCGCGGGGTCGCTTCGACTTCGGGATCGGCAAGGGCGTGCGGCCGGGCGAGTTCGCCAAGCTCGGGCTCCGCTTCGACGACGCGACGGCGATGACCGAGGAGGCGATCGACGTCGTGCTGAAGGCGTGGATGGAAGATGTCTTCACGCACGAGGGCCGGTACTGGCGCTTCCCCGCGCTGAGCCTCCGACCGCGCCCGTTCCAGCGACCCCACCCGCCGCTCCACATGGTGGCGAGCCGCCCGGCCACGGCCGCCCGCGTCGGAGCGCGAGGGTGGCCGGTCGCGATGCATTTCACTCCGACGGACGTGGTGGCCCGGTGCGTCGAGGAATATCGCGCCGCCGTCGCGGGCCGGGCTGAGACTCCCGGCCAGGGCCCGTACCGGCCACGACTCCTGCTCTGCCGAGAGACCTACGTCGCCGAGACGGCGGAGGCGGCGCGTGCCGACGGCGCCGTGGCGCTGCAGGGCTTCTGGTATCTGTCGTCGCTGGCGTCGCCTCCCCTGCCGACCCGGTATTCGGACGAGCGCTTCAAGGAGCTGACGGCGCGCGTGTGGGGCGGACAGACCTACGACGAGCTGGCGGCGATCGGCGGGATGCTCATCGGATCACCGGAGGACGTCGCGAGGCAGGTAGAGCGGCTGGAAGCGATCGGCGTGGACACGCTGCTGCTCGTGTGTAGCTTCGGCAAGCTCTCCCACGCCCAGGTCTGCCGCTCGCTCGAGCTGTTCGCGCGGGCGGTCATCGCGCGTCGCGGATAGCTCGCCAGACGCGCGCCGGCGTCACCGGCATGTCGAGATGGCGGACGCCGAGCGGGGCCAGCGCGTCGTTGATCGCGTTCATCAACGCCGGTAGCGCGCCCACCGTGCCCGCCTCGCCCACGCCCTTGGCGCCGAGCGGGTTCATCTGCGTCGGCACCTCGTGAGAGTCCACCTCGAACGACGGCACGTCATCGGCGCGCGGCATCGCGTAATCCATGAACGAGCCGGTCAGGAGCTGGCCGGTCTCCGCGTCGTACTCGAGGACTTCGAAGAGGCCCTGACCGAGACCCTGCACCACCCCACCGTGGATCTGGCCCTTCACCAGCATCGGATTGATCATCCGGCCCACGTCGTCCACGACGGTGTGACGCACGACGCGCACGACGCCGGTCTCGACGTCGATCTCGACCTCGCACACCTGGGTGCCGTTCGGAAACGTCACCGCGGGCGGCGTGAACGCGGCCGTCTCGCTCAGCCCCGGCTCGAGGCCGGGCGGGAGCTGCTTCGGCTGGTAGGCCGCACGTGCAACGGCGGCCAGCGTGACGCCACGATCGGTGCCGGTGACGGTGAATCGTCCATCGCGCAGGACGACGTCCTGGTGCGCTGCCTCCATCAGATGCGCGGCGATGCGGCGGCCACGCTCGACGACCTTGTCCGTCGCGCGCGTCACGGCGGACCCGCCCACGCTGAGCGCGCCCGACCCACCGTTGCCCCGGCCGGCGCCGAGCGCGTCGCTGTCGCCCCACAGCACCTGGATCAGGTCCGGCGGCACGCCGAGGCGCTCGCACACGATCTGGGCGAACGCCGTCTCGTTGCCCTGCCCCATCGACGTCGACCCGGTGAAGACCGTCACGGAGCCGTCGGGATTCACGCGCACCTCGGCCGTGTCCGGGTTCAGCGCGGTATATGGGCCGCCGGCGACCTCGATCGGATTCGCGATCCCGAGCCCGCGGAGCTTGCCGTGAACGCGCGCCTCATCGCGCCGGCGCTTGAAGTCGGCGTGGTCGGCGAGCTTCAGCGCCATCTCGAAGCCTCGGGCGAAGTCGCCGCAGTCGTAGGTGAAAACGAGGCCCGTCTTGAACGGCATCGCGGAGGCCGGGATCATGTTGCGCCGGCGCAGCTCGACGGGATCGATCGACAGCTCCTGCGCGGCCAGGTCGATCACCCGCTCGATCGCGTAGGTCGCTTCAGGACGGCCGGCGCCGCGATACGGCCCGGTCACCGTCGTATTGGTGAAGATGCCGGTCGTCTGCACGTGGATAGCGGGCGTGGTGTACACGCCGGCGACACCGCCGACGTTGTTGGTGCCGGGCCCCGCGCTGCGCGGCGTGAGATAGGCGCCGATGTTCAGACCGATCGCGACGCGCAACCCGAGGAACTTCCCGTCGGTGTCGAGTGCCAGCTCGGCCGTCGAGACGTTGTCCCGCCCGGCCTCGTCGGTGACCAGGCCTTCGCGCCGGCTCGACGTCCACTTCACCGGACGGCCCAGTCGCTTCGCCGCCCACAGCACGAGCACCAGCTCGGGATAGACGCCGCTCCGCATCCCGAAGCTGCCCCCGACCTCTCCGGTCACCACGCGCATGTGGCTCTGCGGAACGCGAAAGACCTGATCGGCAAGGAGCATCCGCGTCCCGTGCGGGTGCTGGGTGCCCGTGTAGAGCGTGTACCGGCCGGTGCGCCGGTCGTACTCGCCGACCGCGGCGCGCGGCTCGAGCGGCGCAGCCGCGACGCGCGTGACGACGAAGTCGAGCTTCGTGACGTGGGCGGCGCCCTCGAAGGCGCGCGCGACCGCGTCGCGGTTGCCGGCCTCCCACACGAAGGCGACGTTGTCGGGCGCCTCGTCCCAGACCGCCCGGGCTCCGGCGCGCGTCGCGTCTACCGTTGTCGTCACCACCGGCAAGGGCTCGTAGTCGACGACGACCTGCTCCGCCGCGTCGGCCGCCTGCGCCGGCGTTTCGGCGACGACGAGCGCGACCGGGTCGCCCACGTGGCGAACACGGACACGGGCGAGAGCCGGCCGCGGCGTGGGAAAGGCCGGTGAGCCGTCGCGTCGCTTGCGGCTCGTGTCGGTCGGCAGGTTTCTGATTCCGTCGGCGGCCAGATCGTCGCCCGTGAACACGGCGACGACACCATCGGCCTTCAGCGCGGCCGAGGTGTCGATGGCTCGAATGGAAGCATGAGCATGCGGCGAGCGCACGATCACCGCAAACAGCTGGCGCGACAGGTTCACGTCGTCGGAGTAGCGGCCATCGCCGCGCAGCAGGCGCGGGTCCTCCCGGCGACGCACGGATTGCCCCACCGCGAACTTCTCGACGGTCAGTGGTTCGCTCATGCGGGCCTACCGTGCCTTCAGTCGAACGTCTTCCAGCGGCGCCGACCATGGGTACGGATCGATCAGCAACAGCGCCGGCTCCGCCACGCGTGGCCCGATCCCGCTCGGCCAGATGTATTCGTAGATCGGCGCGAGCCGGACCCGCTCCTGGATGAGCTTCTGAATCTGGTGCAGTGTCGCTTCCCGCTTGCGCCGATCGAGCTCGACGGCCTGCTGCTTGTACAGCGCGTCGATGTCGGGGTAGCCGCCATACGCGTAGGCGCCGTCGCTCGGGATGACCTCGGACATGCGCGAGGCGGCGTTGCCGTACAGCGCGCTGGTACAGACACAGATGCCCTTGAGCTTCTTCGTCGCGAGTGCCGAGAAGTAGGCCGCGCGCTCCATCGGCCGCATCCGGAGCCGGATCCCCACGGCCTGCAGATAGCCGACGATCGCCTCGCCGAGCGAGAAGTACGGCGGAAGCTGGTGGAGCTCTCCCCCGTCGAACCCGTTCGGATAGCCGGCCTCCGCGAGCAGCTGTTTGGCCCGCGCGGGATCGTACGGATCGGGCTCGAGCGGCAGGGCGAACTCGTAGCGGCGGGGGCGCCTGCCGCACTCGCTTGTCGTGCCATGGCGATTTCGGATCCCACTGCTCGAGGAAATCGAGGAAGAAGATGGCGATGCCGCCTGAGAAGGCGAGCTTGAGCGTGGGATCGCGCTTCACCTGCTCGGCCTGCGGCACGTCCAGCAAGTAGGCGATATCGGCCTCACCGCGCATGAGCATGGCCATCCGGGTGGTCGACTCGGGGACGCTCTTGAAGATCACGCGCTTCACCGAGGGCATCTTGCGCCAGTAACCCTCGAAGGCTTCCATCACCAGCTCGACACCGGGCGTGTGGCTCACGAACTTGTACGGGCCGAGACCGACCGGCTGCTTCTTGAAGCCGTCGTCTCCCACTCGCTCCACGTACTTCTTGGGCACGACCCAGCTCGCGCCCGTCACCAGGCCGCCGTAGAAGTTCATGAAGTCGGGCCAGGGCTGGTGGAGGTGGAAACGGATGCGGTAGGGCCCGACGACCTCGACGTCGCGGACCTTCTCGCGCACTTGCCGGGCGCCCTTGCTGCGCTGGAAGCTGAATTTCACGTCCTCGGCCGTGAAGGGATCGCCGTTGTGGAACTTCAATCCCTCGCGCAGCTTGAACTCGTAGACGCGTTGATCCGGGCTCACCGTCCACGACTCCGCGAGGCACGGCGCCTGGAGATTGCCCGGCATCGGCTTCACCAGCGCATCGTGAAGGCCATAGAGGATCCAGAAGGGCGTGAGCTGGCCGATGACCTCGCTGGGATCGAACCAGAGGGGCGACAGCGTGACGTAGAGCGCCCACCGCATCTCGCCTTCCGGCTTGGCCTGGGCGGTGGCGGTGCCGACGAAAGCGCCGACGAGCACGGTCAGCGACACCAACGCCACCGTCACGATCCGCCATCGTCCCTTGCTCATCCTCACTCCTCCCTTACGATGCAAACCTTGGCGAGACTAACATAGCCGTCTCGCACTCGACGTATCGGCATTCCGACGGTGACGGCCGTCCCCCCAGCTTCGTAGAATGGCCGCGGAGGCGACCATGACCGAGCCCTTCACTCGACGCCGATTCAGCGTCCACGAATATCACCGGATGGGCGAGACCGGGATCCTCACCGAGGACGAGCGGGTCGAGCTCCTTGCCGGGGACATCGTCGTCCGCGAGCCGATCGGCACTCAGCATGCCGGCACCGTGAACCGTCTCACCTATCTGTGGACGTCGCGGCTGGGCCGGCGCGCGGTCGTGCAGGTTCAGAACCCCATCGAGCTGGCGAAGGAGGACTCCGAGCCCCAGCCCGACCTGACACTGCTGCGTCCGCGCGACGACTTCTACACGAGCGCCCACCCCACGGCGGACGACGTCCTGCTCGCCATCGAGGTCGCGGACACCAGCCTCCGGCTCGACCGCCGCGTGAAGATCCCGCTCTACGCCCGCGCCGGCCTCCGCGAGGTATGGCTCGTGGATCTCACGACCGAGCGGATCGAGGTGTACCGCGAGCCGGCCGGCGAGGGTTACCGCGACGTGCAGATCCTCCAGCGAGGACAGTCGGTCACGCCCGAAGCGTTCGCCGACCTGACCCTCAGCGTGGTGGATCTGCTCGGCTGAGCGCGGGGCCGCTCAGCCCCAGAGCCGCCGGGTGGCGAGATCGGCGCCCTCGCGGAGGGCACGAAGCTTCGTCCACACGATGCTCTCTTCGACGAGCTGGGAGCCGGCGAACGTCCCGAAGCCGCAGTCGACGCTCGCGATCACGCGCGTCCGGTCGCCCACCGACTCCACGGCCGCGGCGATCCGGTCGGCCACGACCTCGGGGTGCTCGACGACGTTTGTGGTGGAGTCGATCACGCCGGGGACGAACAGCATCCCCGAGGGTAGCGGGTGGCGACGAAACGCCTTCAGCTCGTGCTGGTGTCGCGGGCTGGCCAGGGGCAGCGAGAGCGCGCCGACGCGCGCGCGGTAGATGATCGGCAGCAGCGGCTCGAGCGGCACGTCGTGAGTGTGCGGCCCGTCGTAATTGCCCCAGCAGAGGTGCAGCCGGATGCGATCGGCCGGGAGGTCCTTCACCGCCTCGTTGATCGCCTCGACGTGCAGGGCGACCGCGGCCAGGAAGCGATCGAGCGGCTCGTCCTGGAAGAAGCGGGCGCGCTCCATCGCGAGATCCGGGCAGTCGAGCTGGAGCACGAAGCCCCGCTGCACGATCAGCTCGTACTCCTTGCGCATCTCGCGGGCGAGGGCGCGCACGTACCGCTCGTGCGAGCCGTAGTACGCGTCGAGCATGATCGTGGCGATGACGCCCGGGGAGGCCGCCGTCATGAACGGCTCGGCGAAGGCCTTGCCCTCGGCGCCGGCCGAGCGCTGGAACAGATCGCACTCGGCCACGGCCTCGCCGAGGTCGGTGTAGGCCACCTCGGCCACCGCCTGGGGCGCGTCGTTGATGCGCGCGGCGCCGGAACGCGCGCGGGCCAGGCGCGACGCGTAGTCCGGGTGCTCGGCGATGTCGCGGGACATGCGCCGCTTGCTCTCGCCGCCGAAGCCGCGCATGCGCCGGGCCGGATACGTCGAGAACCCGACGCGGGGCTGCTCGCCGTCGTTGCCCACGTCGATACCGGCCTCGACCTGCTTGCGCACGACGTGAGAAACCGCGGCCTCCGCTTCGCGCGCGAAGGCGCCGCGATCGACCGCTTCTCCCCGGTCCTGCCGCACGAGCAGGTCGCGTAGCGCGGGTGGACGGGGCAGACTGCCGACGTGGGTGGTCAGGATCCGATGTTCACTGCGCTTCATGAGGCCTCCTGGGCGATGACGCCGGCGCGAAGCAGGCGCTCGATTTCGTCCTCGGCGAAGCCGGCGGCGCGCAACACTTCCACCGTGTGCTGGCCGATGGCCGGCGCCAGGGTCGGCGGCACCTTCTCCTGGCCCTCGATCGTGATCGGGCTGCTCACCGTGAGCGACGCGCCGGCCCGGGGGTCGTCGATGGGCACGAGCGCGCCGCTCTTCACCATCTGCTCGTCGTTCGGGATGTCGTCGAGCGTCGCCACGACGCCGAAGACGACGCCGCTCGTCTCGAGGATTTTTCGCCACTCCGCCCAGCTCTTGGTGGCGAAGACGTCGTCGAGGATTCCAACGAGCGCGCGCGCGTTCGCCCGGCGGGCCGGCAGCGTCGCGAAGCGCGGGTCGGTAAGGAGATCGGCGCGACCGATGCAGCGCGCGAACGCGTCCCAGTGCAGCTCGGCCCCGGTGATCGTCAGGAGGAACCAGCGCCCATCGCGGCACCGGTACAGGTTGCCCAGCGCGCTGACGGCCTCCTCGCGTGGCGGCCGGGTCTGGGTGCGGGCCCCGCAGAGGATTCCCTGAACCTGGATCGCGTTCCACCAGAGGCCGTTGGCCAAGAGCGAGGTCGAGACCATCCCGCCTCGTCCGGTCCGCTCGCGCTGGTAGAGCGCGGCCATGATCGCCCCGAAGAGCGACATGCCGGTGGGATGGTCGCCCATGCCGGGCAGCGCGCGCGCCGGCGCTGAATCCGGCGACGGACGCACGAGATCCATGAGGCCCGTGCGGGCCCAGAGCGCGGTGCTGTCGAAGCCAGGCCGGCCCGCCTCCTCGCCCGTCTCGCCGTATGCCGTGAGCGAGGCGTAGATCAATCGCGCGTTGAGGAGAGCCAGATCCTCGTAGCGCACGGCCAGGCGATGGCGCGCATCGAGCGGCAGATTGGTCACGAACACGTCCGCGCTCGAGACGAGCCGGTGCAGCACGGACTGGCCGTCCCTGGTGCGGAGATCGATCGCCACGCCGCGCTTGCTCCGGTTGTCGACGATCCACGGAAAGTTGTACGGGCTCGGCGGATAGCCGACGCCCCGCACGCGATAGACGTCGCCGCTCGGCGGCTCGATCTTGATGACGTCGGCGCCGAAGTCGGCCATCACGGTGGTCGACACGGGGCCGGCGATGAAGTTGGCCGCATCGATCACGCGGATGCCGTCGAGCAGGCGGCTCACTTCACTTCGATCCCGACCAGCTCCACTTCGAAGATGAGCGTGGCGCCCGGCGGGATCACGCCGCCGGCGCCGCGGTCGCCGTACCCCAGGTGCGCGGGGATAATCAGCTTGCGCTTGCCCCCCACGCGCATCGAGCCGACGCCCTCATCCCAGCCCTTGATCACACGGCCGCGCCCGATCGGAAACACGATGGGCTCGCCGCGGTCGTGCGAGGAGTCGAACTTCTGGCCGCTCTTGAGCCAGCCCGTGTAGTGCACGCTCACCGAGTCGCCGGGCTTGGGTCGCGCGCCCGTGCCCTCGACGTGATCGACGTAGCCGAGTCCGGTCGCGGTCTCGACGATCTGTTCATCCATGGTCGGCGATCGTACCTCAGAACGCGCTTCGATCAAGTCAGCAGCCAGCCGGGCCGGTTCGTGTAGAGTGTCCCGGCCGGACGATGCTCGAGCGGAGGACGAGGATGGCGACAGCGGGCACATCGATGCGGAGAGTCGTGGCGGTCCCTGTCGGGAGCCATCGCCCAGGCCGGAAAGGACATGTACAGCGGCTGCGAGCTGTTCTGGGAGGAGAGCGGCTGGCAGATCGCCGGCCGCAAGCTCGAAGTCATCCTCGAGGACAACGAGGGTGTCCCCGCCACCGCGCTGACCAGGCTCCGAAAGCTGGTCGAGACCGACCACGTGCACATGGCGGGCGGCGTCATCCTCTCGAACGTCGCCTACGCCCTCGTTCCGTACATCGAGGCGCAGGGCATTCCCAGCTTCTATCCGATCAACTCCGCCGACGACCTCACGCAGCGGAAGCGTCCCAAGTGGCTCGTCCGGACGGGCTTCGCGGCGAGTCAGTACATGCACCCGTTCGGGGAATATGCGGCCAGGGTGCTCGGGCACAAGAAGGTCGTCATGATCGGCCTCGACTACGCCTTCGGCTGGGAGACGGTCGGCGCGTTCCAGAAGAGCTTCGAGGACAATGGCGGCCAGGTCATCCAGAAGCTCTGGGTCCCGCTCAACGTCCAGGACTACGGTCCCTACGTCGCCCAGATCAAGCGGGACGCCAATGCGGTCTTCATCAACGGCCTGGGGCGATGGTCGGTGCTCTTTGCCAAGGAGTACGGGGCGAGCGGGCTCAAGGACCGGATCCCCCTGATCGCCGGCGGCACCTACACCGACGAGCACGTGCTGCCCCAGCTCGGCGACGAGACGATCGGTGTGATCAGCGCTCACAATTATTCGGCTGCCCTCGACACGCCCGAGAACCGGCGCTTCCGCGCCGCCTACGAGAAGAAGTACAACCGGTCGACCTCGGTCTACTCCGAGAACTGCTACAGCGGCGCCCAGCTGGTGAGCGCCGCCGTCAAGGCGGTCAACGGCAAGGTCGAGGATCGGCCCGCGCTCATGGCGGCGCTGCGTGCCGCCGAGATCAAGGACGCGCCGCGTGGCCCCATCAAGATGGATCCGTACGGCAACCCGATCCAGAACATCTACGTGCGCAAGGTCGAGCGCGTGAACGGAAAGCTCCAGAACACCGTGATCTACACGTACCCGGCCGTCAGCCAGTTCTGGAAATACAATCCGGAGGAATTCCTGAAGCAGCCGGTCTACTCGCGGGACTTTCCGGCCTGCCGGTACTGCTGATGATCGGAGCGGTGGTCCGGCGCCGCGAGGATCCGCCCCTGGTCCGCGGCGCCGGACGGTACGTCGACGACCTCGTCCTCCCTCGCATGGCGTTCCTGACCATCCTCCGCTCGCCTCACGCCTCCGCTCGCATCCTCCGCGTCGACACGGCGCGCGCGGCGGCGCTTCCCGGGGTGCTCGCCGTCTTCACGGCGCGCGACCTCGAAGGCCACGTCGACGCCGAGCCCGCGATCGGCTTTCCCCCGATGGCCCGGCGTCCCGCCCGGCCGCTGCTGGCACGTGACGTCGTCAGGTATGTCGGCGAGCCGGTGGCAGCCGTCGTCGCGGCGGATCGCTACGTCGGAGCCGACGCGACCGCCGCCATCGAGATCGACTACGAGCCGCGGCCGGCGGTGAGCGACCCCGAGGCGGCCGTGGCACCCGGCGCGCCGCGCGTTCACGCCGAGTTTCCCGACAACGTCGTCTTGCGGTGGAGCTGGAGCGAGGGCGACGTCGAAGGCGCGTTCGTGCGAGCCGCCCGCGTGGTTCGCCTGCGCCTGGTGAATCAACGAGTGGCCGGAGTCGCCCTCGAGCCGCGCGGATGCGTGGCCGAGTACAGGGCCGGCGGCCTGACCGTGTGGGCGGGGACGCAAACGCCGCATCGCCTGCGCTCCGGGCTCGCTCAGATCCTCCGTCTCCCTGAGTCGGTGATCCGAGTCATCGTGCCCGACCTCGGCGGGGGATTTGGTTGCAAGATCGGCTTCTATGCCGACGAGGCGCTCTGCGCCTTCGCGTCGATCCGGCTCGAGCGGCCGGTGAAGCTCGTGCTGACCCGCCGCGAGGATTTCCTGACGACGACTCAGGGCCGCGGGCAAGTGAACGACGTCGAGGCCGCCGTCGACCACGACGGCACCGTCCTGGCCCTGCGGTGCCGCACGCTCTCGCATCTCGGCGCCTATCTCGAGACGCTGGCGCCGTACGCGGGCATGCTCACGGGACGACTGCTGACCGGCCCCTATCGCATCCCGGCTGCTCGGTACGAGCTCACCAGCGTCTTCACCAACACGATGTCGACGGCTCCGTACCGGGGCGCCGGACGACCCGAGGCGGCGTACATCTGCGAGCGCACGATGGACGAGATCGCCCGCCAGTGCAGCCTCGATCCGGCCGACGTGCGCCGGCGCAACCTCATCCGCGCCGAAGAGTTCCCGTACAGGACGCCGTCGGGGTTCGTCTACGACTCTGGGCAGTACGAGGCGGCGCTCGATCGCGTGCTGACGCTGGTCGACTACAAGAGCTTCCGCGAGCTCCAGCGTGCCAGGCGCGCGGAGAAGCGCTGGCTCGGTCTCGGATTCTCGAGCTTCGTCGAAACCGCCGGCGTCGGCCCGTCGAAGACCACGCACATCATCGGATGGGAGAGCGGCGGCGTGCGCGTGGAGCCGTCCGGCAAGGTCACGGTCATCACGGGGACGAGCCCGCACGGCCAGGGACTGGAGACCGCCTTCGCCCAGATCACGGCCGGTCTCCTCGGCGTCCCGATGGATGACGTGACCGTCCGCCACAGCGATACCGCGGTCGTCGCCGCCGGCGTCGGCACGTTCGGCAGCCGGTCGATGTCGGTCGGCGGTCCCGCCATCGCGGCGTCCATCGAGAAGGTGCTGACCAAGGCCAGGCGCATCGCCGCCGCGCTGCTCGAAGCCGCGCCGGCGGACATCGTCGTCGATCACGGCCGCTTCGGTGTCCGCGGCGCACCGGGGCGCACGGTGACGCTCGCCGACGTCGCGGCCGCCGCCTACGCCAGCACGGCGCTGCCGCCCGACATGGAGCCCGGACTCGACGCGACGACCGTGTGGGAGCCGACGAACTTCACGTTCCCCTCGGGCACGCACGCCGCCGTGGTCGAGGTCGACCCGGAGTCCGGCTCCATCCGGCTCTTGCGCCTCGTGGCCGTGGACGACTGCGGGCGTGTGATCAACCCGCTGCTGGTCGAGGGACAGATCCATGGCGGCCTCGCCCAGGGCATCGGCCAGGCACTCTGGGAACACATCGCGTACGACGAGTCGGGCCAGTGTCTGACGGCGTCGCTGATGGATTACGCGATCGCGAAGGCGTCGCTGCTACCGACGTTCGAGCTGGACACCATCGAGACGCCCTCGCCGGTCAACGTGCTGGGCGCCAAGGGCTGCGGTGAGAGTGGAACGATCGGGTCGACGCCGGCCATCGTGAACGCGGTGATCGACGCTCTCGCCCCGCTGGGGGTCACTCACCTCGACATGCCGCTGACGCCGGCGAGCATCTGGGCGGCGGTCGGAGAGGCGCGGAGGACACGATGATCCTGCTGGCAACGGCGCTCTCGTTGGTACTCCTGCTCGTGGGGCTCGCCGGCCCTGCCCTGGCTCAGACGCTGAACGTCTACACCGCCTGGCCGGAGTCGTTGTCCCAGCCGATCTTCAAGGCGTACACGGCGAAGACGGGCGTGCAGGTCAACTTCATCCGCCTTTCGACGGGCGAGCTGGTCGCCCGGGCGACCGGAGAGAAGAACAACCCGCGCGCCGACGTCATCTGGGGCGCTCCGGGCGACGGCTTCGCGGCGGCGAAGGGGACCGCGAGGGATACTTCACCGGCGTCGCCAAGAACACGCTGATCTTCATGTCCAACGCGAAGCTGCTCAAGGAGAAGAATCTCAAGCCGCCCGCGTCCTGGATGGACCTCCTCGACCCCGCGTACAAGGGCCAGATCCAGACCGCGGACGCGCGGACGTCGGGCACCGCGCTCACGCGGATCCTGTCCATCTACTACGCGTTCGGCAAGGACGAGGACAGGGCCGTCGACTATCAGAAGAAGCTGCACCGGAACGTGCAGGTCTACACCAAGAGCGGTGGCGGCTGCACGATCCCGGCCGCGCTCGCCCAGGCCATGGTCTGCATCGCCCACATGCCCGACGCCATGGAGGCCAAGAAGAAGGGCTACGACATGGTCGTGTCCTTCCCGCGCGAGGGCGTGGCCGCGGTCATCGAGGGCGTGGCGCTCGTCAAGGGCGCACGCAATCGCGAGCTGGCCACGAAGTTCATCGACTGGACGTTCAGCAAGGACATGCAGGACCTGCTCGACAAGCACGACGTCTACATGCTGCCGACGCTGCCCGACGCCAGCATCGACGCGGCCGTGCAGAGCCTCATGAAGGAAGCGAAGCTCCTGCCCGTCGATCTCGAGTGGGTCGGAAAGAACCGCAAGCGGCTGGTGGAGCGCTGGGTGAACGAGGTCATCAAGGAGTGAGCCGGGTCCGGGACCCGGTCGTCGCCCCGGCCGCCGTCCTCGTGTGGGCGGCCGTGCTCCTCTTCGTGCTGTACCCCATGTCCCGGCTGCTCGTCCTGACCTTCTGGAACAACGGCCCGACGCTGGAGGCCGTGCGCGGTCTCCTCGAGAACTGGACCCACCGCGCCGCGCTCGTGAACAGTCTGCTCCTCGCCGTCCTCGTCGGGTCGGCCGGCACCGCGCTCGGCTTCGCCTTCGCGCTCCTCGCCGTGCGCAGTCACCTGCCGAAGTGGGGCGAGCGCGCGCTGGACGCCGTGGTCCTGCTGCCGCTGATCTCGCCGCCGTTCACGGCCGCCATCGCGCTGATCTTCGCCCTCGGGCCCCGGGGCCTCCTCTCCTACCACGTCTTCGGGCTCACCAACGTCAACATCTACGGGCTCTCGGGCACGCTGCTGTCGGAGACGCTGACCTACTTTCCGATCGCGTACCTCACGCTGAAGGCGGTGCTCGCCAACATCGACGCGACGCTCGAGGACTCGGCGTTCAGTCTCGGGGCCCGGCGCTGGCGCGTCTTCGCCACGGTCACGCTCCCGCTGGCCTCGCCGGGCGTCGCCAACGCGTTCTTGCTCGTGTCGGCGGCCTCGCTGGCCGACTTCGCCACGCCCCTCATCCTGGCCGGCACGAAGTTCCCCGTGCTCCCCACCCAGGCGTTTCTCCAGATCACCGGACTCTACGACATGCGCGGCGGCGCCGCGCTCTGCTTCCTGCTGCTCGTGCCCGCGCTCGCCATCTTCGCGGGCCAGCGCCGGTGGCTCGAGCAGCGCGGCGGCTCGTTCGTGACCGTCACCGGCAAGGCCAGCGCCGCCACACGGGTGAAGAGCCTCTCCCCGGCGGCCATCGCCTCCCTGGCCGTCATCTGCGGGCTCGTCGTCGTGCTGGTGCTCATCTGCTACCTGATCATCGCCGCCGCCTCGATGGTGCGGGGCCTCGGCGCCGACAACAGTCTCTCGCTCGCGCACTACGCTCACGTCTTCAGCGGCGGCCTCAAGGCCGTGCGCGATACGCTGGTGATCGCGATCGTCTGCATGCCGATCGGTGGACTCTTCGCCGTCGTGCTAGGGTTCCTGGTGGCCCGAACCGAGTTCCCGGGCCGGCGGGCTCTCGAGTTCGCGGCGATGATCAACTACGCGCTGCCCGGGACGATCGTGGGCATCGCCTATCTCGTGGCCTTCAACGACCCGCCGCTGGCGCTCACGGGCACCGCGTTCATCCTCGTCGTCTGCTACGTCTTCCGCTACAGCCTGGCCGGCACGCGCGCCACCACCGCGGTGCTGGCGCAGATCGATCCCGCCATCGAGGAGGCGTCGGCCAGCCTGGGTGCGCGGGGCGACGTCACCTTCCGCCGCGTGGTGCTCCCGCTCGTGCGTCCGGCGCTGCTGGCCGGCATGACCGTGCTCTTCATCCGGGCGATGACGGCGATCAGCGCGACGATCTTCCTGGTCTCGCTGGACTGGTCGCTCGTCACCGTGCGCATCCTGGAGGGCATCACCAATCTCGAGCTGGGACAGGCCTCGGCGTTCTCGGTGCTGGTGATCCTGCTCGTGTACCTCGCCGTCGTCGTGGCCAGCGTGGCCATGCGGCGACTCAACGCCGGTAGCCTGGGTCGCGCCGGCACGCTCCTCGGCGGATAGCCGACCGATGCACAGGCACGCTCGTCGGCGATGGTGACCGCGGATCCCGCGCGGCGCGAGGGCGCCCGGCTCAGGCTCGAGCGCGTCTCGAAGCGCTTCGCGCGCGAGGGCCAGACGGCGTTCGCCGCGGTCAGCGACGTATCGCTCACGGTCGAGCCGGGCGAGCTCGTGACGCTGCTTGGTCCCTCGGGCTGCGGCAAGACGACGACGCTCCGCATGGT
>MNEG01000082.1 GCA_001917585.1 Candidatus Rokubacteria bacterium 13_1_40CM_68_15
CACGAGGTCGTCACGTTCTACACGCTGTACTTCCAGCAGCCCAAGGGACGCCACGTCGTGGCCATCTGCCACAACATCTCCTGTTACCTCGCGGGAGCGCCCCGCATCCTCGAGCACGTCAAGCAGCGCCTCGGCGTCGACGTGGACGAAACCACCGACGACGGACGGGTCACGCTGCAGAGCGTCGAGTGTCTCTGTGCCTGCGAGCACGCCCCCATGATGCAGGTCGACGACCGCTACGAGTTCGATCTCAACCCGGAGAAGGTCGACCGGATCCTGGCGAGGCTCCGGTGACGGAGAAGATCCTCACCCGGAACTTCGACCGGGCCGATGCCCACACGCTCGGTGCCTACCGGGAGACCGGTGGCTACACGGGGTGGGAGAAGGCCAGGACGATGGAGCCGGCGGGGATCACCGAAGAGGTCAAGAAGGCGAACCTCCGCGGTCTCGGCGGCGCCGGGTTCCCGACCGGGATGAAGTGGTCGTTCGTGCCCAAGAACCACACCGGGCCCGTCTACCTCGTCATCAACGCCGATGAGGGCGAGCCGGGGACCTTCAAGGATCGCTACCTGCTGGAGCGCGATCCCCACGCGCTCATCGACGGCATGCTGATCGCCGCCCGCGCCGTCCGGTGCGAGAAGGCGTTCGTCTACATCCGGGGCGAGTACGTCGAGCCCTACCGCCGCTTCGCGGCGGCGGTGAAGGAAGCGTACGAGGCCGGGCTGCTCGGCGACGGCCTCGACATCGTGGTCCACCGGGGCGCCGGCGCCTACATCTGCGGTGAGGAAACGGGACTGATCTCGTCGCTCGAGGGCAAGAAGGGCTGGCCCAAGGTCAAGCCGCCGTTCCCCGCCATCAAGGGCGCGTTCGGGATGCCGACGATCGTCAACAACGTCGAGACGATCGCGCACGTGCCGCACATCGTCAATCGCGGCGCGGCCTGGTTCGCACCCGGCATCTACGAGGAGTCCGTCGGCATCACGCTGCGCCAGCTGATCGATCGGGCCGGCGGCGTCTCCGGGAACGGTCGCCTCAAGGGAGTCGTTCCCGGCGGATCCTCGGCGCCGATCCTGCGCGCCGACGAGATCGACGTCACGATGGACGTCGACGGGCTCAGGAACGCAGGGACGATGGCCGGCTCGGCGGGCGTCATCGTGATGGACGAGACGGTGTCCATCCCCGAGGCGCTCATGGTGGTGGCCCGCTTCTATGCCCACGAGTCGTGCGGCCAGTGCACGCCGTGTCGCGAATCCACCGGTTGGATCTACAAGATGAGCGAGCGCATCCTGTCCGGTCACGGCCGCAAGGAAGACCTCGACACGATCCTTGACGTGGCCAAGCGCGGCGCCGGCACCACGATCTGCGCCTTCTACGACGGAGCCGTCGGGCCATACATCTCCTATATCGAGAAGTTCCGCGACGAGTTCGAGGCGCTGGTCACCGACGGCGCGGGCACCCGGGCTCGCGCCACGCCCGCGCCGGTGGCCAGGTAGAGCGCCCATGCCGAAACTCACCATCGACGGAAAAGAGATCGAGGTCGCGCCGGGCACCAACCTCATCGAGGCCGCCCGCCAGCTCGGCATCGAGATCCCGCACTACTGCTATCACCCGGGCCTCTCGATCGCCGGCCAATGCCGGCTCTGCATGGTGGACATCGAGAAGGCGCCGCGGCCGACGATCGCCTGCAACACCCAGGCGGCCGACGGGATGGTCGTGGCAACGCAGACCGAGCGCGTGAAGGAGACGCAGCGCTCGATCATGGAGTTCCACCTCATCAACCACCCGCTCGACTGTCCGGTCTGCGATCAGGCCGGCGAGTGCTGGCTGCAGATCTACTACATGAAGTACGGCCTCTACGACCCGCGGATGGTCGACGAGAAGGTCCACAAGCCCAAGGCGGTGCCGCTCGGTCCCCACGTGATGCTCGACGCCGAGCGCTGCATCCTGTGCTCGCGCTGCGTGCGCTTCTGCGACGAGATCACCGGCACGGGCGAGCTCGGCATCTTCCATCGCGGCGATCAGTCGGAGATCGGACTCTTCCCCGGCCGAGATCTCGAGAACAAGTACTCGGGCAACGTCGTCGACATCTGCCCGGTGGGCGCCTTGACGGACCGTGACTTTCGCTTCCAGGTCCGCGTCTGGTACCTCGACACGGCCAAGTCCATCTGCCCCGGCTGCGCGCGCGGCTGCAACATCGACGTCCACGTCAACCGCCGGCGCCCTCATCACGCCGGCGGCAAGCGGGTCGCCCGGCTCAAGCCGCGCTTCAACGCCGAGGTCAACAAGTGGTGGCTCTGCGACGAGGGGCGTTACGGCTACGGGTTCGTGGACGACGCGAGCCGGGTGACGACACCGGTCTGGCGCAGCGAGCCCGTCCCCTGGGACACGGCGATCGCCGAGGTGACGCGGGCGCTCGGTCGGCACGCCCCGGACGCCGTGGGCGTTGTGGCGTCACCGAAGATGCCCAACGAGGACTTGATGGCGGTGCGGCGTCTGGCCGAGGCCCTGGGCACGCGCCAGGTCGGGTTCAAGGTGCCCCCGCGCACGCCGGGCGACCAGGACGATCTCCTCATTCGCGCCGACAAGAATCCCAATACCCGTGCCGCCGAGCTGATCGGCCTCGACGGCGATGTCGCCGGCATCCTGACCGCGGCGCGCAGCGGTCGCATCAAGGCGCTGTGGGTCTTCGGTCACGACCTGTTCGACAGCGCGTGGCTGGAGTCCGACGTGACCCTGGCGCTCGGCGCGCTCGAAACCCTGATCTTCACGGGCACCAACGCCGGCCGGACGAGCGCCCTCGCCCACCTGGTGCTGCCGGCGACGGCGTGGGTCGAGCGCGACGGTACGTTCACGAACTGGGAGGGCCGCGTCCAGCGGTTCCGCCCGGCGGTCGAGCCCCTCGGCGAGGCGCTGCCCGAGTGGGACATCGTCGGACGGGTCCTGGGAATGCTCGGTCACGCTGCCAGCGCGACCCGCGCCGAGCACTGGTTCGTCGACCTCGCAGCGAACGTCGAGGCCTTCCGCGGCATGACGTACCAGTCGATTGGCGAGACAGGGCGGATGACGCAGTGATCGCGGATCTCGGGATCGCCTTCGGCCGGGTGGTGTTCGTGATGATGTTCGTCCTCAACCTGGGTGGACTGCTCACGTGGGTCGAGCGCAAGCAGTCGGCCATCATGCAGGACCGCATCGGCGCCAACCGCGCCTCGATCCTGGGCTTGCGGCTGTTTGGTCTCTTCCATCCGCTGGCCGACGCCATCAAGATGCTGACGAAGGAGGACTTCCGGCCCGCCCGCGCCGATCGGTTTCTCTTCGGCCTGGCGCCATTCGTCTCGGTGTTCTTCGCCCTCGTCGCCTTCGCGTCCATTCCGTTCGGCGACGTCCTGCACGTGAGCGGCCGCGAGATCCCGCTCCAGGCCGTGACGCTCAACGTGGGCGTCCTCTACGTGTTCGCCATGCTGTCGCTCGGCGTGTACGGGGTCATGATGGCGGGCTGGTCGTCGGGGAACAATTTTGCGCTCCTGGGCGGTCAGCGCGCGGCGGCGCTCATGATCTCGGCCGAGATCGCCATCGGTGCCTCCATCATCGGCGTGATCATGGTCTATGGCTCGCTCGACCTCCAGTCGATCGCGCGCGCTCAGGGCGAGCTCCTGTGGGGGTGGATCCCGAAGTGGGGCATCCTCACCCAGCCACTGGCCTTCGTGCTCTTCCTCACCGCCGGCATCGCCTCGACGAAGCGCATCCCCTTCGACACGCCCGAGGGGGAGTCCGAGATCATCGGCTACTTCGTGGAGTACAGCGGGATGAAGTTCGGGATGTTCGCCATGGCCGACTTTCTCGAAACGGTGGTGGTCGCCGGCATGACGACCGCGCTGTTCCTCGGCGGGTGGCAGGTGCCCTACCTGGTCGCCGCCGGCTTCCACTTCCCATGGGGTGCGACGCTGGCGCTGCCGCCGCTGGTGGTGACGCTGTTGCAGGTCGGCAGCTTCATCACCAAGGTGGTCGTGATGATCTTTTTCCTGATGCTGATCCGGTGGACGCTGCCGCGCTTCCGGTACGATCAGGCCATGCGCCTCGGCTGGCTGGGACTCTTCCCGCTCTCGATCGCCAACATCGTGCTCACGGGGCTCGTCTTGCTCGCCACGAGGCCGGCATGAACCTCGCTCAGCGGTTCTATCTCCGCGAGGTGCTCTCAGGGCTCGGCCTCACCGCCGGCCACTTCTTCCGCAACATGGGCCGGCACATCGCGCACTCCCTCGGGCGCCGCGACGCCCGGGGCGCCGTCACGATCCAGTATCCGGAGGAGCGGCGCCCGCTGGCACCGCGCCTGCGCAGCCTGCACCGGCTCGTCCGCCGCGAGGACGGATCGCCGCGCTGCGTGGCGTGCATGATGTGCGAGACGGTCTGCCCGGCGCGCTGCATCTACATCGTCGCCGACGAGCATCCGAACCCCGAGATCGAGAAGGTGCCGTCGCGCTTCGACATCGACCTCGGCAAGTGCGTGTTCTGCGGCTACTGTGTCGAGGCCTGTCCCGAAGACGCCATCCGGATGGACACCGGCATCCTCGAGTTCTCGTCCTTCAGCCGGGGTGGGATGATCTATACGAAGGAAGCGCTGCTCGCGCTGGAGCCGGCGGGCCCCGACGGCCGACCGGCGTCGCCGGTGCCGATCCCGGCGGACCGGCGGCCATGATGGCGCGCGCGGCGTTCTTGGTCATCGCCGGTATCGCCGTCGCGGCCGCGCTGGCGCTGGTGCTGCGGCGGAACACCGTCCACGGAGCGCTCTTCCTCGTGGTGAATCTCGGCTGTGTCGCGGCGCTCTATCTGATGCTGGGCGCGATCTTCCTGGCCGCCGCCCAGATCATCGTGTACGCGGGCGCCATCATGGTGCTCTTCGTCTTCGCCATCATGGTGCTGATCCCCGGCAAGGAGGAGACCGGCCCCGACCCGCGGCGGACGTGGCGGCTTTTGGCGGCGCCACTGGGCGGGGCGCTGCTGCTGGAGCTGATCTTGCTCGTCGTCGGGCGTACCGCCGCACCGGCGCCGACGGGCGCCGCGCCGTCCGACAACGTCGCTGCCATCGGGCGACTGCTCTTCACCGACTACCTGCTTCCGTTCGAGCTGACCTCGGTGCTGTTGCTGGCCGCGATGGTGGGCGTTCTGCTCCTGGCGCGGAGTCGGGAGGGGAGTGCCGAACCGCAGGGCGCCGGGCCTGAGGCGAGCGTGCGTGGGAGTGCGAAGCCGCAGGGCTCCGAGCCCGAGGCGAGCCTGAGATGATCCCCGAGTCCTGGTATCTCGCCCTGTCGGCCGTGCTGTTCACCATTGGTGTGGTCGGCGTCGTCATTCGCCGGAACCCCCTCGTGATTTTCATGTCCATCGAGCTGGCCCTCAACGCCGCCAACCTCGCGCTGGTGGCCTTCGGCCAGCGAACTGGCAGTCCCGACGGGCAGGCGCTGGTGTTCTTCGTGATGGCGGTGGCGGCGGCCGAGGTCGCCGTCGGACTGGCCATCATCGTCGCGATCTTTCGGGTGCGCCAGCGGCTTTCGGTCGATGAATTGAGCATGATGCGATGGTAGGGGGGCGGTAGGAGGAGACATGGCCCAGAAGACCGAAACGAAAAAGGCCGGGTTGCCGGCCGTCGATACCGAGCTGGCCCGGCGCCTGCTCGGCGACATGATGCTGATCCGCCGATTCGAGGAGAAGGCGGCCGAGGCGTACGCCCTGGGCAAGATCGGCGGATTCCTCCACCTCTCCATCGGCGAGGAAGCCGTCGCCGCCGGCGCCACGTCGGTGCTGCGACGTGACGACTACGCGATCTCGACCTACCGCGAGCACGGTCACTGCCTGGCCAAGGGGGCCGATCCGCGCCGGGTCATGGCCGAGCTGTTCGGCCGCCGGGACGGCCTCAGCAAGGGCAAGGGCGGCTCGATGCACCTCTTCGACAAGAGCGTCAACTTCCTCGGTGGTCACGCCATCGTCGGCGCCCACCTCCCCCTGGCCGCCGGCGTCGGGTTCGCCATCAACTATGAAGGCGCCGACCAGGTGTGCGTGTGCTACTTCGGCGACGGCGCCGTTCCCCAGGGCGAGTTCCACGAGGCGATGAATCTCTCGGCGCTCTGGAAGCTCCCGATGATCTGGATCTGCGAGAACAACCGATACGCCATGGGCACCTCGCTCGAGCGGGCGCTGGCCCAGACGGAGATCTGGAAGTTCGGCGAGGTCTACGGTATTCCCTCCGAGCCGGTGGACGGGATGGACGTTCTGGCGGTTCGCGACGTCGTCGGCCGCGCCGTCGAGCGCGCCCGCACGGACAAGACGCCGACGCTCATCGAGGCCCGTACCTACCGCTTTCGCGGCCACTCGATGCGCGACCCGGCCGGAGCCGTCTACCGGACGAAGGAGGAGGTCGAGCGCGAGAAGCTCCGCGACCCGATCGCCCTCTTCCGCGACAAGGCGATCAAGGCCGGCTGGCTCAGCGAGGCCGACGTGCGGGCGATCGAGAAGGACGTCAACGACCGCATCGACGACGCCGTGGCCTTCGCCGATGCGTCACCGGAGCCGCCGGTGGAATGGCTCCTCACCGACATCTACAAGGAGGACTGACGGATGGCGGTGATGACCTATCGCGAGGCGCTCAACCTCGCCCTGCGCGAGGAGATGAAGCGCGATCCGCGCGTCTTCGTCATCGGGGAAGAGGTCGGCCTGTACGAAGGCGCCTACAAGGTGACCCAGGGCCTGCTCAAGGAGTTCGGGCCGAAACGTGTCGTGGATACGCCCATCGCCGAGTCAGGGTTCACCGGCGTCGGTATCGGGGCGTCGATGGTCGGGCTGCGTCCCGTGATCGAGATGATGACCTTCAACTTCGCCCTGCTCGCTCTCGATCAGATCGTGAACTCGGCGGCGAAGATGTATTACATGTCGGGCGGCCAGTACAACGTCCCCATCGTCATTCGCGGTCCCGGTGGACCTGCCCACCAGCTGGCGGCTCAGCACTCCCAATCGATGGAGGTGTACTTCTACCACGTGCCGGGACTGAAGGTCGTGCGGCCCAGCACACCCATGGACGCCAAGGGCCTCCTGAAGGCGGCGATCCGCGACGACAATCCGGTCGTCTTCATCGAGTCGGAGACGCTCTACGCCGTGAAGGGCGAGGTGCCCGAGGATCCCGAGTTCGTGATCCCCCTCGGCGAGGCGATCGTCCGGCGCGAGGGCCGAGACGTGACCGTCGTCGCGTACATGGGCATGATGTACCGGGCGATGGAGGCGGCCGAGGAGCTCGAGAAGGAGGGCATCTCGGTCGAGATCGTCGATCCACGAACGCTGCGCCCGATGGACGCCGGAACGATCATTGGCTCGGTCCGGAAGACGCATCGGGCGGTCGTGGTCGAGGCGGGCGCGGGCTTCGCCGGCATGGGCTCGGAGATCGCCGCCTTCATCATGGAGCACGCGTTCGACGATCTCGATGCCCCCGTCGAGCGCGTGACGGGCGCCAACGCCCCCATGCCCTATGCGCGTGGACTCGAGCGGGCGAAGACGCCGTCCAAGGAGCGCATCATGGAGGCGATCCGCCGCGTCTGTTACGCGGAGAGGAGCTGAGCCATGGCCGTGACGAAGGTGGTGATGCCCAAGCTGTCCGAGGCCATGGAGACCGGCAAGGTCATCAAGTGGCTGAAGAAGGAAGGCGATCGCATCCAGGGCGGAGACATCCTGGCCGAGATCGAGACCGACAAGGCCGACGTCGAGATGGAGGCGTTCGGCGCCGGCGTGCTTCGGAAGATCCTCCTGGCTCCCGGTGACCGTGCCCCGGTCGGGAGCCTCATCGCCGTCATCGCCGAGCCGAACGAAGACATCGCGTCGGTGATCGCAGGGGCGCCCGCGATGGCCCCGGCGCCTGGCAAGCCGACCGCGCCTGCGTCAACGCCTGGCGCGATCTCCGATCGCCCTGCGGCGGTGCCGCCACAGCCACGAAGCGAAGATCCCGCTGCGCGCCAGCCGGCGCCGGTGAGATCGCCGGCCGGGCCGGGGGCGGAATCGCCTGCTCAGAACGACATTCGCCGCGAAGCGCCCGGGCGGGCAGCTCCGGTGATGGCGCCGGTGGCGTCGGCCGTTCAGCATGCGGGCGGCCGCGTGAAGGCATCGCCGCTCGCCAAGAAGGTTGCCGCTCAGCGCGGTGTCGACCTGAAAGTGGTCCAGGGGAGCGGCCCCGGTGGCCGCATCATCCGTCGTGACGTCGAAGCAGCCACGAGCGCGCCCGCGGCAGCGCCGGCCGTTGCCCGCGCGATGCCAAGCGTCACCGGTCCCGAGTACGAGGACCGTCCGCTCACCCAGATCCGCGCCACGATCGCCAAGCGCATGCCGCTGAGCAAGGCTCCGGTGCCGCACTTCTACGTGACGTCGGAGGTCGCGATGGATCGCGCGTGGGAGCTGCGGGACGAGCTGAACTCGCTGGAAGGCGCGCCCAAGATCTCGGTGAACGATTTCGTCATCCGCGCCTGCGCGCTCGCCTTGATCCAGCATCCGGAGGTGAACGCCTCGTTCCAGGGCGACTCCGTTCGCGTCTGGCACCGCGCCCACATCGGCATCGCCGTCGCGCTCGACGAGGGCCTCATCACGCCGGTGCTGCGCGACTGTCACGCGAAATCCCTGAGTCAGATCGCCGTCGAGGCACGCGACCTGGCCGAGCGGACGCGCGCGCGGAAGCTCAAGGCCCATGAGCTGTCGGGCGCGACGTTCTCGATCTCGAACCTCGGTATGTTCGACGTCGCCGAGTTCTCGGCCATCATCAATCCCCCTGAAGGGGCCATCCTCGCCGTCGGCTCCGTGCGCCGCGTGCCGGTGGCCGAAGGCGACGAGGTCAAGGTCGGCCGTCGCATGATGATCACGCTGTCGTGTGACCATCGGGTGATGGATGGGGCCATGGGCGCGCGGTTCCTCCAGACCGTGAAGCGGTACCTCGAAGAGCCGCTACGCTTGCTGGTATGAGAACGTGGCCGCGCGGGAGGCGGGCGGGGATGCGGACCACGTGCTGAGGCGCCGAGCCTACGTTAACGTGTTCCATACAATGCGTGTCGCAACGTCCGGCGCGGCGCGGAACGGGTCCGCAACCCCCACCCGCCTCCCGCTCCGCCTCTTCGTGACCCGCCACCGCCGCAACCCTTCGACCGTCCACCTCACCCTCAGGGATCGCACACGCCCCATGGCGCATCTGAAGGAGGGACATGGCGAGTCATAAGGTCGATGCGGCGGTTGTCGGGACGGGCCCGGGCGGTTACGTGTCCGCGATTCGCTGCGCCCAGCTCGGGCTGACCGTCGCCACCGTGGAGGACGATCGCCCCGGCGGGGTGTGTCTGAACTGGGGGTGCATTCCCACCAAGGCCCTGCTCCGCAATGCCGAGGTCGTGCATCTCTTCAAGCGTGCAGCGGACTTCGGTATCCGGCTGCAGGGCTTCGAGGCCGATTACGCCGAGGCGATCAAGCGCAGCCGCACCGTCGCCGATCGCATGGCCAAGGGCGTCGAGTTCCTCTTCCGGAAGAACAAGATCACGCTGTTGCTGGGAACCGGCACGCTCAAGAGTCCGGGCCTCGTCGAGGTCAAGGGCAAGAACGGGATGGACACCATCGAGGCGCGCGCGGTGATCCTGGCCACGGGCTCCGAGCCCAAATCGCTGCCCGGCATCACGATCGACGAGAAGCTCGTGATCTCGTCCAACGGCGCCGTGCGACAGGAGCGCGCGCCGAAGTCACTGATCGTCATCGGCGCCGGCGCCGTCGGGGTGGAGTTCGCCGACGTCTACGCCGCGTACGGGACGGCGGTGACGATCGTCGAAGCGCTGCCACGACTCGTGCCGGTCGAGGACGAAGAGGTCTCCACGCATCTTGCCCGTTCGTTCACCCGTCGCGACATCACGAGCCAGACGGGCGTCAAGGTGCAGTCGGTGAAGCCGGGAGGAGCCGGGGTCGTGGTGACGACCGACGGCGGCACCTTCGAGGCCGAGCAGGTGCTGATGGCCATCGGGCGCGCTGCCCGCGTGAAGGGCGTCGGACTCGAGGCGCTCGGCGTTGCGCTCGACCGGGGGTTCGTCAAGGTCTCGCCGCGCATGGAGACGTCGGTGAAGGGTGTCTACGCCATCGGCGACATGGCGGGCCCGCCGTTGCTGGCTCACAAGGCCATGGCGGAAGGCGTGGTGGCGGCCGAGGCGATCGCCGGCAAGGATCCCCGCCCGGTCGACTACGGCAACGTGCCGTCGTGCACGTACTGCCGGCCCCAGATCGCCTCCATCGGCGTCACGGAAGCCAAGGCGCGCGTGAACGGCCGCGAGATCACGATCGGCCGGTTTCCCTTCACGGCCAGCGGCAAGGCCGTCGCGATGGGCGAGACCGAAGGCTTCGTCAAGGTGGTCGCCGACAAAGCGACGGGCGAGATCCTCGGCGTCCACATCCTCGGCCCGGAGGCGACGGAGATCATCCACGAGTTCGCCGTGGGGCGCACGCTCGAGGCGACGCTGGAGGAGATCATTCACACCATCCACGCGCACCCGACGCTGTCCGAAGCCGCGCTCGAAGCCACCCTGGGCGCGCTCGGCCAGGCGATCCACATCTAGCAATCGGAGGGGACCTCGAACCCGAGGCGATCCTGATCGGGTTCCCGCTTCCGGGCGCTGCGGCGTTCGCGTAGACTCGGCTCATGGATTTCCAGCTGACCGCCGAGCAACAGGCGTTGCGACAGCGCGCTCGCGATTTGGCCGACGGAACCTTCGCCGCGCGGGCGGCGCGCTGGGACGAGAGCGAGGAGTACCCCTGGGACAACGTGAAGGACCTCGTCGCCGGCGGCTTCATGGGCATGACGATCCCGCGCGAGCACGGTGGCCCGGACCGGCCGATCCTCGACGTCGTGCTCGTCATCGAGGAGGTCGCTCGCGCCTGCGGTGTCACGGGACGGATCGTCGTGGAGGGAAGCCTGGGCGTCGTCGGCGCGCTCCGCGCGTACGGCACCGAGGCCCACAAGCGGCGGTACTTCCCGTGGGTCCTCGAGGGCGACAAGCCGGCGATCGCGATCACCGAGCCGGAGGCCGGCTCGGCCGCGACCGACATGACCACGAGCGCGGAGGCGACGAACGGAGGATTCCTCCTCCGCGGGCACAAGCGCTACATCACCGGCGCCGGTACCTCGCGGCTCTACCTCGTCTTCGCGCGCTTCGGACAGCGCCCGGGCGACCAGGGCATCGGCGGACTTCTCGTGGAGCGCGACACGCCCGGCTTCACCATTGGCCGGCGCGAGTACATGATGGGCCTGCGCGCGATCCCGGAGGGCGAGCTGCACTTCGAGCGCTGCTTCGTTCCGCACGAGAACGTCCTCGTGCCGGCCGGCGACGGCTTCAAGAAGCTGATGCGGGCCTACAACGGCCAGCGCCTGGGCGCGGCCACCGTGGCCCTCGGTCTCGCCCAGGGCGCCTACGAGCGCGCGCGGGCGTACGCGATGGAGCGCCGGCAGTTCGGCCGGCCCATCGCCGACTTCCAGGGCATCCGCTGGAAGCTCGCCGACATGGAGGTGAAGATCGACGCCGCGCGGTTGATGATCCATCGCGCGGCCGCCGACGCCGGGCGCGATTTCCCGGACGCGCTGCAGGCGGCCAAGGCCAAGACGCTGGCGGCGGAAACGGCGCAGTGGGTCACGAGCGAGGCGCTCCAGATCCACGGTGCCGCCGGCTACGGTCGCAGCCTGCCGCTCGAGCGCATGGTGCGCGACGCCCGTATGTTCGCGATCGGCGGTGGCACGCTGGAGATGATGCGTAACCTGATTGCCGACCGGATCCTGCCGACAAAGTCGGATTGGCGTAAATGACGACGCGGTGTTAGTTCATGAACAGGGTACCGCGTTGAAACTGGGGGTCGCCTTTCCCATGGCCGGGGCGTGGGCCACCCCGGAGAACCAGATCCGTGTCGCCCAGACCGCCGAGGCGCTCGGCTATCACTCGGTCTGGGTGTTCCAGCGACTGCTCTACGCGCTCCAGCCGAAGTGCGACTACCCACCGATGCCCGGCCAGCCGTGGCCCAAAGCCTTCGAGCGCGTCTTCGATCCGATCGTCTCGCTGGCCTACGTCGCCGGTGCGACGAAGCGTGTTCGCCTCGGAACGAGCGTGCTGATCATGCCGTACTACACGCCGATCCTCCTGGCCAAGCAACTCGCCACGCTCGACGTCGTGAGCGGTGGTCGCCTCGACGTCGGTCTCGGCATCGGCTGGTCGGAGGACGAGTATGACGCCGTGGGTGTGCCGTTCCGACGGCGCGGCCGGCGGGCCGATGAATTTCTCCGTTGCCTGAAGGCTATCTGGACGGACGACGTCGTGGAGTTCGCCGGCGAGTTCTATCAGGTGCCGCGCTCGAAGATCGAGCCCAAGCCCGTGCAGAAGCCCCATCCGCCGATCACCATCGGCGGCTACAGCCCGGTGGTGATCACCCGCGCCGTCACGCTCGGCGACGGCTTCAACGGCGGCAACGTTCCGCTCGATCGTGTCGCGCCGATCGTCGTCGAGCTTGGGGAAGCCGCAGTCGCAGCGAAGCGCGATCCGGCGACGCTGCACATCGTGACCCGGGGCGCATTCCACGTGCACGACACCCGGCAAGGGCCGACTCGCCGCCCACTCTGGGGAAGCCTCGACGAGATCCGCGAGGACATCGGCCGCTATGCGGCGGCCGGGCTCACCGACTTGTTCCTCGAGGCCAACTTCCAGCCGGGCGGCGCGAGTCTCGACCGTGTGCTGGGGCACCTCGAAGCGCTGGCGCCCTCTCGTTAGCGAGCGAGTGCCACCGACCTTACTTATCGGCCCGCTCCGAACGTCGCCTTAGGTCTTCCAGATAGCCCTTATCGACCGTGAACCCGAGAGCACGTGCCTTGTCAGCGTCGGCATAGGCGGTGGCGAACTGCTGTGTCGCGGCGTAGGCCAGGGAACGGTTGAAGTAGGCGTTGGCGAACGAAGGATCCAGCTCGATCGCCCTGTCCAGATCCCGGATCGCCGCCGCGGGCTGGTCCATCCGCACGCGCAGGATCCCACGCACCACATAGGCACTGGCGAACTCGGGCTTCAGCGCGATCGCGCGCTCGACGTCGGCCAGCGCTTCCACCGTCTTCCCGAGCTGGCTGTAGGCGACGGCTCGTGCATAGTACGCGGGCGCGAAGTCAGGACGAGTCTGGATCACTCTCGAGTAATCCTCGGCGGCCGCAGCAAACTCACTCATGCGCGTTAACAAGAGATCACCCCGCCGGGCGTACGTGTCGATGTTTCCCGGCGCGTGCCTGGCTGCCTCATTCCAATCGTCGAGGGCCTTTTTGGCGTCGCCCTGCCGTTCGTAGAGGTCCGCACGGAGGAAATAGAGCATCGCAGCGGTCGGCTCTTTCTCGATGCCGTCCGTGTACAGTTTCATGCTGTCGTGCCAGACTTGCGTGCGGTTGAACGTATTCCCGGCAAGAAAGACGAGGTAGATGCCGCCCACCGCCAACAGCGCTCGGGCGCGATAGCCTCCGGCATCAAGCGCCGTCGTGACCAGGATCCCGGCCACGAGGAAGAGGCCGATGGAGGAGATGTAAGTGTATCGGTCGGCGTAGAGTGCGCTGCCGAGGGGAAAGAACTGCAAAAACGGTGCAATCGTGAGGGCGAAGAACGACAACCCGAAGAGAAGTTCGCGTGACTTCCGGGCCAACCAGTACGCCGCCCAGCCGACCGGCAGGAGAGCCAGCGGACTGAGATACACCCATTGCGTGGTGATCCGGCCGCCGCTCACCGGGTATGGATAGACGACCGAAAGATTGACCGGGAGCATTAGCCTCCACACGTAGTTCATGAGGGCATAGCAACCCAGGAAAATGCGGTAGACAGGCGGAGCGGTGTCGAGTTCACTGACCGCGCCGGCGGCCCTCTGGGTCGCCACGGCGACGCCCGCCGTCAGGATCGCGGGGATGAAGAACGGGAGCGTCCTGGCCAGCGCTTTGACACTGAAGGGCCGCATCAGGACGAGCTCGACAAGAATCAACACCACTGGAAGCAAGGCAGCCTGCGCCTTGGACAGCGCTGATGCCACGAAAACCAGGAGCGAGGCCCAATAATAGAAGGTGAAGCGCTTTCCGGTTCGCACGTGGGCGACATAGAGGTACAGCGCCCCCAGGAATCCGACTCCGTACAAGACGTCTTTGCGCTCGGAGATCCAGGCAACGGATTCGACGTGCATCGTGTGGATCCCGAAAAGTGTCGCGCTCACGAAGGCAGCGACGGCATGGCCCACGATGCGATCGATGACGAGGAAGACGAGCCAAGTGCAGAGCAGGTGCAGGACGAGGTTCGTAAGGTGGTACCCGAGTGGATTGAGCCCGAACAGTTGGTGGTCGATCATGTAGCTCAACATGGTCACGGGCAGATACGTGCCGACGACGGGCTCGGTAAAAATCGTCTTGAGGTGCTGCCACGACCAGGCCTTGATCGTCGGGTTGTCGATGACGTAAACGGGATCGTCGAGGCTTACGAAGCCGTTTGGCAACGACGGCAGGAACAGCGCGGCGGTGAGGCCGAGAGCGACGAAGAGGAGCGCGTGTCTCTTCCCGCTCTTCGGTACTGGTGTCGGCTGCGAGACGGGCACGTCGTGAGCGTGCCGTTTTCTACGTCGTTTCCCCATGCGCGATCAGCTCGACACGCTGGTGCGAAGGCGCTCCGCGATCCGACCCTCGGAACTCAGTGCGGCTGCAGGAACGGAATCTTCACGAACAGCGTGAAGCCATTCACGGTGAGCAGCGCGCCGAGAATGGCGAGCGCCCCGGAGACGGCGACCATCGGCCGTGACACGGACAGGATCGCCACCGAGGCGCACACGATGGCGATCTGGAGCAGGACCTCGGCGTAGTCGAAATAGGGATCGCGCGCGCGGAAGAGATCGCGCTCCTGCTCGAGCTTGCGGGCGACCTTCTCGATGTCCTTCTTGTCGGCGACCATCCGCTGCTCCTCGTCGCCGAACCGCTTGGCCAGCGCCTCGAACTTCGTCCGCTCGGCGCCTCGGAAGCCGGCGGGCTCGGCCAGCTGAGTCTCGACGAGGATCTTGTTGGCGCGGTTGAGGTGCTCACGGACGACCTTGGCCTGATAGTAGGCCCACTGATCGGACGACTGCTGCTGGGCGAGCAACATCTCCTTCATGGCGTACTTGCCGCCGAGGCCGGCGATGGCCAGCACGACCGCGTAGACGGCCGTCAACAGCGCGACCCGCCGGCTGAAGGCCTGGTCGCGCTTCTCTTTCAGCTCATCGGGATCGGGCAGCTCGACCTCAGCCACGGGCCGAGGTGGACCACTTCCTGATCTCTTCGCGCATCGCTTCCTTGCCCGCCTCGAACGCGTTCATGAGGCGCTGGGTCTGCTCCTCGAACATCTCACGGCTCTTGTCGAGCCACTCGCCGGCGTGACTCTGGGCCTCACCGGCCCACTCCTGGGCACGCTTGGCGACCTCACCGCCTCGCTCGGAGAGGAGGTCACGCGTTTCGCGCCCACTCCGTGGTGTGGTCAGGAACGTGACAGCGGCGCCGAGCGCAGCCCCGAACAGGAACCACCCGAGATTGCCGTTGTCGTTCTTTTCGTACGTCATGGTTGATCTCCTTCTCGCTTGCCGTCTGCATCGTTCCGGCGGAGCCGATGGAGGAACACCTCGAGGCCGGTCTTGAGCCCGGCCGCCACCCCGACCAGCTGGCCGGCGCGGGTCAGTCCGGTCACCGCCGCCAGAACGCGGCTGACGCCTTCGACGGCGTCCTGAGCGCGATCGGTGAGGCCGCCGATTCGCTGCATTTCTCCCCGCGCTTCCTCGCTGAGACCGCGGAGCTCGTGGACGAGCCCACGCACCTCTCCGACGAGTGGCCGTAGCTCGCCCTCGAGTATGGCGAGCACGCGATCGGCCCGCTCGGCGGACCGACGGAGCGCGATGATCGCCGGAACCAGGGCGATGGTGACGGCGATCAGACAAAGAATGACGAGTCCCTGGACCCAGGGCTGCATTGAGAGGGAATTATGCCATACTTGGTGCGCATCTATGTCCCTGCACGAGCGGTTCGACGAGCTCGCGCGCCGTCACGCGGAGGCCGAGCTGGGCGGCGGCGAAGAGCGGATCCGGCGCCAGCACAAAGCAGGCAAGAAGACGGCGCGGGAACGGCTGGATCTCCTCCTCGACCCCGGCTCCTTCACCGAGATCGACAAGTTCGTGGTCCATCAGAGCCACGACTTCGGCATGGACGAGCAGAAGTTCCCAGGTGACGGGGTCGTCACCGGCTCGGGCCGCATCCACGGTCGCCCGGTGTTCGTCTTCGCTCAGGACTTCACGGTCTTCGGGGGCTCGCTCTCGGAGGCCTACGCCCGCAAGATCTGCAAGATCATGGATCTGGCCATCAAGACGGGCACGCCGGTCGTGGGCCTCAACGACTCGGGCGGCGCGCGCATCCAGGAGGGCGTCGTCTCGCTGGCCGGGTATGCCGACATCTTCTTGCGCAACACGCTGGCGTCCGGTGTGGTGCCTCAGATCTCCGCCGTGCTCGGCCCGTGCGCCGGCGGCGCGGTGTACTCGCCGGCCATCACGGACTTCGTCTTCATGGTCAAGAACACCTCGTACATGTTCGTGACGGGCCCCGACGTCATCAAGGCGGTCACTCACGAGGCGGTGACGGCTGAGGAGCTGGGCGGCGCCTCGACTCACGGCGGGACCTCGGGCGTCGCGCACTTCTCGGCCGACGGTGAGGATGAGTGCCTGGCGCTCATCCGGGAGCTGCTGACGTTCCTCCCTCAGAACAACCTCGAGGATCCGCCGCTGCACCCCACGCTCGACCCGGCGGACCGGCGCGACGAGTCTCTGCAGGCCATCGTTCCCGACCAGCCGAACAAGCCCTATGACATGAAGGCGATTCTCCGCGCCGTGCTCGACGACCAGTACTTCTTCGAGGTCCACGCGGACTTCGCGCCCAACATCGTGGTCGGGTTCGGGCGTTTGGGCGGTCGCTCCGTGGGGATCGTGGCCAACCAACCCGCCCACCTCGCCGGCTGTCTCGACATCAACGCGTCGGTCAAGGCGGCGCGCTTCGTGCGGTTCTGCGACTGCTTCAACATCCCGCTGGTGACGTTCGTCGACGTGCCGGGATTCCTGCCCGGGACGGCCCAGGAGTTCGGCGGCATCATCAAGCATGGCGCCAAGCTGCTCTACGCCTACTGCGAGGCGACGGTGCCCAAGCTGACCGTCATCACCCGCAAGGCGTACGGCGGCGCCTACGACGTCATGTCGTCCAAGCACATCCGGGGTGACGTGAATCTCGCGTGGCCGACGGCCGAGATCGCGGTGATGGGACCCGAGGGCGCCGTGAACATCCTTTACCGTCGCGAGATGGACTCCGCCGCCGATCCGGGCGCGTTCAAGGACGCCAAGACGCGGGAGTACCGGGAGAAGTTCGCCAATCCCTACATCGCCGCCGAGCGCGGCTACGTGGACGAGGTGATCCTGCCGCGGGACACGCGGGCACGCCTGACCGCCGCCCTCGCCGTGATCGCCACCAAGCGCGACCAGAATCCGCCGCGCAAACACGGAAATATTCCACTGTAGTGCGAGCCGAGGCGATGCGATCGACGAGGCGAGCGGTGAAATGATCGAAGAACGAGCCGAGGCGATGCGATCGTGGCAGTGCGAGGCGAGGCCGTTCGACGGGCGAGCCGAGCGGTGAAATGGCTCGAAAGACACGAGCGGTGACATGACTGAGAATCAGCGTCCGAATGAACGCCTCAAGCCGGTGTACGGCCCGGCCGACGCACCCGTCGATGCCATCGGAGCGGCGCTGGGAGCGCCGGGCGAGTTTCCCTTCACGCGCGGCATCCACCCCTCGATGTACCGCGGCCGGCTGTGGACGATGCGTCAGTACGCGGGCTTCGGCTCCGCTGCCGAGACGAACAAGCGCTACCGCTTCCTGCTCGATCAGGGCCAGACCGGTCTCAGTGTCGCCTTCGACCTGCCGACCCAGATGGGCCATGACCCCGACTCTCCGATCGCGGCCGGCGAGGTCGGCAAGGTGGGTGTCTCCATCGCGTCGATGGAAGACATGGCCGACCTGTTCGAAGGGATCCCGCTCGAGCGCGTGTCGACCTCGATGACGATCAACGCGACCGCCGCGATCCTGCTCGCCCTCTACCTGGCGGTGGCGCGCCGCCACGGGGTGGCCGCTGAGCGGCTGTACGGCACCGTTCAGAACGACATCCTGAAGGAGTACATCGCGCGCGGCACGTACATCTTCCCACCCGGCCCCTCCATGCGTCTGGTCACCGACGTCTTTGCCTATTGCAAGGATCGGGTGCCGCGCTGGAACACGATTTCCATCTCCGGGTACCACATGCGCGAGGCGGGCTCGACAGCGGCGCAGGAAGTGGCCTTCACGCTGTCCAACGCCATCGCCTACGTCGAGGCGGCGCTGGCCGCCGGCTTGACCGTCGACGATTTCGCCCCGCAGCTGTCGTTCTTCTTCAACGCGCACAATCACCTGCTCGAGGAGGTGGCCAAGTTCCGCGCCGCGCGCCGGTTGTGGGCGCGAATCATGCGTGACCGCTTCCATGCCCGCGATCCGCGGTCGATGATGTTGCGCTTCCATGTGCAGACCGCCGGCAGCATGCTGACCGCCCAGCAGCCCGAGAACAACATCGTGCGCGTGGCCGTGCAGGCCCTGGCCGCCGTGCTCGGTGGCTGCCAATCACTGCACACCAACTCCATGGACGAAGCGCTGGCGCTGCCGACCGAGCGCGCGGTGCGGATCGCGCTGCGCACCCAGCAGATTCTCGCGCACGAGTCGGGGGTCGCCGATACCGCCGATCCCCTGGGCGGCTCGTTCGCCATCGAGCGGCTCACCCGGGACATCGAGGAGGAGGCGGAAACGTACATTCGCACGATCGACGAGAAGGGTGGCTCCGTCGCCGCCATCGGCTTCATGCAACGGGAGATCCAGGATGCCGCCTACCGCTGGCAGCGCGACGTGGAGGACAAGACGCGGGTGATCGTCGGCGTCAACGAGTTCGTGACCGACGAGGTGCCTCCCGCCAACCTCTTCCAGGTCGACGCCGGGGTGGGCGATGCGCTTCGCGAGCGGGTTGCGCGAGTGAGGAAGACGCGCGATACCACCGCGGCCGCCCGTGCGCTCGACGCTCTGGAGCGTGCCGCCCGCGGACGCGAGAATGTCGTCGCTCGCCTGGTGGATGCGGTCGAGGCGTCCGTGACGCTGGGCGAGATCTGTGAGCGATTGCGAGCCGTCTTCGGCACGCACCAGCCGTCGGTGACGTTCTGATGCCTCGCCGGGCGCTGGCGACGCTGCTCGCCGCATTGGCGCTGCTCGTGGTCGTGACGCCGGCGGCGGCCGGGATGGCCGACCGGCTCGCGGCCACGTTCGGGCTCATGGCGGACGACTTCATCCGGGCGGCTCAGCCCATCGAAGGTGTGGTGGCGGCGGTCGAGGGCAACGTCTTGTACCTCGATCTGGGTGAGGGCAGCGGCGCCCAGGTCGGGCAGGAACTGATCGTATTCCGCAAGAGCACCCCGTTCTACCATCCGATCACGCAGCGAGCGCTCGGCCATTACGAGGATCATCTCGGCCATGCCCAGATCCGCCGAGTGGCCGCTCAGCTCTCGGAGGCCGCGTTCATTCCGAACGAGGCCGCGCCATCGCCCCAGCCCGGCGACGGCATTCGGATCACCCGGGCGCGCATTCGTGTCGCCATCACCCCCGTGCTCGACCTCACTCACTCGGATACCGACGTCCGGCGCGTCCCTTACCTGATTGCCAACCTGCTCGAGCGGTCCAAGCGCTTCCAGGTGGTCGATCCGCTCGCCGTGAGCGACATGTTCGCGACCGGCTCCGTACGCGTCGAGGAGATGCTGGCCCGGCCAGAACGGGCCGTCCGGGTCGCCGCTAACCTCGAGGTCATGGGGTGGCTGGTTCCCGTCGTCCTCGAGCGGAACGGGGTGACCTACCTCGACACCACGTGGATCTCGGCGCTCACCGGCACGCCCCTCTTCTCGCGGCGACAGCCGCTCGTGCCGACGGCGGCCACCGAGGAGCAGCGATTTCCCTGGGAGCCGCGGGCCGAGGATTAGGCGCGGCGGTGTGCTATGGTAAACGGTCAATCATGGTGATACGACATCTCGCCATCGTCCTGATCGCGCTGGTGCCGGTCCTGACGGCGTGCAACACGATGAAGAGCATCATCGGGTCGACGTCGCGCGGCGAGCCAACGACGCTGAAGTCGGCCGAGAGCCGGTGGCTCCTCATCAAGAATCCGCGTTTCGGCGACATACCGAGCGAGCCCGAGTACGTCTGGGTCGAGGAGGACAAGGTCCCCACGACGCTCACGACGCTCATTCGAGGGAAGAGCGCCATCATCGCCGCGCCGGAGGTCGTCGCCAAGTACGGTGCACCGCCGGGCGGCGGCAAGATCAGCCCGCGCCAGGGGGTGCCGTATCAGGTGGCCACCGCGACGCCGACATCGACGGTGAGCGGCGGCGGCGCTGGACCACGCCAGGCCGCCGCACGCGGCGCGACGGTGGCCGCGGTGACGCCGGCGATGCCCGAGCCCAAGCGCGGGTACGTCGTGTACGTCGATACGGCGCGCATCGTGGTCGATCTCACGGCCGGCGACGGCATGCGGCCGGGGACGGTCGTCAGTCTTCGCCGCGACAAGATTCCCATCGTGCACCCGGTGACAGGCGAGATCCTCGGCGAGCTCGACGAGGAAGTGGCCATCGCGCGCGTCACCGAGACGCGGGAGAAGTTCTCGGTCGCCGAGATCCAGTCGGTCACGCCCGGACTGGCGATCCAGATCCGCGACCGAGTCGTCGCCAAGTAGCAGGCGCCGCGTTGCCCACGCCTACGCTGGAGCGGGTTCTCAAGGAGCGGGTGGCTGCCCTCGTAGGCGATGAGCTGAAGGGGGTCGAGGAAGAGATCCGACGGCAGCTCGGCTCGCCGGTGGCGCTGATCCAGGAGATGGGCGGCTACATCGCCGGTGCCGGCGGCAAGCGACTGCGCCCCATGCTCCTGCTACTCGCCTCCCGGCTCGCCGGCTATCGCGGCCCCCGCTCCGTTCGGCTGGCCTGCGTGGTCGAGCTGCTCCACACGGCGACACTCATCCACGACGACGTGGTCGACCAGGCGCCGCTCCGGCGCGGCCGGCCGTCCGCCAATGCGCAGTGGGGCGACGACGCCTCCGTCCTCGTCGGCGACCATCTCTACTCGAAGTCGTTCGCGATGCTCGTCCGGGACAACGATCGCGGGGTCATGGAAACCCTGGCTCGGGCCACCGTGTCCATGACCGAGGCCGAGGTCTTTCAGCTCGAGCGAAAACGGAACGGCCTCACCACCGAGGCCGACTACCTGCGCATCATCAGCCAGAAGACGGCCTCGTTCATCTCGGCGTGCTGCCGCATCGGCGCGCTTCTCGGTGGGCTCGGGCCCGAGCAGGTCGAGGCGCTGACCCGCTACGGGATGGACATCGGCGTGGCCTTCCAGATCTCCGACGACGCCCTCGACTTCGTGGCCGACGAAGAGCGTTTCGGCAAGGCGATTGGCAGTGACCTCCGCGAGGGCAAGCGGACGCTGCCACTCATCGCGATGCTCGAAGGCGCCACCGCCGTCGAGGCCGAGCGCGTGCGCGGGCTTCTCAAGCGCCCGGCGCTGTCGTCGAGCGAGGTGGACGAGATCCGCCGCCTCGTGCTCGAGCACGACGGCGTGCAGTATGCGCGTACGCGCGCGTCCAGCTATGCGCAAGCGGCGAAGGCCGACCTCGAGGCGTTCCCACCCTCGGAGGAGCGCGAGATTCTCGCGCTCATCGCGGACTTCGTCGTCGACCGCGACCGGTAATGCGACGGCATCTCACGTCGCCGCACGTCGTTCTCGCTCGTCGCCGATCCTCACGTACAACCACGTACGCTCCGGTCGGCTCCTCGCTCGGGCCTCGTGCGGCTCGCGATCTGCCGTCGCACCAGGTCTCCGGCGTCGTCGACCGCGACCGCTGAGTTAGGTCGCAGTCGAGTGCCCCCGATCATCACCCTCACCACCGATTTCGGCACACGTGACAGTTACGTCTCGGAGATGAAGGGCGTCATCCTGTCGCTCGTAACCGACGTCCAGCTCGTGGACGTCACCCACGACGTCGAGCCGCAGCAAGTGGCCGAGGCTGCGCTCGCGCTCGAGGCGGCGACGGCGGCCTTTCCCGTGGGGACTGTCCACCTGGCGGTGGTCGATCCCGGCGTGGGAACGGATCGCCGCGGGCTCGTCGTGGCGGCCGGTGGTCACTTCTTCGTCGGGCCCGACAACGGTCTTTTCACGCCGACGTTGAGGCATGCGGACTGGCACGCGTTCGAGCTGACCGAGAGTGAATATCGGCGCCCTGTCGTGAGCCGGACGTTCCACGGCCGGGACATCTTCGCCCCGGCGGCGGCTCATCTCGCCCGCGGCGTCGCGCCCGAGCGCTTCGGCCCGGCCGTCGACGATCCGGTCCGCTTGCCATGGCCGGAAGCGCGCGAAGGCGGCGAGGGCGTCGGTGGGACGGTGATCCACATCGACCGCTTCGGGAACCTCGTCACGTCGATCGAGGCCGAACACATCGCCGTGATGCTGGCCGACGGCGACGCCGCGGTACGCGTCGCCGGACGGGTGCTGCCTCTGGTCGGGACCTACGCGGATCTGCCGCCTGGCCGAGCTGGAGCGCTCATCGGATCGCGGAACCGGCTGGAGATCGTGGTGCGCGACGGGAGCGCGGCCGGGCGTCTGGATGTCGGCCGCGGGGCGGCGGTCGTCCTCAGGCGGACGACTCCGATGTCGAGGTCGAGGCGGTTGAAGACGACGTAGAAGGGCTGGCTTCCGAGGAAGGGGTGCTAGACTTCTCGCCGGATGGGCTGGCCTTCGTCGCGCCCTTCTCGGATTCCTTTGCTTTCTTGCGCGCTTCGGAGGGATAGTCGGTGACGTACCAGCCGTCGCCCTTGAGTATGAAGGGCGCGGGCGACAGCAATCGCCGCACCGTTCCACCGCAGACGTCGCAGCGTGTCAGCGGCTCTTCCGTGATTCTCTGCCGGACCTCGAACGTCCGCCGGCATGCATCGCACTGATACTCGTAGGTCGGCACGAGGTCGACGCTACATGGGAGGCCCAAAGGTGTCAAGACAACCGGTCGTCTGGCTCGTCATCGCGCTCCTCGCGGCGTCGCTCACCGGCTGCGCGACGACGAATCAGGCCGCCGCGATCAAGCGCCTGCAGGCTCGAGCCGCCTATGACCGCGCGCTACAGCACGTGAAGGACAAGGAAGCTAGCCCAGCTCTCACAGCCGTGCAGGAAGCAATCACGCTCGATGATTCCGTCCCTGTGTACTGGAACACCCTCGGCTGGATTTACCTGCAGCTCGGGCGCCCGGATATCGCGTTCACCCCATTCAGCCGGGCGTTGCAGCTCGACCCGACGTTCGGCTTGGCTCAGGAGAATGTCGGAGTGGCACTGTCCGAGCTCGGCCGATGGGAAGAAGCGGTGGCCGCCTATCGCAAAGCGATCGCCATGGCGACGGTCCCGACCCCCGAGACGGCCTACCAGAACATGGGGATGGCGCTGCTCAATTTGAAGCGCTATCGGGAAGCCGAGGAAGCCCTGCGCTTTGCTATCAGCTTGAATCCAAAGCAGGAAGCACCGTATTACCACCTTGGGCTCGTGCTCACCGCCGAGAACCGGCGGGATGAGGCCAAGGCTGCTTTCCGCCGGGTCCGGGACCTCTCCCCCCAATCCCCATTTGGCCAGGCCGCCGCCGAGCGGCTCAGGGCCCTCGGAGACGGTGGATAACTCTAGTGCAATATCCATTTTTCTTGACCCCCCAAGAACACCGAGGTAAAAAGTGCCCGCTGTTCCTGGTGTGCGTAGGTGTTGGTGTTGGGCCCGTTTTGACTGGTCGAACGCTAAGGCTGTTTCACCTTCCACATGAGGAGGCGGTCATGAGGAGATTCCTCACCGTCGTCGCCTCCGTTTTCGTCATCCTCGTGCTACTGGCTCCGTACGCCGACGCGCAGCAGACCACGGCGGCCGGGCCGTCCCCGAAGGTGACGATCAACGGAGTGATCGACAACGTCACATCGTGGTCGAGGAACATGTCGCTCGCCGACGTCAACCTGACGCGAGTGGACAAGGAGTGGTACGCGCGCACGCGTGCCCGTCCTGACATCACGGGTGAGCTCGGCACCACGAAGTTCGTCCTCGGTCTCGAGATGGACTTCACGTGGGGCCAGTCCTGCCCGAACCAGGACTCCTTCCACCGGTGCGCCATCGAGGGTACGGGTACCCCGATGGCGACGTTCGGCCTCCGCAACGGAATCAGCGGTGGCGCGGACGTCAACACCGACATGCCGGGCATGATCGAGATCAAGTGGGCCTACACCGAATTCGCGCTGCCGTGGGCCCCGGCCGGCTCCATCATGCGGCTCGGTGCGCAGCCCTGGACGGTGACCCACAAGCTCGCCGTGCTCGCCACCGGTGACTTTGCCGGCCTGTACACCTCGATCGCCCTGACACCGCAGATCAAGCTGAACTTCACCTACACCCAGATCGAAGAGCAGAACACGGGCGTGGCCGACGGCTTCATCCGTGGCGACGACTTCGCGATCTTCGTGAGCGCGGACATCTCGCCGTTCAAGGGCCTCGACCTGCGTCCGATCTACTCGTTCGCAGAGCTCATGGGCAACACCAACACCAGCGTGCGCCAGTCGCGCGGCGGTCTGGCGTCCAGTTCGGCAGCCTCCGGCGGAGCCTTCCCGGTCAGGGGCGTCACCACCGTCAACGCCGTTGCCAGTGCCGGCGCCGCGGTCACCCCGGGTCAACCGAACCTCACTGTGGTACCCGGTCTCGGCACGGCGATCGAGCACCGTCACACCGTCGGCCTCGACGCGAAGTGGACGCTGGGGCCGTTCTACCTCGACCCGACCGTCCTCTATCAGTGGGGCACGCGGTCGTTCGTCGTGCCCACGACCGTTCAGACGAACAACTGCGCAGTCGTCGCTGGCGCCGGTGGTTGCACCGCGCTCGCAACGACGGCGTCGGGCTTCCGCAACGCCGGTACGCTACAGAAGCAGGATATGGATGGTGCGTGGCTGCTTGACGTCGCGGGTGGCTGGCGTGCGGGCCCGCTGCTTCTCGAGGCCCGCGGAGCCTACTCGACCGGTAACAAGGCCACTCAGGATGTTCGCGACGCCCGGACGAATGTGCACTTCTTCCAGCCGATCAGCACGGACGCCCAGTTCTGGGCAGGCTGGGCCGAAATCCAGGCCCTCGGTGTCGATTACTTCAACCTCGTGACCGGCGCCGACGGCACGCGTAGCCTGTCACCGCCGTTCGCCATCGGCTACGACAAGTACGGTCTCAAGCGCGTCGGCGTGCGCGCGAGCTATGCTCTGACGCCGGCCTTCACCGTCCGCGGCTCGGTCATGCAGAGCTGGACCGACACCAAGGTCGACACGAACGGTATCAAGACGGGATCGAACGGCATCATTCCCAGCGGTGTTGGGCGCGCCGCCCACGCCGGGAGCACCAACCTGGGAACGGAAGTGGACGCAGGGATCACCTGGCGGTTCGCGCCAGGACTCACCTTCGATCTCGGCGCCGGTTACTTGTTTACCGGCGATGCGTACAAGGCGGCGCTGTCCCAGGCGTCACCTGCTCTCAGCCCGCTGAACGCCAATGGCGTGCCAGTGAACGTCTTCCGTCCGGAGACGGATCCGAAGGACGTCACGACGGTCGCAGCGCGGGTCCGCTACTCCTTCTAAGACCCCGCTGCTGTAGGGCCGGGGCCCGGGGAAGTCTCCCGGGCCCCTTTTTTCTTCGTGATATAGTGGCGCCATGAATTTCCGACGGATCGCGCTGATTTTCCTAGCGTCTGCGCTGGTGAGCATCAGCGCCGTGGTGAGCATCGGCGCGCAGACGTCCGCCCCGGGCGCGCCATCGGCCCCGGCTGCTCCACCCGTTTCAATCGGCGCGTTGATTGACCACGCGGTCGCGTTGTTTCCGCGCGTCGACGCTGAAGTCCTCGAGGTCCAGGGCCGGAACGTGACGCTCTCGGTCGGCCGGGCGAGCGGCATCCAGCCGGGGGTCATATTGGAAGTCTTTCGCGAGGGACGCGAGATCCGTCATCCGCGCACGGGGCAGGTGCTGGGCAACGCCGAGCAATCGCTCGGTCGCGCGGTCATCACCCAGATCTCCGATCGCTTCTCGGTGGCGCTGTATGACGGCGAGCCGGTGCAGCCCGGCGACCGGGTGCGGACGGGCGGCAAGGCGAAGCTCACGCTGCTGACGCTGACGAGCCCGGGCGCGAAGGGCAGTTTTGCCGAGCCGATGACGAACGAGGTGTATGAAAGCCTGAACCGTACCGGTCACTTCCAGATCGTCTTCGGCGAGCAAATCGCGGCGTGGCTCAATCAGGAGAAGATCGCCCCCGATGACTTCGTGCAGGGTAAGGGCGTCGCCGAGGCAACCGAGCGCTTCAAGGCCGACAACCTCCTCGTGCTCCATTACAAGATGGTGGAGCGCAAGCCGTTCGTCGACGCCCGTGTATTCGTGATGGGTCGGCCGACGCCGTCGCTGACGACTTCGTTCTTCGTACCGGCCTCGATGAAGGCTGCGCCCACCGGGCGGTTCTCGGGCTCGGACCGCGTCGCCCAGAACCAGGAGCGCAAGCCACGCTCGCTCCTGCAGCGGCTCCTCGGCTGGGGGAACGACACCTCTGCCTACTCGAGCGCCGAAACGTCCCTCTCGCTGAAGGAGATGGCCCGACTCGCCTACACGGTGGTCTCGATGGACGTGGCGGTGGCGCCGGCCGACCGCATTCCGCGGGTGGTCATCACCGATGGCGAGAAGGTCTTCGTCTACAAGATCGTCAACCAGGCGTTCGAGGGTGACTGGACGTACAGCGCGCGTGCCTTCGGCCGGATCTTCTCGGTTCAGTTCGCGGATCTCACCGGCAGCGGCCGGCTGGAGGTCGTGGCCAACCGCTACGACCCTCGCGGGGGCATGAACTCGTTCATCCTGGGTGTGCCGAGCGGCAAGCCGGTGGCCCTCGTCGAGGATATCGATTCCATTCTCATGGCCGTGGACGAACAGGGCAGCGGCGTGAAGCGAACGCTGTGGGCACAGCGCTTCAAGGTGGAGACGTTCTTCACGAAGGGCCAGGCCGACGAGATGGTCATCAAGAACGGCTCCCTGGTCAAGGTCAAGACGGCGATCGTGCCCGACTCCTTCCGCGCCACCGGGGCGACGTTCACCAACGTGAATGGCAAGACCAGCCGTGCCCTGGCCTTCATCGACGAGCAGAACCGTCTGCGCGTCAGCGTCGGGACCGAAGAGATCTATCGCTCGGGGTCGGTAGTCGGAGGCGGCGGCGAGAGGATCGAGGTGATCCGGGACGTTCAGCGCGGCGGTCGCAGTTACTTCTATCAGCTCGAGCCCACCCCGCTCGCCGTTGACCTCGACGGCGACGGCGTCGAGGAAATCATCGTGCCGCAGAACCAGATCGACACCGGCGGGCTGATCGGCATCATCTTTCGCGGGCCCGCCGGGCTACGTTTTCAGCAGGTGAACACGGGCTTCGACGGCATGATCCGCGCGATGGGCACCATTCCCGGCGAGGACGGCGGCCAACCCTCGCTGATCGCTGCGGTCGTCCGCTACAAGAACTTCCTCAAGATATCGGGTGAGACGCAGCTGATCATGACGCTGCCCCAGGAGTAGTGCTCCACCCCTACCGGGACCACGAGTCGGCCCACGTCATCAGCGACGTCGGGCTCGGTCAGGAAGCCAGCGCTCGCTCGTGAGCGAGCGTCCCCCGGCCGTGACGCGAGAGGCCAGGCTCGACACCGCGCCACCGCGGGGCATGCGCGATGTGCTGCCGGACGAGGTCGAGGTCCGTGACCGCGCCATTGCGACCATCCTCGACGTCTACCGGCGTCACGGCTTTCAGCGCATCGAGACGCCGGCCGTCGAGAACATCAAGCTCTTGACGCGGGGCGAGGGCGGCGAGAACGAGAAGCTGATCTTCAAGATCCTCAAGCGGGGCGAGAAGCTGACGGCGGCCCAGAATCCGGACGATCTGGCCGACCTCGGGCTGCGTTTCGACCTGACGGTCCCACTGGCCCGCTACTACGCCAACAACCATGCCCGGCTGCCTCAGCCGTTGAAGGCGGTCCAGATCGGGCCGGTGTGGCGCGCGGAGCGGCCCCAGCACGGCCGCTTCCGTCAGTTCACCCAGTGCGACATCGACATCCTGGGCGTGAGCTCGGAGATCGCGGAGATCGAGCTGATCCTCGCCACGGCCGAGGCGCTACTCGCCCTGGGCCTCGCGGATCTGACCGTTCGTATCAACGACCGGAGGATCCTGGCCGCGATCGCACGCAATTGTGGATTTGCGGAGGAACGCTTCGACTCCGTGTTCATCGCCCTCGACAAGCTCGACAAGATCGGCCAGGCGGGCGTCATCAGGGAGCTCGAGACGGAGGGACATCCGACGAAGGCCATCGGCGAGCTGATGCGCCTGCTCGACGACGCACGTGCCCTTCCGCAATTCCTGGGCAGCGGCGCCGAGCCGGTGGCGTGGCAGGGACTGCAACGCATCATCACGACCGTGACGGCGGCCGCCGCCGGACGCTTCCGGGTCGCCTTCGATCCGACGCTGGTCCGCGGAATGTCCTACTACACCGGCCCGATCTTCGAGATCCGTTACGCGGAGAGCGCATCGTCCATCGCGGGTGGCGGCCGCTACGACCGCATGATTGGTCGGCTGCTCGGACGCGACGTTCCGGCGACGGGGTTCTCGATCGGCTTCGAGCGCGTGATCGGTATCCTCACCGAGCGGCCTGCCGTCACGGGCGACGCCACGGAGCGGCTGGTGGTCGTCTTCGCCGAGGACACGCCGCATCTCCCCGCGATCCTGGAACGAGCGCGTCAGTATCGCGCCGACGGCCATCCTGTGCTCCTCGAGCTGAAGAAAAAGAACCTCGGCCGGCAGCTGCAAGATCTGGAGACACGCGGCTTCGCCCGGATCGGAGTGGTGGGCGACGATGGAACGTGGCAGTGGCGGGGGCCAAAGGCATGAGCGACAGTCTGGGTAGTTGGCGGCGCACGCACACGTGCGGCGTTCTGCGCGCCAGTGACGCCGGGCAGACGGTGACGCTGATGGGGTGGGCCCATCGCCGGCGCGATCACGGGGGCCTCATCTTCGTCGACCTGCGCGACCGCACCGGGCTCACCCAGTGTGTCTTCAACCCGGGCGGCAGCACCGACGCCCACGCCCGGGCCGAGACGATCCGGAGCGAATTCGTGCTTGCGGTTCGCGGGGTCGTGGGCCGCCGGCCGGCGGGCACGGAGAATTCGAAGCTGGCCACGGGCGAGATCGAGGTCCAGGTCAGCGACGTCCGCATCTTGAACGAGGCCCGGCCGCTGCCGTTCCCGATCGAGGACGACACCGAGGTCGACGAGCTGACGCGTCTGACGTACCGGTATCTCGACCTGAGGCGGCCGGCCATGTACCGCAACTTCGCCATCCGCGACGCCGTCTCCCGGGCGACGCGCGACTACCTGCACCGCCACGGCTTCCTGGAAGTGGAGACGCCGTTCCTCATCCGGACCACGCCAGAGGGCGCGCGCGACTTCCTGGTCCCGAGCCGCCTGAACCGCGGCAGTTTCTACGCGCTGGCCCAGTCGCCGCAGCTCTTCAAGCAGCTGCTGATGGTGGCCGGCTTCGAGCGCTACTTCCAGATCGTCCGCTGCTTCCGCGACGAAGATCTTCGAAAGGACCGGCAGCCTGAGTTCACGCAGATCGACATCGAGACGTCCTTCCTGGACCGCGAAGACTTCCTGCCCCTGATGGAAGGGTTGGTCGCCGAGATGCTGCGGCTCGTCCACAACGTGACGCTGCCGTCGCCGTTCCCGCGGCTCACCTATGCCGACGCCATGGATCGCTTCGGCTCCGACAAGCCCGACCTCCGTTTCGGTCTCGAGCTCCAAGATGTCAGCGATCTGTTCCGGCGCGCCGAATTCCAGGCCTTCGCGCAGGTGGTCGCCAGTGGGGGCGTGGTGAAGGCGCTCCGCATCCCTGGCGCCGGTGGGATGAGCCGCAAGGAGGCCGACGACCTCGTGGCCACCGCGAAGACGTGGGGCGCCAAGGGCCTCGTCTGGGCGAAGGTCACCGACGGTGGTCTGCAGTCGCCAGTGGCGAAATTTCTCGAGCCCATCCGGCCGGCGCTCGTCGAGAAGCTTCGCGCATCGGCTGGTGATCTCGTGTTGCTCGTCGGCGACGAGCGGCGGACGGCGGCGACCATCCTCGGACGCTTCCGCGTCGAGCTGGCCGCGCGCTACGGGCTCATCCCGAAGGACAGCTACGCCATTCTCTGGGTCGTCGACTTCCCGCTCCTCGAATGGAATCCGGAAGAGCGCCGCTGGCAGGCCATGCACCACCCGTTCACGGCGCCGCGCGACGAGGACCTGCCGCGGCTCGAGAGCGACACCGGCGGCGCGCTGGCCAAGGCGTACGACCTCGTGCTCAATGGCCAGGAGATCGGCGGTGGCTCGATCCGGATCCACCAGCAGGCCGTACAGCAGCGCGTGTTCGATCTCCTCGGCATCGGCAAGGAGGAGGCGCGGTCGAAGTTCGGGTTCCTGCTCGACGCCCTCGAGTTCGGCGCACCTCCGATGGGTGGCATCGCCTTCGGTCTCGACCGGCTCGTGGCCGTGCTGGCGGGTCACGATTCGATCCGTGAGGTCATCGCGTTCCCCAAGACGCAGAGGGGGAGTGACCCGATGACGGAGGCGCCTGCGCCGGCGAGCCCCGCCCAGCTCCGGGAGCTCGGAATCCACGTGGTAGACTCGGACAGGACACCCTGACGCGTTGAGCGAAGCCACGGTCACCCGCCGCATTTCTCTCGCCCCCGACGTTGACCTGCTGCCGCTCCTCGGACGCAACGACGATCACCTCCGCACGCTGGAGGGCGCCCTCGACGTCCAGATCGTCGCCCGTGGTCACGACATCATGCTGAAGGGTGACGAGCGTCAGGTGAAGAAGGCCGAGCGTGCTCTCACGCAACTCGCCGAGCTCGTGCGCTCCGGTGCACCGCTCCGTTCCACCGAGGTGCGGGCGGCCGTGCGGATGCTCTCGGACGACGAGGAGGCGGACATCAAGTCCGTCTTCGCCGACGCCATCCCGGTGCCAGCCCGCAAGAAGTGGATCGCGCCGAAGACGCTCGGGCAAAAGCGCTACGTGGACGCCATCCGGACGAACGACATGGTGTTCGCGATCGGGCCGGCGGGCACCGGGAAGTCGTTCCTCGCAGTGGCGATGGCCGTTTCGGCGCTCATGAAGCGCGAGTCGGCCCGCATCGTCCTCACGCGGCCGGCGGTGGAGGCCGGCGAGCGCCTCGGCTTCCTGCCCGGCGATCTTTACGAGAAGGTCCATCCCTACCTTCGGCCGCTCTACGATGCGCTCTACGACATGCTGGAAGCGGAGAAGGTGGCCAGCCTGATGGAGAAGGGCGCGATCGAGATCGCACCGCTGGCTTACATGCGCGGACGTACGCTGAACGACTCGTTCATCATCCTCGACGAGGCCCAGAACAGCACGGCCGAGCAGATGAAGATGTTCCTGACGCGGCTCGGCTTCAACTCCAAGATGGTCATCACGGGAGACGTGACGCAGGTCGATCTGCCCGCCTCCCGCGGCTCGGGACTCATCGAGGTGCAGGCCATCCTCAAAGGCGTCCCCGGAATCAGCTTTGTGTACTTCGACGACCAGGACGTCGTGCGACACCACCTCGTCTCGGCCATCATCCGCGCCTACGATGCGCACGACGCGCGAGGCCGCGACGGCGGCTCCGGCGGCGCCTAGCTAGTGCCGTGCGTCGTCGTGAATCACCACCGCCGGCGTCCGCGCGCAGCCGCTGGCGTCGCCCGCGCGGCTGATCGTGCGCTGGCGGCGCTGGGCCGGCCGGGCGGGGAGGTCGAGGTCCTCCTCGTGGACGATGCCGAGATCCGCCGGCTCAACGAGACGTGGCGCGGGGTCCAGCGCCGGACCGACGTCCTCGCCTTTCCCATGGAGACACCAGGCGATGGAGCGCTCGTAGGTCAGATCGTGATCTCGATCGACACGGCCGCCCGCCAGGCGCGCCGCGTCGGCGTTCCCCTCGCTGTGGAGCTCGAGCTACTCGTGACGCATGGGGTGCTCCATCTCGTCGGCTACGACGACCGCGACCCCGTGGAAGCGCGTCTCATGCACGAACGTGAGCGCGCGGTGCTCGGGTCTCGGGCGCCCGCGGCGCTCTGGAGAGGGCTGCTCGGATGAAGCGGGCAGCCGCGCCCCGTGTGCCCGTGGCGAGCCACCCCGGCCGGGACCTGGGCCCCGCCGCATCCGCTCCCACGAGCGCTCGTGCCGGCTTCGTGGCGCTGATCGGAAGGCCGAACGCCGGCAAGTCGACGCTGTTGAACCGGCTCGTCGGCGAGAAGCTGGCCATCGTGTCGCCGCGGCCGCAGACGACGCGCAACCGGATCACGGGAATCCGCAATCTGCCGTCGACCCAGATCGTGTTCGTGGACACGCCCGGCCTGGGCCCTGTCGCCGGCAAGCTCGGCGAGTTCATGGCCAGGACGGCGGAGCGCGCGCTGGAGGACGTCGACCTCGTGTGCGCGGTCGTCGACGCCACCGAGCGGACGCATCCCGAACCGCGGCTCGTCGAGACGCTGCGGATGGGGACAGCCCCCGCGTTCTGTCTGCTCAACAAGGTGGACGCGGTCGCGACCAAGGCTCGTCTCTTGCCCCTGATCGATCGCTGGCGCGCGGCCTACCTGTTCCGCGAGATCCTGCCGATCTCGGCCCGCGACGGTTCCAACTGCGACCGCCTCCTCGATCTGATCGTGGCCGCGTTGCCCGAGCATCCGGCCTACTTCCCGCCCGACGCCACCAGCGATCAGCCGGAGACGTTCTACGTCGCCGAGGTCATCCGCGAAAAGATCTTCCTCCTGACACACGAGGAGGTGCCTTACGCGGTGGCGGTGCGCGTCGAGGATCTCGCGGAGCGGACGCGGCCCGAGCGCCTTGACATCCGGGCGACGATCTTCGTCGAACGCGAGTCTCAGAAGGGCATCCTGATCGGCCGTGGGGCTGCCATGCTGAAGCGTATCGGCACGGACGCCCGGCGTGAGCTGGAGGCGTTCTTCGGTATTCAGGTGTTCTTGGGACTCACCGTGCAGGTGCGGCGAGCCTGGCGCAAGGACGAGCGGGCCCTCCGGGAGTTCGGCTTTCTCTTGACGTCCTGACATGGCGCTCGGCAAATCGGCGGCCGTCGTGATCGGTAGCTTCCCACTGGGGGAGAGCGACCGGGTCGTGACGTTCTTCTCCCGACAGCATGGCAAGGTCCGGGGAGTGGCGCGGGCGGCGCGGCGAATCAAATCGAAGTTCGGCGGGGCCCTGGAGCTGCTCACGCTCGGCGAGCTCATCTTCTTCGACACGGGCCGGAGCGATCTCGTCCGCGTGGACCACTTCGACGTGCTACGTCCGTTCGATCGGGTGCGCGAGGATCTCGAGCGGCTCGGGCAGGCGGCGTGGATGGCGGAATGCGTGGGACGGCTGACGGCCGAGCGCGACCCCAACGTGGCCGTGTACGGTCTGCTGCTACGAGGGCTCAAGAGCCTGGAGGCAGGCGTGCCGCCGCAACGGGTGGCCGTCGTCTTCGGGGTGCGGCTGGTCGATGCGCTCGGTCATCGGTTGCGCGTCGACGCGTGCGTGGGCTGCGGCCGGCGCGACGCCTTCGGAGGCGCACCGCTGACCATGGACGTCGAGGCCGGCGGCCTGGTGTGCGCCGCCTGCGCGAGCGCAGTGCCGGGCCTCCTGCGGCTTCAGAGTGGGAGCGTGGCCGCGCTGCGGCGCCTGCGCGGCCAGGCGTGGGACGAGGCTGTCGGCACGCAGCTGGGAGGCGCCGAAGGCGAGCTGCGCCAGTTGCTCGACCGTCAGGTCGCCCTGCTCATCGGGCAGCCGACGCGCACCTCGCGCTTCGTGCGCGAGATGGAGCGCTTCTCAGGGGAACGCGGATGAGCGTGGCGAAGGCGAAGGTGGTTGGCGAACGGCAGCCCGCAGGTAGACCCGCGGCCGCCGGCGAGGCGACCCTGTGATCGTCGAGGTAACCCTGTGAACATGGACGTGCTCGTTTCGCTGTGCAAGCGGCGCGGCTTCATCTTCCAGTCGAGCGAGATCTACGGAGGGACCGGCGCGGCCTGGGATTACGGTCCCCTCGGCGTGGAGCTGAAGAACAACGTCAAGCGCGCGTGGTGGCGCGACAACATCCACCTGCGTCCCGATATGGTCGGCCTCGACGCGTCGATCTTGATGCATCCGCTGGTGTGGAAGGCGAGCGGACATCTGGATCACTTCACCGATCCGATGGTGGACTGCAAGGCGTGCCAGCATCGCTTCCGAGCCGACAAGGTCGAGGAACAACCCTGGATCCACTACTGTCCGGCGACGAAGGGCAACAAGTTCGAGGTGCCGGCCGGCGAGCCGTGCAGGCACTGCGGCGCCCGCCGCAGCCTCTGTCCCGACTGTGGCAAGGGCGAGCTGACGACGCCGCGGCAGTTCAACCTGATGTTCAAGACGTTCATGGGCCCCGTCGAGGAAGACGCGGCCGTCACGTACCTGAGACCGGAGACGGCTCAGGGCATCTTCGTGAACTTCGACAACGTGCTGCAATCGATGCGGCTGAAGCTGCCGTTCGGGATCGCCCAGATCGGCAAGGCCTTTCGCAACGAGATCACGCCGGGCAACTTCATCTTTCGGACACGGGAGTTCGAGCAGATGGAGATCGAGTTCTTCGTCAATCCGCTGGACGCCATCGACGGCCGGCCGGCCGACGAGGTCTGGCACGAGCGCTGGATCGAGGCGCGCTTCGCCTGGTACCAGCGGTACGGCATGCGGCGGGAGAATCTCCGCATCCGTGAGCACGAGAAGGACGAGCTCGCCCACTACGCCAAGCGGACGGTCGACATCGAGTACCAGTTCCCCATCGGCTGGAGTGAGCTCGAAGGCATCGCCAACCGTACCGACTTCGACCTCAAGCAGCACGCCCAGTTCAGCGGCAAGTCCCTGACCTATTTCGACGAGGAGCGCAAGCAGCACGTGGTGCCGTACGTCATCGAGCCGTCGGCGGGGGCCGACCGCAGCGTCCTCGCTTTCCTGGCCGACGCCTACCGTGAGGAGGAAGTCCGCGGCGAGCGTCGCGTCGTGCTGCGCTTCCATCCCGACCTGGCGCCTGTGAAGATCGCCGTGCTGCCGCTGCTGAAGAAGCGCCCGGAGATCGTGGCGACCGCTCACGACCTGAGAACCACCCTGGCCCGGCGCTGGGTCACCGTCTATGACGACACCGCTGCCATCGGCCGGCTCTACCGGCGTCAGGACGAAGTCGGCACGCCCTACTGCGTGACGGTCGACGTTCAAACTGTTGGCGACACCGCCAAGGGGGAGTCGGGCGATCGTTGCGTGACGATCCGAGAGCGCGATTCGATGGAGCAGATCCGAGTTCCGATCGCGGAGCTGTCCGGTGTCTTCGAACGGCTGCTCGGTGACGGCGCCTGGATGGACGTCGCGCGGAGCTATCCGCCGGCCAAGAGCTGAGGCGTCAGGGCGACTGGCTGTCGGTGGACGGACCCGTATCGTCGAATTCGGGCAGGGCGGACGGCCAGCCGTCGTCGGGCGCGAGCAGGCTCTGCGGCTGGCCGGGTGTGACCGACGGTGCCGGCGCCGGCAGCGTCGGGTCCGGCGGTGTTGCCTGGCGGCGTGCCCCGCAGCCAACCGCGGGCTCGGTCCCGCGAATGAACGCCATCGTTACCACGCGCACGCACTCGTTGGACGGATCCATGTCGACGGGAACGAGGATCACTTTTTCCGGAACCGCGAACTCCTCTTTCGGGCCGTCGCCGAGGACCCTGGTCATATAGGTGGTCCAGATCGGGACGGCGACCCGTGAGCCCGTCTCGTCACGTCCCAGGCTCCGCGGGCGGTCATAGCCGACCCAGACGCCGGTGGCCAGCCGTGGCGTGTAGCCGATGAACCAGGCGTTCGAATAATCGTTGGTGGTGCCGGTCTTCGCGGCGATGGGGCGGCCGAGGGCCTTGGCGCCCTGGCCGGTGCCGCGCTCGACGACACCGCGCAGCATGTGGGTGACGACGTAGGCCTCCTCGGGCGGCAGCGCCTCGCGGCCCTCCGGAACGTGCTCCTCGAGCAGCTTGCCGTTGACGTCGGTGACGTAGCGGATCGTCGTCGGCGGGATCCAGGTACCCTGGTTGGCCAGCGCGCTGTATGCCGAGGTCAACTCGAGGAGCGTCAGATCGGAGCTTCCGAGCGCCATCGTGAGATCGGTGTTGAGCGGGCTCGTGATCCCCAGGCGGCGGGCCACCTGGATCGTCCGGTTGACGCCGATCCGCTCCTGCACCTTGATGGTGACGACGTTCACCGACTCCTCGACGGCTTGCTGGAGCGTGGTCGATCCCCGGAACTTCCGGTCGTAGTTCTCCGGCTTCCACGCGCTCCCGTTACGGCCGACCGGATAGGTCACCGGCGCGTCGTCGAAGCGGGACGCCGCCGTGAAGCCGTTCTCGAGCGCGGCGATGTAGACGAACGGCTTGAAGGCCGATCCCGGCTGCCGCCGGGCCAGGACCGCGCGGTTGAACTCGCTTCGAAAGAAGTCGTAGCCGCCGACCAGCGCCTTGACGTGTCCGGTCTGGGGCTCGACCGTGACCAGCGCGCCTTCCGGATGCTCTCCGGGCTTGCCCTTGGCCGTCCGGTCCTCCAGCGCCTTGAGGCCGTCGCGCAGGGCCTGCTCGGCGGTGAGCTGCATCGTCGGATTGAGCGTGGTGTAGATGTTGAGGCCGCCCTTGAACACCATGTCGGCGCCGTACTTCGCTTCCAGCGTCTGCTGGACGTATTCGAGGAAGTACTGGCCGGTCGTGCGCCGGCGCTCGGGCGGGATGAGGCCGAGGTCAGTCCGGGCCAGACGCTTGGCCTCCTGGTCCTTGATGGTCCCGAACTCGACGAGTCGGCGGAGCACGATCTCGCGCCGGAGCTTGGCGGCGTTGGCGTGGTCGAACGGCGAGTAGCTCGTCGGTGCCCTCGGCAACCCGGCGAGCAAGGCGGATTCCCGGACGTTGAGATCCGACACGGACTTGCCGAAGTAGGTGCGGGCGGCCGCTTCCACGCCATAGGCGCCATGCCCGAAGTAGATCTGGTTCAGGTACATTTCTAGAATTCGGTCTTTCGAATAGCGGCGCTCGAGCTCGATGGCGAGCACCGCCTCCTTCAGCTTGCGCTCGAGGCTCTTGTCGGGGGTGAGAAACAGTACCTTGGTGAGCTGCTGGGTGATGGTGCTGCCCCCCTCGACGACCCGTCCCCTTCGATAGTTCTGCACGATCGCGCGCGCGATGCCGATCGGGTCGATCCCCCAGTGCGAGTAGAACCGGCGGTCTTCGGTCGCGATGATGGCATCGCGGAGGGACTTCGGGATCTGGGCCAGAGGGACGAAGATCCGGCGCTCCACGTGAAGCTCGGTGATCAACTCGTCGTTGTCGTCGTAGATCTTGGAGCCCTGAACGGGCTGGAAGGTTTCCAGGGCGCTGACGGCAGGCAGTGAGCGCGGCAGGATGGCGAACGCCCACAGCACGGCGACGCCGAGGGCGGTGGTCACGAGCAAGGTCAGGACCCCGACGGAAAGCAGGAAGACGCGAAGCCAGCGAGGCTGGGACGCGAGAAAGCCGCCGAACCAGGGTCGGCGGGGCGGCAAGGGCTCCTGCGTCTGCCCTCCGCCGCGCCGGGTCTTCGACCACCAGAGCGCCATGCGCCATCCATTATACTGACGCCCATGCGCTCGTCCCTGCTCGACGAATTCGAGGCCCGGGGGCTGATCGCCGACGCCACGCCGCGAGAGGACTTGGCGCGGCATCTCGCCCGGGGACCGCGCAGCATCTACTGTGGCTTCGATCCCACGGCGGATAGCCTCCACGTTGGCAGTCTGTTGCCGCTCATCGCGCTCCGGCGCCTCCAGGCGGCGGGCCACCGCCCCGTTGTCCTCATCGGGGGCGGTACCGGACTCATTGGCGATCCCAGCGGTAAAGCCGGCGAGCGCGCGCTTTCGGACCAATTACAAGTGGCCGCCTGGGCCGAGCGGCTGAAGACACAGGTCTCACGCTTCCTCGAGTTCGGCGCGGGGCCGACCGACGCGCAGCTCCTCGACAATTACGCCTGGCTCGGCGAGCTCAACGTCCTGGGCTTCTTGCGCGACATCGGGAAGGAGTTCTCGATCGGGGCCATGATCGCCAAGGAGTCGGTGCGCGCGCGGATGGGACGCGCCGACGCGGGCCTGTCGTACACCGAGTTCAGCTACCAGATTCTCCAGGCATACGACTTCCTGAGATTGTTCCAGGATCATCGCTGCTCGATGCAGATCGGAGGCAGCGACCAGTGGGGAAACATCACCGCCGGCATCGACCTCATTCGACGGAAGACTGGCGAGGCGGCCTACGGGCTGACCCTGCCGCTGGTGACGAAGGCCGACGGCACCAAGTTTGGGAAGACGGAAACAGGCACGATCTGGCTCGATCCGACCAAGACGTCGCCGTATGAGATGTACCAGTTCTGGCTGAACACCTCTGACGAGGACGTCATCACGTACCTGAAGTACTTCACCTTCCTTCCACTCGAACGGATCGGCGAGCTGGCCGGCGCCACCAAGCGCGCGCCGGAGAAGCGTGAAGCCCAGCGGGTATTGGCGCGAGAGGTGACCACGCTGGTTCACGGCACGGCGGCTGTCGAAGAGGCGGAGCGGATCACCGCTGCTCTGTTCAGAGGGGATGTCGGCTCGCTGCGCATTGACGAGCTCGCCCAGATGGTCGGCACGTTGCCGTCGACGAATTTGCCGGCGGCGCCCGGTGTCGCGCTGCCTCTTCTCGACGTGCTGCTGGCGACCGGCCTGGCGTCTTCGAGGCGTGCGGCGCGCGAGCTGATCGCGAGCGGAGCGGTGCAGGTGAATGGCGAGCCGGCGAAGGATGCCGGTGCCACCGTCTCCCGCGAGACCGCGCTCTTCGGCAGGTACCTCATTCTCAGAAAGGGGAAGAAGACGTACGCGGCCGCCATTCTCGCGGCGAGCTGAGCCATGCTCTTTCCCACCACGCTCGTCGGCAGCTATCCTCAGCCCGATTGGCTGATCGACCGTCAGAAGCTCGCGGGAAGCTTCCCGCCGCGCGTCCGTGCCCGTGAGCTGTGGCGCGTTCCCGAGCCGTGGCTCCGTGAGGCACAAGACGACGCGACGCGGCTTGCTATCCGAGCGCAGGAGGACGCCGGGCTCGACATCATCACGGATGGTGAGATTCGGCGCGAGAGCTACTCGAATCGTTTCGCCACAGCGCTCGAGGGCGTCGACCTCGACAACCCCGGCACGGCGCTCAGCCGCTCCGGCCGCCCCCAGCCCGTCCCCCGCATCGTCGGGCCGATCCGGCGCAAGCATCCCGTTCAGGTCGACGACGTTCGCTTTCTGCGTGCGCACACGAAGAAAGCCATCAAGATCACCGTGCCCGGCCCCTTCACGATGTCGCGGCAGGCCCAGAACGACGCCTACCCGAGTGAAGAGGCGGCGGCTCTGGGTTACGCGGCCGCGGTGAACGAGGAGATCCGAGATCTCTTCAACGCCGGCGCCGACATCGTCCAGGTCGACGAGCCGTACATGCAGGCCAGCCCGGACCGCGCCCGACAGTACGGGTTGAAGGCGCTGAATCGCGCGCTGGAGGGCATCACCGGCACGACCGCGGTCCACGTCTGTTTCGGGTACGCAGCCCTCGTCCACCAGCGTCCCTCGGGATACTCCTTCCTCGCCGAGCTCGGGGCGTGCTCCTGTCGTCAGGTGTCGGTCGAGACGGCGCAGTCGAAGCTCGATTGCGCGGTGCTGGCGAAGCTCACCGACAAGCAGATCCTCGTGGGCTGCCTCGACCTCAACGACATGACGGTGGAGACGCCGGAGACGGTCGTCGCGCGAGTCAAGAGCGCGCTCGCCTACGTCGCGCCGGACCATGTCGTCCTCGCACCGGACTGCGGAATGAAATATGTGCAACGCGACGTCGCCTTCGCCAAGCTGCGGTCGATGGTGACGGCCGCCGCCATGCTCCGGACAGAGTTCGGCACGCACTGACGATCGACGTCGTCGCACTCGATGCGCTTAACCGAACGAATCGTCGGCGGCGCCCGGCCGGGTGGGGCGGCTCGCCGCGCTGCCATGAAGGGCGCGCTCACGGGGTGCCGGTGCGAGCCCGGGGAAGGCGCAGGGTCACGAGCGGCGCCTAAATCAGGGTCACCAGCGGCGCTAAATCGTTGTCGGCGCGATCCATCTGGAACTGTCGCTGCTCAGTGATTAGGTCCTCCGTCGCTGCGACGTGAAAACGTCCTCCCGGTTCGTGCTTCATGCAGCCGAATCGCGGCCGCCTGCGC
>MNEG01000052.1 GCA_001917585.1 Candidatus Rokubacteria bacterium 13_1_40CM_68_15
ACCTGAACCGCGCCACGGGCTCGCTGCGGCAGCCCGGCTCGGCGTGGAAGCCGCTGGTGTACTTGGCAGCGTTCCGCCAGGACCTGGACCTCGACACCACGGTGCCCGACCAACCTATCAGTGTGCCCATGGGCGCGAATCGCCCGGTGAAGTGGATCACCAACTACGACCACCGGTTCAAGGGACCAATTCCGATGCGTCAAGCGCTGGCCGAATCGCGCAACGCGGTGGCTGTGTGGATCACCCGCAAGATCGGCGTGAACGGGGTGATCACGACCTCCCAGGAATTTGGGATCCGCACCCCGCTGCAACCCTACATCACCACGGCGCTGGGAGCATCCGAGGTGCGGCTACTGGAACTGACGGGTGCCTATCGCGCGATGGCCTCCGGGATCCTGGCGGAGCCCCACATCATCGATCGCGTGACCGACGCCTCCGGAGCGGTGCTCTACGAGGCGTTCCCGTCCACGCTGGAGGTGGGGTCTACTGGCCTGAGCCTGATCCAGGAGGGGCTGCGCGGCGTGGTCCGCCTACCCGGCGGCACCGCCCACGCCCTCGACGGGCGTGATTTCCTCATCCCGGTGATGGGCAAGACTGGAACGACGAGCGACTTTCGTGATGCTCTGTTCGTGGGCTCCACGTACGGGCCGACGGGGATCACGGTGGCGGTCCGGATCGGATTTGACGACAACCGCACGCTCGGGGACAAAGAGACCGGGGGGCGCAGCGCGCTGCCGATATTCCGCGAGATCATGCTCCGCGTCTACCGGCAGCAGCTCGTGGGCCCAGTGCCGGAGTTCCCTCGCGCGATCGAGGAAAGGATCGATCAGTACCTGGTGGTGCAGGCCGCGATCAAAGCGAAGCGCGACCAGGCCCTCGAAACCACTCTCCCTTGAGGGGAACCTCGCCAAACGTTGCTTCGAGTGGGTAAACATTTCCTCACTGGGCTCCTTCGAGCTCAGGTTTTTTGCGACCCGCAGAGGCGATTTGAATGGAACGAATGTTGCTCGGTTCGCCGGTGATGGCCATCTGCGCCAAGTGCGAGCAACCACTGAAGCCGGACGAGCTCGTCACAGCTCGTTTTGGGCAACTGTTCCATTGCCGGTGCGTCGAGCAGTGGCAGGACGACGACGACGACGATACGTTGAGCCCGTTGCCGCCCGAGTAGATTTACTTTTCCCACGGCCTGCCTTGCGCGGAACGCCGAGCGGGCGTAGGTTGGAGGCGCCTTTCACGCGGCTTCCCTGGTTCGCGTCAGCGGGACGCACGAGCCGCGTATCCTCAAGGGATGCTGTTCCTCCAACTCGATTGTCTGGAGGACGCTCCCATGTCGTCATCCATCCCTCGCCACGAACTGGTCGCGATCGAAGCTGAGCTCGAGCGCCTTCGCGAAGTGCTTACCCGCGCGGAGTCAGCGTTGGACGCCGCCGATAAGTTCAATGCCGCTGCCAAGCGCGCGCTCACGATGCGCGCCCGGGCGGGCACGGCCGAGCGTGCCGTCAGCAAGAAGCGCTGAGTAGGGGCGGCGTCGCCATCCGGTCCCTCCGTCGAGTCTTCACGGTGGGGACAGGATCACGGGAGAAAGATCGTGAGCAGTGTCAGCGCCGGGATCGGCAGGATCGAGACCGCGACGGGGTTGGTCCGGCTCGTGGGTATGGAAGTCGTGAGCCTCTTCAGTGGGCAGTTGTGGAACGACTTCCGGCTGAACCGGGGGCACAGCGGACCGGTCGTGAGGCCCGAGGGCTACTACACGCGCCACGTCGTGGTCGTGAACGCGGGCGGCCCGACTGCAGTGGAGATCTGGTCGCCCGGCATGCGATACACCGGCCATCGCCTCTCTCCTGGCAACGTGATCGTCTACCCGGCCGGAATGCCGTACGTCGCGCGCTGGTCTGCCAGCAAATCGACCGTCGTCGACATCGCTCCGGAGTTCGTCCGGTCTGTCGCTGGTCGCGATGTGGCCACGAAGGATCTGGAGATTCACCCGGCCTTCGCGATAAAGGACGATGTCGTCGCGAATCTCGCGGCCCTGCTCGGCGCCGACGCGCTGGCAGGCGCACCGAACGGAAGTCTCTACGGCGAGGGACTGGGGACGGCGCTCGTCGCGCGTCTCCTCCATCGTCAAGGCGGCGCGCCGCCGGGCAGCGGTGTCACCGTCCGAGCCCTGTCTCCGGGCGATCTGCGCCGCGTGACCGCGTACATCGACGAGCAGCTCGAAACGCCTCTGTCGCTTCAGAGACTGGCCGATCTCCTCGGAATGAACCTCTACCGATTCGTCCGCGCGTTCAAGGAGAGCACCGGCGTGCCGCCGTATCGCTACGTCCTCGAGCGGCGCATCGAGCTCTCGAAATCGCTGCTCGCGGACTCCAACTGTCCGATCACGGAAGTTGCGCTCCGGACGGGTTTCGCGAGCCAGAGCCACTTCGCAACAGCGTTCCGCCGGCTGACGAGTGTCACCCCGGGCCGCTACCGTCGCGACCATTGTCATCTCGCCTGCTCTCCACGTGAAGCGGCAGGATCGGGCGCGTGACGTCGGTCACGTCTTGACGCTTCCTGATCCAGCATCGAAGGTGGACGACACGGTGATCTGCCATCGGGGGTCCCACCGGCTCAGTGGGCTTGACGGGCGCTTTGCAGACCGCGCAGATGAGCGACGTGCCCTCTTCCATACTGAGCTTGGTAATCGGACACCGGATGACGAAGCGGACATGGGAAACGTTTTCCTAGTACATCTGGGCGATTCCGCGACAAGACGACCAAGGGTAAGCTGTGGGCTGATGCACGACGGCCGCCCGTAACGCAGCTGGCTCATGGATTCACCCGCCAATTCACGCCCCGCTGACCTCCAGCCCCGACGCCGGCGTTCCCGGAGATGGCGGCGGCGTTCCAGACGTAAGCGCGTCATACTATTCACAGGGATCGCCGTCGTCGTGGCACTCATCATCGTCTCTGTTCTCGCGTTCGAGTGGCTGCTCGATATCGCGTTGAAGTGACATGGACTGACGAGAAGCGACGACGCCAAGGAGTCGCCAGCCGGTCCGCGCGACCGAGCGCGCGGCGTTCCACCACGAAAGAGGGGATCATGAAAACAGGCACCGCGCTTGTCATGATGCTCGCATCGGCGGTCGGTCTCGCACCCGGCACGCCTGCACGAAGCGACCCGACGACGGCACCCTGCGGCGCGTTCCGGGCAGTGATGCCGCCTTCACGCTCACTCAGCTGCGTGATCGCTTCTTCGCTCCGGATTGGCATCCTGGCGATCATGCTCCCATGCCGGAGATCGTCTCGCGTGGCCGGAAGCCCGATGTGTTTGCTTGCGGTTTCTGTCATCGTGCCGATGGGCCGGGGGGTCCCGAAAACTCGAATCTCGCGGGTCTTCCTGCGGTGTATATCGTGCAGCAGATGCGCGACTTCAAAAGCGGGGCCCGACAGACTTCGGTGCCACAACGAAACGTCGATCTGATGATCTCACTCTCCAGAGCGGCCTCCGACGCGGAGGTGGAAGCCGCCGCGGCCTATTTCTCGGCGCGGAAGCCGAAAGCGATCATCAGGGTCGTCGAAACCGACACGGTCCCGAAGACCTATGTCACCGGATGGCACCTGGCCGCGATGAAGACTGGCGAGAAGGAGCCGATCGGCCCACGTATCATCGAGGTCCCCGAAGACCTGGAGCAGTTCGTGAGTCGCGATGCACGGTCTCGTTTCATCGCGTATGTTCCGCCCGGCAGCATCCAGAAAGGCCAGGCGCTCGTCGCCAGTGGGGGCGCGGGCAAGACCGTTCAGTGTGGCATCTGTCATGGGGCCGATCTGAAAGGGCTCGGGCCGATCCCTGGAATCGCCGGCCGCTCACCGAGCTATATCGTCCGACAGCTCTACGACTTCAAGCTGGGGGCTCGCGCGGGGATTGGCAGACCCCTCATGAAGCCCACCGTCGAAAGGCTGACTATGGAAGACATGGTGTCGCTCGCGGCCTACGTAGCGTCGTTGACGCCATGACGGGCGTCCGGTCAGCTACGGCCGTCCTCGGACCGCCTTGTCACCCGCCACGACTCGATCCGTCGTCTCGTCTTCGATCCAGACTCGCGGGTTACTGAGGTAGCGCCGAACGGCGCCACACCGGGCGGTCCACTCGTTGCGCTCCAGACGGATTTGATAGACGTGACCGGATTCGAGGTCGAGTGTATCGGTCCGGTCAGCCAACCCGTACGTTCAACCCGTACATTTGCCCGTGGCAATAGCGCGGCTGGCTATACGCGTAGCAGACCGCATACGTCCCGGGGACCAATCGAAACTCCGTCACCCGGCCATCTCTCTCCTTGCTGTAGACGACCGTCGCATCGGGCGTCGAGATCCGCTGAACGCAGCCGGCGCATCCCCCCAACCAGACATGATTCCGCACGGTCGCTGCCTGCTGATCCGACAAGACGCTCATGTCGTAATTCCTGAACGTCGGTAAGGCGCATCCCGGCGCGAGACTCGAGAGAAGGATGAGGATGGCGCATCCGATGCTCTTCCTTCTCACGCGGGCTAGATTCCCCCCGTCACGTCGATGGTCACGCCGGTGACGAAGTCGGCGTCGCGCGAGGCCAAGAAGCAGATCACGCGCGCTTGATCGCGCGCCTCGGCGACGCGACGCAGCGGGGTGCGGGCGATCTCCTCCGCCTGCTCGTCCGCCCGGCATTGCTCCCAGCGCGGCCGGATGCGCTCCGTGAGGGTGAGGCTGGGCGCAATGGCGTTGACGTTGACGCCGTAGGGCCCCAGCTCGTGGGCGAGCTTCCGCGTAAAGGCGATGATCCCGCCCTTGGCTGCGGCGTAGGCGCTGCTGCTGCTCGCGCTGAGCCCGCGCCCGGCGACCGACGAGATGTTCACGATCTTGCCGCTCCGTTGCCGCTTCATCACGGGCGCTGCCGCATGGCAGAAGAGGAACGTCCCGTCGAGATTGAAGGCGAGGAGCCGCTGCCACTCGCCGAGCGTCAATTCATCGACGGTGGCCGCGGGCCGCGGGATGATCGTGCTCCCGCCGACCGCGTTCACGAGGATGTCGATGCGACCGTGCTCCCGGGTCACGCCGTCGACGACCTCCTGGACGTGGGCGGCGTCGAGCGCGTCGGCGCGCCGCCCATGCGCGCGGCCGCCCGCGTCACGGATGGCGGCCATCGCCTTGTCGAGCCGCCCCTGGTCGGTGTCCACGCCGACCACGATGCCGCCCTCGCCGCCGACAATCTCGGCCGTGGCCTTTCCGATCCCGCTCGCCGCCGCGGTGATGACTGCCACCTGATCTCGGAATCGCATGATCGACCTCCTCGCCTCGCTCGAGCCATCGAGCGAGCGAACGCTGCGTGCCAACGTCTTATCACAAGGCCGGCGGGGCCGCAGGTGCGCGCCCGTGCCGGCGGCGGAAACCAGTTGACACTGTCCACGCGCTGACTACACTCGCCCCACCGATCGGCTCCTCGCGCGCGAAATTCCTGGCCGACCGCGAAACTCTGACGGGAATCGAGAATGCCTGAGACCGACGCGCAACGATATGTTGGCCAGCCGCTCAAACGGCTGGAAGATCCCAGGCTCATCACCGGAGCGGGACAGTACGTCGAGGACCTCAAGCTCTCTGGGCTCACATACCTGGCGTTCCTCCGAAGTCCGTATGCTCACGCCCGGGTCACCGCCATTCGGACGGAAGCCGCCCAGAAGGCGCCGGGAGTCGTTCGGGTCGTCACCGCGAAGGATCTCGGTCCGCTTCGCCCCACGCCCTACATGGTCGTTCTTCCCGGACTGAAGGCGTTTCCGTATCAATATCTCGCCGACCGAGTGGTCGATTCGACCGGCGTGCCGGTGGCGGCGGTCGTCGCCGAGAGCCCGTCGCTCGCCCGCGACGCGACCGAGCTGATCGAGGTCGCGTACGAGCCTCTGCCGGCGGTGTCCGATCCCGAGCGTGCCCTTCAATCCGGAGCTCCGCTCGTTCATCCGGAATTCGGCACCAATCAAGCCTTCAGCCTTCCGATGAAGGGCGGGGATGTGGGCGCGGCGTTTTCTCGGGCCGCTCACATCGCGAAGGTTCGTGTCGAGCACAACCGCCTCGCAGGGGCGCCGATGGAGCCGCGCGGCGTGGTGGCCCGGTACGAGCCGGGGACCGGTGAGCTCACGCTGTGGTTGACCACGCAAAACCCGTTCACGACGCGGGCCGACCTGGCGTCGGTGCTCGATTATCCGGAGCACAAGCTTCGTCTCGTCGCTCTGGATGTTGGAGGCGGGTTCGGAGTGAAGGGGCCGCTCTACCGCGAAGAGGTGATCGCGGCCACCCTCGCGCGGCAGGTCGGTCGCCCCGTTCAGTGGATGTCCACACGGAACGAGGACCTGCTCACCACGCACCACGGCCGGGCGACCGTCACCGAGGCCGAGGCTGCGGTGACCAGCGACGGAGAGATCATCGGGCTCAGGGCGAAAGCGATCTTCGATCTCGGCGCCCACTTGCTGTCGCTGTCTCTGGTTCCGACCATGTCGAACTCGATCCACGTCCTGGGCCCCTACCGGATCCAGAATGCCGAGCTCCTCAGCATCGGCGTGTACACGAATACGGGACCCACGGGGCCCTATCGCGGGTCGGGCCGGCCCGTGGGCGTCTATCTCATCGAGCGCCTCATGGACGAGGCGGCGCGGCTCACCAAGCTGGACCCGGTCGAAATTCGCCGCCGGAACTTCATCCCGGCGGACGCGTTCCCGTATCGCACGGCGTTCGGGACGTCCTACGATTCGGGAAACTACGCGAGAGCGCTGGATCGCGCGCTGGAGCTGGCCGACTACCAAACGCTGCGTCGCCAGCAGGCCGAGAAGCGCAAGCGCGGGGACATCATGGGGATCGGCGTCGCGACCTACGTCGAGTCCACCAACGTGCTCGGATGGGAGAGCGGGGTCGTGAGGGTGGAGCGGACCGGGAAGGTCACCGCCATCACGGGATCGAGCCCGCACGGCCAGGGGCACGAGACGACGTTCGCCCAGATCGTCGCGGATCATCTCGGCGTCGCCTTCGAGGACGTGATCGTGCGGCACGGCGACACGCTGGGCGCGCCCCAGGCGATCGGGACGTTCGGAAGCCGGAGCGCAGGGCTCGGGGGCAGCGCGCTGGCCCGGGCGGCGGTCGAGATGCGCGAGAAGGGACAACGCCTGGCGGCGAGGCTCCTCGAGGCGAGCCCGCATGATCTGGTGCCCGTGCGAGGCGGCTTTCAGGTGAAGGGTGTGCCGGAACGGATGATCGGATGGAGCCGCGTCGCCGAATTCGCGCATCGAGCAGGGGGATTGCCGCCCGAGGAGAGCCCGGGGCTCGAAGCCACCGTCTTCTTTCGACAGGACCTGCCCGCCTTCAGCTTCGGTGCCGGCGTCGCCGTCGTGAGCGTGGACCGCGAGACCGGGCGGGTTCGGCTGGAACGTCTCGTCGCGGTCGACGACTGTGGCAATGCGATCAACCCGCTCCTGGTCGACGGCCAGATCGTGGGGGCCCTGGCTCAGGGCATCGGACAGGCGCTGCTGGAGCACGTGGTCTATGGCGAGCAGGGCGAGCTGATCACTGGAACCTTTATGGAATATGCGCTGCCGCGGGCCGACGACATGCCCGAGCTCGTCCTCGATCGGACCGTCACTCCATCGCCGCTGAACCCGCTCGGGGCGAAAGGCGTCGGCGAGGGCGGCGCCTGCGTCGCGCCACCGGCCATCGTGAACGCGGTCGTCGACGCCCTCTCGCCCTTTGGGATTCATCACGTCGACTCGCCGCTGACTCCCGAGAAGATCTGGCGCGCGATCCCCCGACCCTAGAACGTACCGATCGGCAGGGCCGGTCTATAATCACCGCCCGGGTCGGGTCGGGCCGACGAACGTGCCGTGTCCGGGCCTCGGCCGCAGCGTCTCAGCCACTCGAACAGGGGAGAGACATGCCGGAGCTCGGGACAGAACTTCACGTATCTGTCCGGCCTCGCCTATCCGGGGACGCTGGCGCGCCATCTCGATCTCCCCGACTCCGTGCGCGGTGTCCTGCTCGTGTGGCCCCGGAACGGTGAACCCGTCATCGTGCTGAACAAGATCGCCGAGGGCCTCACGCGTCGCGATTCGTGGGTCGAGCGCATCGAGGTGTACGACGCCTACAGCGAGTCGCCGTACCGGCGCCTCTCCCACGTCCTGAAAACGCTCGGGCTCGGCGGTGAGCGGGTCGGGTTCGAGAAGAACTACGTGAGCGCGGCGCACTGGGAGGAGGTCCAGCGCGAGCTGCCGTCACTGCACATGGTCGACTGCGCCGCGATGATGGACGAGGTGCGATGGATCAAGACGGAAGGGGAGATCCGGCTGCTGAAGACGGGCGCCGACCTCCTCGACGACGCGTATCTCGAGGTTTTTCCCACCATCAAACCGGGTGAAACCGAGCGCGCCGTGCACAGCCGCCTCATCGGCAGCTGCCTGCGCCGCGGCGCCAACTGGGCTCACGGCATCCTGAACTCGAGCCGCAACCTCATTCCCTACGCGGGCGAGAGCGACAGCACGTGGCAGAGGGGTGACGTGGTTCGCACCGACTACGTGGCCTACGTCGACGGCTATCCCGGGCATCAGTCGCGCAACGCGGTCCTCGGCAGGCCGAGCGCGGAACAGGTCCGCGACTATCGCATCACCCGCGAGATCTACGGCATGACGATCGACCGCTGCCGTCCCGGCGTCTCCGCGGGCGAGGTCTACGAGTTCGTCGTCAAGGAATTCGCCAAGCACGGCTGGTCCTACACGAGCCAGCTCGCCGGCCACGGCGTCGGCTGCTGGTGGCACCAGCAGGAGCCGGTGATCTCGCGCGGCAACAAGATCGTGCTGGAGGAAGGCATGGTGCTCGCGCTCGAGCCGGCCCGGGAGTACTACCACATCCAGGACATGGTGGTCGTGCGGGCGGGCGGGCCGCAGCTCATCTCGGACAAGCTCGGGACCGACCAGATGTTCGTGATCGAGTAGGAGCGAGCACGCCCATGGCCGCCGCCGACTGGCAGAAGATCGTCGCGGGGATCAGCGACGAGCAGGTCCTGAGGCTCGAGCAGGCCGCGATCCGTATCCCGAGCACCACGTTCGAGGAAGGTCCGCTCGCCGATCATCTCGCCCACTACATGTCCGATCTCGGCCTCGACGTGGAGATGATGGAGGTCACCCACTGGACGAAGCCCGGCCAGAAGACGCGTCAGCCCATCGCGAGGCTTCCGGGCACGGGCGGCGGGCCGAGCCTGATGCTGAACGGCCACATGGATCCCGGCGTGGAGATGAGCGGCTGGAGCGTTGATCCGTACGGCGCCAAGTTCGAGGACGGCTGGGTGTGGGGGATGGGCGCCCACGACGACAAGGGCGGTGTCGTGGCCGCCATCTGCGCCGTCGAAGCCATCGTCCGCTCGGGCGTCCGCCTCCGCGGCGACGTCGTCGTCTGTCCCGTGGTGGCCCACAAGCTCGGTGGCGCCGGGACGCGCGCGCTCATGAAGAAGGGCGTGCGCACCGACCTCGCCATCAACATGGAGCACTCCGCCAACACCATCGCCAACGTCTGCGTCGGGATCGTCATGGTCCGCATCAAGACGAAGAGCCCCGAGCTGTTCTTCCGGTACAGCAAGGAAGCCAAGGCGCAGTACATGAACCCGATCGAGCAGCAGGCCGAGATCATGCGGCGCATCGGGCCGAGCCTCGACCAGATCAAGCCCGGTGGGTGGCTCCGCTACCGGCCGCACGCGGAGCTCCCGGGCTTTCCGACGCACACCTTCGACACGATGCACAAGGAGCACTACTACCAGAAGAGCTACACGGGAATGTCGAGCCGAGAGTGCGAGATGATCTTCCAGCTGCGGACGGTGCCGGGCCAAACTCTCAAGTCCGTTCGCGACGACGTACAGCGACTCCTCGCCGACATCAAGAAGGATCATCCCGCGTTCGACGCGGAGATGACCATCCCCGCCAACGGCATGGAGGATGGGTGGTTCCAGGATCCGATGGAGGTGAAGGCGGATCATCGCCTCGTCACTTCCCTCGCCGAAGGCCAGCGGCTCGCCACCGGCTCGCCGGCCGTCGTCGGCGGCTGGGGACGGCTCGGGAACGTCGGCGACGGCAACATCCTCATGGCCCACGGCATCCCGACCGTGCAGTACGGCGCCGGCGACATCCGCATCTACAAGGAGTGGCCGACGCCGGATGAGCGCGTTCCGCTGAAAGATCTCGTCACGGCGGCCCGGGCCATCGCGTACGCGACTCACCAGCTCTGCGCGTGAGCGCGAGGAGACGATCATGAGAACGATCGCGGCGATTGTGCTGCTCCTGGTTGCGCCGCTGGCGGCGCACGGGCAGGCGAAGCCTGGTGGCAAGATCGTCTTCGCCGCCCGGCAGGACATCGACACGCTCGACCCGCACATCACGAACCGGGCCGCGACGCGCAAGATCCTGATCCAGTTCATGGACACGCTGACCGTGATCAATCCCAAAGACGGGAAGATCGGGCCGGGACTCGCGGAGTCGTGGGAGGTCGCGCGCGACGGCAAGAGCTATACGTTCAAGCTGCGCAAGAACGTGAAGTTCCACGACGGTACGCCGTTCGATGGAGCCGCCGTCAAGTCGACGTTCGACCGGATCCAGGAGCCACTCGGCGCGCCCGGCGTCGCCCGTGCCTTCCTCGGCCCCTACGACGGCGCCGACGTCGTCGACGCCCACACCGTCCGCATCCGGTTCAAGCAGCCGTACGCGCCGTTTCTGAGGATGGCCGCGCTCTCGCCGCTCGCGCCCATCTCCCCGACGGCGGTGCAGAAGATGGGCCAGGACTTCTCACGCCGGCCGGTCGGCACGGGGCCGTTCATGGTCAGGGAGTGGGTACCGAAGAGCCACGTGACGCTGGTGCGCAACCCGGACTACGCCTGGCCGCCGGCGTCCGCCGCGCATCGCGGCCCGGCCTATCTCGAGGAGGTCACGTGGCGCTTCGTGCCCGAGGCGACCACGCGGACGGCGGTGCTTCAGACCGGTGAGGCGAACATCGCCGAGGACCTGTCCTACGCCGACGTGGCCGCGCTCGAGCGCAACTCCGACGTGAGGATCCTGCGCGGCGTCCCGGCGGGCACGCCGTGGACGATCTTCCCCAACGTCCAGCGCTTCCCGACGAACGATCTCGCGGTGCGGCGGGCCTTGCACCACGCCATCAACAAGGACGCCGTCGTGCGGGTCGTCTTCCACGGCCAGAGCCAGGCCGCAGGCTCGCTCATCCAGCCGCCCACGCCCGGGTACGTTCCGGTGGCCAAGGAGCTCTTCCCGTACGATCCGGGGCGCGCCCGCAAGATCCTCGACGACGCCGGCTGGAAGCCCGGCACCGACGGGATCCGGGTGAAGGACGGCAAGCGGCTGGAGATCCTCTGGATCTTCGGCACCAACAACGGCTACGAGGAGATGGCGCCCCTCGTCCAGGGCATGGCGCGTGAGGTCGGGATCGACGTGCAGCTGCGTGAGCAGCCCCGCGTGCAGATGTACGAGGCGTGGCGCAAGGGCGAGCACGGCATCGGCGAGCTGAACTGGTGGTTCCCCGATCCATCGATCCTCACGACGAACTTCCACACGAGCCGCCTGCAAGCCTTCAACCCGCCGCGGCTGTCCGACCCGGAGGTCGACAAGCTGCTGGACCAGGCCGCCGCGACGGTGGACGAAGGGCCGCGGATGGAGCTCTACCGGAAGGCCCAGCGCGTGCTGCTCGAGATGGGCGCCGGGATCCCGCTTGTCGATCAGGTGACGGTCGTGGGCGTGCGCAAGGACGTCTCCGGCTATGCCTTCAACGTGGTGACGTTTCCGGTGCTCTACGACGTCGGCCTGACGAGGTAGCGCTCGCTGCTCACGTTCATCCGGCGCCGGATTTTCATGTCGGTGCCGGTCGTCGTCGGCGTGTCGGTGGTCGTCTTCTCGATCATCCACGTGCTCCCCGGCGATCCCGTGCTCGCGATCCTGAGTGGCGCGAACGCGACGCCCGAGCAGGAGCGGGAGCTGCGCGCCCAGCTTCGCCTCGACGATCCGCTTGTCGTGCAGTACGTCCGATTTCTCGGCCGCGCCGTCGTCGGCGACTTCGGGCGCTCGATCTTCACGCGACGGCCGGTCATCGAGGAGATCGGCGACCAGCTGCCGAGCACCCTCGAGCTCGCCGGGACGGCGATCGTGATCGCCGTCTGCATCGGGGTGGCGCTCGGCCTGCTGGCCGCGGTCCGGCACGACACCTGGATCGATCGCGCGGCGATGCTGGTGGCCCTGGGCGGCGTTTCGATGCCGAGCTTCTGGCTCGGGCTGCTGCTGATCTTGATCTTCTCGCTGCAGCTCGGCTGGCTGCCCGCGACCGGCCAGGGCGGCCTGAGCCGCCTCATCCTGCCCGCGGCCACCATCGGGCTCAACTACTCGGCCGTGATCGCCCGCCTCGTGCGCTCGAGCGTGCTCGAGGTTCTGCAGAACAACTACATCTCGACCGCCCGCGCGAAGGGGCTCTCGGAATGGGGCGTCACGCTGAAGCACGCCCTGGGCAACGCGCTCATTCCGGTGACGACGATCATCGGCGTCCAGCTCGGCAATCTGCTCGCCGGCACGATCATCGTGGAGACGGTTTTCTCGCGTCGGGGCATGGGCCGGCTCGCCGTGACAGCCGTGCTCGACAAGGACTATCCACTCATCCAGGGCGTCGTCCTCGTGAGCGCGCTCGGCTACGTGCTCACCAACCTGCTGGTCGACGTGTCGTACTCGGCCCTCGATCCGCGCATCCGCCACCGGGACGTCGCCGAGGCGTGATGCTGTCCCGCCTGCTGCGGCGGCGCAAGGCGGCCCTGGTCGGCGCCGTGGTCCTCGCCGTCATCGGGCTGACGGCGCTCTTCGCTCCCGCCCTCGTGCCGTACGATCCCATCCAGGTGAAGCCGGCCGAGGCATTGTCGCCGCCGACGCTCCGGCATCCGTTCGGCACGGACCAGTACGGGCGTGACATCCTCAGTCGCGCGATCATGGGCGCGCGCCTCTCGCTGCTCACGGGCCTCGGCGCCGTGGCGGTCGCGCTCGCCGCCGGCGTCGTCCTCGGCCTCTCCTGTGGCGTCATCGGCGGCTGGACGGACCTCCTCGTCATGCGGCTGATCGACATCATGATGGCCTTTCCCGGGACGCTGATGGCGCTCGTCGTCGTCGCCGTGCTCGGGCAGGGCACGGTGAACGTGATGCTGGCCGTCGGCGTGTCCTTGATCCCGACCTTCGTGCGCCTCGTGCGCGGTGACGTGCTCTCCGTGAGGGAGAACGTCTACGTCGAGGCGGCGCGAGCGCTCGGCTGCTGGCCGACGCGCGTGGCCGTCCAGCACGTGTTGCCCAACGTCGTGGCGCCGATCATCGTGCTCTCCACGGTGGCCATCGCCTGGTCGATCATCCTCGGCGCCTCGCTGAGCTTCCTCGGCCTCGGCCCTCGTCCGCCGATCCCCGAGTGGGGCATCGACCTGAGCAACGGCCGCAGCTACCTGTTGCGCGCCTGGTGGATTTCCTCCGTTCCCGGCTTCTGCATCATGCTGACGGTCGTGGCCGTCAACCTGGTCGGTGACGCCCTGCGCGACGAGCTCGACCCGCGCCTCCGGTCGCTCGCCAACCTTTAGGCTCACAGCCGTCAACGAGCAACGCGACGGTCAGTGCTAGACTCCGGCGCCATGACGCACGCACGCCTCCCGCTCGACGGCATTCGGGTACTCGAGCTGGCCCAGGTGGTCGCCGGCCCGTTCTGCGGCACGCTGATGGCGGAGTTCGGGGCCGAGGTGATCAAGACCGAGATGCCTGGCCGGGGTGACGACCTCCGCCGCCTCGGCCCGTCGGAGGACGGTTGCTCGTACTGGTTCGCGGTCGACAACCGGAACAAGAAGCTCATGACCCTCGACCTCCACGCCGCGAAGGGACAGGACATCGTGCGCCGGCTCGTGGCCCACTGCGACGTCGTCCTCGAGAACTTCCGGCCGGGCGTGCTGGAGCGCTGGGGACTGGGATGGGAGGCGCTCCACGCGATCAACCCGCGTCTGGTGATGGCGCGTATCACCGCCTTCGGCCAGACGGGCCCGCTCAATCAAGGGCCGGGCTATGCGGCCATCGCCTCGGCCTTCGGCGGCACCTGGTACGTGAACGGCCACGCCGATCGGCCACCGGCACGCCCGACGCCGGTGTACCCCGACTACATGACGGGGTTGTTCACGGCGTTCGGCGTGCTGGCCGCGTTACGCCACCGCGACGCGACCGGTGAAGGCCAGTGGATCGACGCCGCGCTCTACGAGTCGGCCTTCCGCGTCATGGAATACACGACCACGCTCTACGGCCGGCAGGGCGTCGTCCGCGAGCGCGGTGAGCTCCAGCACGCGGGCTGGCCGGGCGGCGCATTTCGGACGCTCGAGGGGAAGTGGATCGTGTTCACGGCGCCGGCGCAGCACCTGTTCGAGCGGCTCTGCACGATGATCGGCCAGCCCGAGCTTCCGCGCGATCCCCGGTTCGCCACCGCGACCGAGCGGCCGAAGCACATCGGCGTGATCGTGGACCTCATGAGGCAGTGGTTCGCGGCGCGCCCGTACGAGAAGGCGTTGGCCGAGCTCGAGGGCCACGACATCCCGCACTCGCCGATCATGAGCATGGCGGACATCTTCGCCGACCCGCACTATCGCGCGCGCGGGATGATCGTCGACGTTCCCGCCGAGGGATTGGGCACGCTGCCGCAGCCCGCGGTCGTGCCGAAGCTCTCACGAACACCCGGGCGTGTCACGCACGCCGGAGCCACGCTCGGCCGTCACACCGATGAGATTCTGTCCGCACTGCTCGGCCTGACAGCCGGCGAGATCTCGACGCTGCGAGCCGAAGGCGTCGTCTGAGTGCGCGGAACCGTCGCGTCGGGAGTCGGGCAGGGCGCGCACTTCATGAGCCTGCCGTGGGTCGGTCGCGCCGTCCACCGATCGCTCGGATTCGATCCTTATCCGGGCACGTTGAACCTGCGACTCACGGATCCCGAGATGCTCGTGCGCTGGCGGGACGTGTCGAAGGAAAGCGCGCTGGTCCTGACGCCGTCACCTCCCGAAACATGCGGCGGGCGGCTCATTCCGATCACCCTGCCTCGGGACATCCCGGCGGCGGTCATCGTTCCCGACGTCACGAGGTACGGCGACGACGTGCTGGAGGTGATTGCGGCGGTTCACCTGCGGAGCTGTCTCGGGCTCGAGGACGGCGACGCTCTGGAGTTCGTTCTCACTGAACCACCTGGTCCGCGCGGAGCAGCAGCGACTGGGGGACGGTGATGCCGAGCGCCTTCGCGGTCTTGAGGTTGATGGCGAGCTCGAACTTCGTCGGCTGCTCGACGGGAAGATCGCCTGGCCTGGCGCCCTTGAGGATCTTGTCGACGTACAGGGTCGCTCGGCGCGTGAGACTCGAAAGACTCGGGCCGTAGGCGAGCAGGCCGCCGGCCGGAACGAACTCGCTGAAGAACGCGATCGTGGGCAGCCGCTGCTTCAGCGCAAAGTCGGCGATCCGCGCGATGTGCAGGTAGACGAGCGGGTCGGCGACGGCCAGCAGGGCGTCGACCCGGCTCCTGACGATCGCGCCGAAGGCGACGTCGAAGTCCGCCGAGCGCCGCACGTCGACGCGCTCCAGCTTCAGTCCGAGTCTCGCCGCCCGCTCCTCGGACGCCTTCCACAACACCGCGAGTCCCGGCGCGTCATCGTGAGCCAGCATGGCGATGCGGGACGCCGAGGGCGCCACTTCCTTGAGGAGCTCGAGCTGCTTGGCGGTGAGCTCGGGCTGCAGCACGGCGTTTCCCGTGACGTTCCCGCCGGGCTTCGCGAGGCTCGCGACGAGACCGTCCGCGACGGGATCGTTCACCGCGGTCATGACGATCGGGATCGTCGTCGTCGCCCGCTTCGCCGCCAGCGTCGCGGGAGTTCCGGTCGTCATGATGACGTCGACTCCCTGTCGCACCAGCGCGGCCGCGCGCTCGGGAAGCAGCTCGTCCCGCTCGGCGAAGCGCAGCTCGAGGATGAGGTTCTGTCCTTCGACGTAGCCAAGCTCACGGAACGCCTCGCGGGCCACCTCGACGTACGGGCTGGCCGCCGATGGTGTGACCGGCGTCAGCACGCCGACCCGCGGGATTCTCGCCGGCTGCCCCTCGCCGACGAGCGGCGCGGCCACGACACTCGCGATACCGGCCAGAAACGCTCGGCGGCGCAGCACGACGGGACGTTATGTCGTCAGCCCGGAGGCGTCAAGCCGCGGTCAGCGACGTGGTCATCGCCATCTACTCGCGGCGCAGCACCGGCAGCGGCTTTTCGCCGAGCAGGCGCCACGTGGCCAGGCTTCCGACGGCGAGCGCCACCGCCGTGGGCAAGGCCAGGCCGAGCACCAGCGCCAGCGGCGCGAGCACCCAGGGAGCGTCGAGCATGAACCTGAGCACGGCCCAGGCCAGCACGGCCGCGAGCAGGCTTCCGCCGATACCGGCGGCGAGGCCGAGGCAGGCGTACTCGACGGCGAAGACCCGGGCCACCGTGCTTCGCGTGGCGCCGAGGGTCCTCAAGATCATCGACTCGCTCAGGCGCTGGTACCGGCTCGCGCCGAGCGCGCCGGCCATCACGACGAGCCCGGCGGAGATGGCGAAGAGCGCCATGGCCCGTACGGCCACCGCCATCTGATCGAGCAAGCGCCCGAGCCGCTCGAGGACGTCACGCAGTGGGATGGCGGTCACGTTGGGGAGCGCTTGCACCACCGCGTCCTGCACGGCCGCCTCGGCATACGGCGGTACGCGCGCGGTGGCCACGTAGCTCGTGGGCGCGCCGTCGAGCGTGCCCGGCGACAGGATGACGAAGAAGTTCGTCGTGAGCGACTGCCAGTCGACCTGTCGGAGACTCGTCACCCGCGCCTCGAGTCTCACGCCCTGTACGTCGAACGCGATGTGGCTGCCCACGCCGAGCTGGAGATGACGGGCGGCGGCCTCTTCGACCGACGCCTGGGGCCCGGCGGCCACACCGTCGCCCCACCAGTGACCCGCGGTGACCACGTTGCCCGCGGGCAGTGTCGACGCCGCGGTGAGGACGTAGTCGCGGGTGTAGTACCCGATGGCCTCGTCGCCTCCGGCACGCCGCTGCTCGACGAGTGCGCGGGTGATCGCGTGTCCGTCCAGCGCGGCGAGCCGCGCGCGCACCACCGGTGTGACGGCGGGCGTGGCGCCCGAGACGCGACGGACGACGCTGTCGAAGCGCTCGCGCTGCTCGGGCTGGATGTCGACGAAGAAGAACGACGGCGCCTCACGCCGGCGCTCGAGGTCGAGCTGCCGGCCGAGGCTCGCCTCGAGAAGTCCGACGGCGACGAGGAGCATGACGCCGATCCCGAGCGCGACGACGACGCCGGCCCCGTGGCCGCCCGGGCGCGCGAGGTTGGCCAGCCCCTGACGCCATGCGAGCGAAGGGATTCGGGGCCGTCGTCGACCGAGCCAGGCGAGCCCGCGCGCCAGTAGCGCGAGCACGAGCAGCGCGGCTGTGACGGCGCCCAGGAAGATCGCGCCCACGGTGAGCGACACGGCCTGCCAGAGGACAAGCGCGCACGCGCCAGCCACGAGTGGCAGCGCGGCCAGCCATCGCCGCGTCCGTCGGCGGGCGCCGGCGTCGACGTCGCGACGGAGGAGCAGTGACGGCGGCGCGGCTCGCACCTCGCTGAGCGGCCAGAGCGCGATGAGCATCGTCAGCCCGGTGCCGATCGCCACGCCGCGGAGGAGCCCCCACACCTCGGGCCGCGTTTCGAGCGCGAGAGGCACGAGGCCCGACAGGAGCGTGCCCACCAGCGGCGCCAGTGCCACGCCGAGCGCGGCGCCGGCAAGACTGCCGATCAGACCGAGGCCAGCCGCCTGGACGAGGTATGCGGCGAGCAGTAGCCGCGACGTCGCGCCCAGGCACTTGAGGATCGCGATGGTCTCGCGCTTGCGCGCCACGAACGCCCGTACCGCAGCAGCGACGCCGACTCCGCCCACCAGCAGGCTGGCCATCCCGACGAGCCCGAGGTAGCTCGTGAGCTGACCGTAGAAGCGGCGCCAGCCGGGCCGGCCTTCGTCGAAGGCGCTCACACGAACGGACGGATCGGAAATCACGCCGGCGAGCTGGGCTCGAGCCGCGGCCGGCCCGAGAGTGTCCGGCAGTCGCAGCAAGGTGCGGTGACTCACGCGGCTGCCGCGCCGAATCAAGCCGGCACGGTCGAGCGTCGGCCCGGCCACGAGGAGCCGCGGCCCCAGGGAAATGATCCGGCCCGTGCGATCCGGCTCGTTCAGGATCACGCCGCGAATCACCACCGTGACGTCCCCGACGAGCACGGTGTCGCCGATGGCCACGCCGAGGCGCGCCAGTGCCGTCTCGTCGGCCAACGCTCCGTCGCCGGCAAGAAGCTCGGTCAGTGGACGGGCCGGGCGCGTCTCGAGTCGACCGTAAAGCGGGTAGCCGTCGGCGACAGCCTTCAGCTCCACCAGGAGGGTCGAGCGCCGCTCGGAATGACGGGCCATTGCGGCCAGCTCGCGCGTGCGGGTGATCGTCGCGCCGCGGGCGACGAAATCCGCGAGAGCCGCCTCGGTCTCTGCATCGAGCGGCAGCGGGGAACGAAGCTCCACGTCGCCGCCGACCAGGCTCTTGCCCTCGCGCGCCAGCGCCCGGTCGATGTTGCCGGCGAAGCCGGTGACGGCGACGAGTGCGGTCACGCCGAGGGCCACGCAGACGACGAGGACGACGAGGTGTCTGAAGCCTGCGCGCGTTTCGCGCCAGGCGAGGCGCAGGATGAGCGGCATCATCCCCCGGCGACGACGCGCCCGTCACGAAGGGCGACGACGCGCTGACCACGCCCGGCGAGCGCCTCGTCGTGCGTCACCAGCACGAGCGTGCTCCCGTGCTCCCGGTTGAGTGAGAGCAGGAGCTCGATGATCTGGGCGCCCGTGGCCGAGTCGAGATTGCCGGTGGGTTCGTCGGCCAGTACGAGCGGTGGCCGCAACGCGAGCGCCCGGGCGATCGCCACGCGTTGCTGCTCACCGCCGGAGAGCTGGCTCGGATAGTGATCCGCGCGGTCGACGAGCCCCACGGCGTCGAGGAGCTCACGGGCTCGCTCGAGGCGGCGCGGCCGGCCCGCCAGCTCGAGCGGCATCGCGACGTTTTCGAGGGCGGTGAGGGTAGGGATCAGGTGATAGGACTGGAACACGAAGCCGACGCGGTCCCGCCGCAGCCGCGCCAGCCTGTTCTCGTCGAGGTTGGTGATCTCCACGCCGTCCAGCACGATGGAGCCGGCGGTCGGCCGGTCGAGCCCGGCGATGAGCCCGAGCAGCGTGGACTTTCCGCTGCCCGATGGACCGGTGACGGCAACCGTCTCACGAGCCGTCACGTCGAGGCTCACGCCGTCGAGAATCGTCACGTCGCGCCCGCCGCTCCGGAGCCGCATCACGAGGTCACGCACCTGGAGGATCATCCGACCCATACTACACTTGGCTCGTGAGGCCGCTTCGGATCGGGTGCGCCGTCCTCCTGGTCGCTCTCGTGCTCGCGATGGCTGCGCCGCACGTGTACGAGGCCACCGCCAGCGACCGCGTGATCGTGGCTCTCGGCGACAGTCTCACCGTTGGCCTGGGCGTCGCGCCCGACGAGGCATGGCCGGCACTGCTCGAGGCGCGACTCCAACGGACGGCCTCTCCGTATCGCGTGGTCAACGCCGGTGTGAGCGGCGACACCAGCGCCGGCGGCGCGGCCCGGCTCGACTGGGTGCTCCGGAACAAGCCGGAGATCGTCATCGTGGCGCTCGGGGCGAACGATGGCCTCCGCGGTCAGCCGATCAGCGCGCTACGCGCCAACCTGACGGCGATCGTCGAGCGGCTGAAGGCGCGAAAGGTGAAGGTCCTCCTGGCTGGCATGCGGCTGCCTCCGAACTACGGTGCGGCATACACGGGGGACTTCGTCGCGGTCTTCGCGGACGTCGCCCGCCGAACCGGCGTGCCGCTCGTGCCGTTCCTGCTCGACGGCGTGGCTGCCAACGCGCGCCTCAACCTCGCCGACGGCATTCATCCCAACGCGGCCGGGCATCGCATCATCGCCGAGCGGGTCTGGCCGCACCTCCGCCCGCTTCTCGCCGGCTCGCGCTAGCGCTCGGCGACGTTCCCGCGCTTGACGCCGGTGGGAGTTCTTTCTAGGCTCGCGTCGCCAGCCGTGTGCGCGGTGCCGAAGAACAGGCCGCAAGCCCGACGGAGGAGGATCAAGCGATGCCGGTGACGCGACCGACCCTAGCCCAGCTCCATGCTCTGGCCGCCGACCTCGGCTTCACACTGTCCGACGCCGACGCCCAGTCATTCCTCGCGCTGATGGCGGGCAGCTTCGCGGCGTACGACGCCGTCGCCGCCATGCCCGACTACGTGCCGGCCGTGACGTACCCGCGCACGCCGGGCTACCGGCCGGAGGGCGCCGAGAACCGCTACAACGCGTGGTACGTGAAGACCACCGTCAAGGGTGCGCCGACCGGCAGGCTCGCGGCGAAGACGATCGTCCTCAAGGACAACGTGTGCCTGGCCGGCGTCCCGATGATGAACGGTGCTTCCACGCTCGAGGGCTACGTCCCCGACCTCGATGCCACCATCGTCACGCGCATTCTCGATGCTGGTGGAACGATCGTGGGCAAGGCTCACTGCGAGTACTTCTGTTTCTCGGGCGGCAGCCACACCTGCGCGGCCGGCCCCGTGCACAATCCGCGCAAGATGGGCTACTCGGCCGGGGGCTCGTCATCGGGCTCGGCCGCACTGGTTGCGGCCGGCGAGGTGGACATGGCGATCGGCGGGGATCAGGGCGGCTCGATCCGCATCCCGGCGTCGTACTGCGGCATCTACGGCATGAAGCCCACCCACGGCCTCGTGCCGTACACCGGCATCATGCCGATCGAGCTGACGCTCGACCACGTCGGGCCCATGACCGCCACGGTCGCCGACAATGCGCTGCTGCTGGAGGTGATGGCCGGCGCCGACGGCCTCGATCCTCGCCAGTACGCCCCTCGCACCGCGCCGTACACCGAAGCGCTGGGGCGAGGTGTCGACGGCCTCCGGATCGGCCTCGTCAAGGAAGGCTTCGGACATCCGAACTCCGAGAAGGACGTCGACGCGAAGGTGCGGAGCGCCGCCGCCGTCTTCGGCAAGCTCGGAGCAAAAGTTGGCGAAGTGTCCGTGCCGATGCACGCGATGGGACCGGCAATCTGGTCGCCCATTGCGCTCGAGGGCGCCACCGAGCTGATGATGAAGGGCAACGGCTTCGGCACGAACTGGCGGGGCCTGTTCGTCACGAGCCTGCTCGACGCTCACTCGGCCTGGCGTCACCGTGCCGACGAGCTCTCCGACACGCTCAAGCTGTCGATGCTCGTCGGTCATTACTTCGTCAAGCACTACCGCGGCCATTTCTACGCCAAGGCGCAGAATCTGAGCCGCAAGCTCCGTGAGGCCTACGATGCCGCGCTGGCTGATTTCGACTTGCTCGTGATGCCGACGTTGCCCCTCAAGGCCACGCCGCTGCCGCCGGCCGGGGCGCCGCGCGAGATCTCCATCCAGCGCGCCTTCGAGATGATCGCCAACACGGCGCCGTTCGACGCGACCGGACATCCGGCCATGAGCCTTCCCTGTGGCCAGTCCGACGGCCTCCCGATCGGACTGATGCTGATCGGCAAGCACTGGGAGGAGAGCACCATCTACCGCGCCGCTCACGCCTTCGAGCAGGCGGGCGAATGGCGGCAGGTTTGAGTCGCTCGTCAGGGTGACGTGCGATCCGCGGTCTCTCGAGGGCTCGGGCTCGGCGCCGGCGTGACGTCCACGAAGCAGGTGTTGAACGGGGCCGCGCCCGCAGGCGATGCGCGGTCGGCGATGAGCACGTTGGAGCATCCGCGCGTGTCCTGACCGGACGCGTCCGGCGTGAACCAGGCGCCCTCCTTGATCGAGACCACGCCGGGGGCGATGCGGTCCGTCACCCTTGCGGGCAGGACGGTGGCGCCGCGGTCGTTGAAGACGCGCACGGACTGGCCGTCGCTGATCCCGCGCGCGGCGGCGTCGGCCGGGTGGATCCACACGTCGTCGCGGTCGGCGCGCATGAGGATCGGCTGGTTGTCGTGGATCGAGTGCGTACGCGCCCGCGACTTCGGCGTGACGAGGCGCAGGGGATGGCGCGCATCGGCGTGGCGCGGGTCGGCGTCGTCCGGGATCCAGGTCGGGATCGGCGGGATGATGCCGAGGCCGCACGGATCGGGGTTCGCGGCGAGCGCCATCGAGTAGATCTCGATCTTGCCCGAAGGCGTCGAGAACGGATGGCGCTCGGGGTCGCGGATCTCCCGGGCGAAGGCGACGGCGTCCTCGGGCGCCGGCAGCCGCGCCAGCCCGCACTCCCGGAAGGCTTCGAAGTCGTCGATCGCGTCCCGCGTCAGCTCGCGGAGCCATTCCTCCTCGGTGCGGTCGCTGTAGCCCTGCAGGCCGAGACGGGCGGCCAGGTCGGCGCAGATGTCGAGATCGTTGCGGCACTCGCCGACCGGCTCGATCGCCTTCTTCATGAAGATCGCGTAGTGGCCGGCGCCGGCCCACGGCGTGTGGACGTCGTTGCGCTCCCAGAACGTCGTGGCCGGGAGGACGATGTCGGCGTAGCGCGCCGTCGGCGTCATGAAGTGGTCGTGGACCACCATGAACTCGAGGCGCTCGGCGGCCGCGATCGTCTTGCCGACGTTCGGCAGCTGGTTGAAGAGGTCACCGGCTGCCGAGTAGATCATCCTGATGTCGGCGGGGTAGCCGCCGGCCCGGCCGCGCTCGAGCAGATCGGCGAGGAGGGGCGACGCCACTCGGGCGCCGGCTGGATTTGCGCCCACGGGCAGCGACCGGATGCCGTATCGCCCCGTCGCCCCGTTGCTGGTGCCCGAGTTGCCGCCGGGAACGCCGACGTTTCCGGTCATCGCCGCCAGCGCGTACGCTGCCCGATGGAACTGCTCGCCGTGGATCGTGCGCCCGGGCGCGTAGCCGCAGTGGATCGCCGCGGGCTTCGCCGTCGCGAACTCGATCGCGAGCCTCCGGATGGTCTCCGCCGGGATGCCGGTGATCTGCGATGCCCATTCGGGCGTCTTTCTGATCCCGTCAGCCTCGCCCATGAGGTACGAGCGATACGAGGCGCCGCGCGGCGCGCCCGGTGGCAGGTGAGGCTCGTCGAACCCGAGCACGTGACGATCCAGATAGGCCTGGTCCTGCAGGCCCTCGCTCGCGATCACGTAGGCCATGGCGATGAGCGCGGCGGCGTCGGTCGAGGGACGGATGAAGACGTGCTCGTCGGCCAGGTCGCGGCTGGTGCGCGTGACGCGCGGATCGACGCAGACGATGCGCACGCCCTGTCTCTTCGCCCACTTGAGATATTGCTGCGTGCCGGTGCCGAAGGTCCCGTCGCCGGGACTCCAGCCCCACATGACGATCAGCCGAGAGTTGATGTAGTCGATCGGCTCCCGTCCCGAGCTCTTGTAGTCCGCCTTGGCACCGTAGGTGATGCCCACCGCGAACACCTCGGCCTGCGACGAGATGTTCGTCCACAGCTCCGTACAGCCGCCGAACATGTGGAGCAGGCGCTGGACGGTGGCGCGGCTGTGGAGCATGGAGAGGCTGCCCGTGCGCGAGCAGTCCAGGATCGCGGCGGGCCCGTACGCGTCGCGCACGCGCCGCATCTGGCGCGCGACCTCGTGGAGCGCCTCGTCCCACCCGACGCGCTCGAACTTGCCGGAGCCCCGCGGGCCTACCCGCCGCAGCGGGTGGAGCAGGCGGTCCGGATGGTTGACGCGCTCCACCTGGCCGAAGCCGCGCACGCAGGCGTGCAGCGGCGGCATCTCGGGCGTCCACTTCCTGGTATCGGTGCTGATCCGGACGATCCGGCCGTCGCGCACGTGGGCGTTGACGACGCATCGGCCGCCGCAGTTGTGGCCGCACGTGCTGGTGACGACCGTCTCGCCCGGTCGAGGGGCCGCCCGCGGCGTTTCATAGACGGTACGGGCGCCGACGCGGCGAGCCATGGTGCCGACTACGATAGCATCGATCCTGACCGGTTCGGCGTCATCCCACCGTGCCCGACGCGACAACGCCGAGCGCCGGTCACGCTCAGAGTTTCATGTGGGGATCGAGCCAGTCCCGCAGCGCGTTCCCCATGAGGTTGATGGCCAGGGTGGTGACGAAGATCGCCAGCCCGGGGAACGCCGCGATCCACCAGGAGTTGAGCATGTACACGCGGCCTTCCCCGAGCATGTTCCCCCAGGCCGGGGTGGGCGGTTGCACGCCGAGTCCCAGGAACGACAGGAACGACTCGAGGATGATCACGCGGGCCACCTGCAGCGTGGCAATGACGACGATCAGCGAGACGAGGTTCGGCAGGATCTGGCGGAAAATGATGCGCCAGTGGCTCATGCCCAGCGCGCGGCCCGCCGTGACGAACTCGCGCTCACGAATCGCCAGGGTCTCGGCACGGATGACCCGGGCGTAGAGCGGCAGATCGGCGATGCCGAGCACGATGATCATGTTGACGAGGCTCGGGCCGAGCACCGCGATGACGGCGAGGGCGAGCAGCACGAACGGGAACGTGAGCATGACGTTGACCAGCGTCATGATCGTCCAGTCCACGCGCGGGTTGAAGTAGCCCGCCGCGAGGCCCAGCAGCACGCCGATGCTCGAAGAGACCAGCACCGCCGCCACCCCGATGATCAGCGAGACTCGACCGCCGTAGATCATCCGTGAGAGGAGATCGCGCCCCACCTGATCGGTGCCGAGGATGTGCGTGCGCGTGCCGCCGTCCATCCACACGGGCGGGCTCAGCCGGTGCTGGATGTCCACGGTGAGGGGGTTGTCGGGCGCGAGCCACGGGGCGCACACGGCACCGCCGACGATGGTCATCAGAATGGCGGCCGCCGCCACCCCCCACTTGAAGCGCCAGACCCGGCGGAGCGCGATTCGACGCGCGCCCGATCGCGCCGCGGGAGCCCCCCGGGCCTCGAGCGCCACCTCGCCGCCCGCGCTGACCGTCTTCACGCGCCGATCCGGATCCGGGGATCGATGACGCCGACGATCAGGTCCACGACGAAGTTCACGCTCACGATGATGAGCGCGAGGAGGACGACGGCGCACTGGACGACCGGGAAGTCCTGGTTGCGAATCGAGTCGACGGTGAGTGTGGCGACCCCCGGCCACGCGAAGACGGTCTCGGTGACGATGGCGCCGCCCAGCAGCTGGCCGAACTGCAGACCGAGCACCGTGATCACGGGAATGCAGGCGTTGCGGAACGCGTGCTTGACGACGACGGTCCGCTCGGCGACGCCCTTGGCCCGCGCCGTCCGGATGTACTCGGTGTTCATGATCTCGATGACGCCGGAGCGCACGAGCCGCATGGTGATCGGCGCCAGGAAGGCGCCCAGGGTGAAGGCGGGCATCAGGAAGTGCTGCCAGGTGCCGTAACCGGACGCCGGCAGCGTCTTGAGGCGGACCGCGAAGATGATGATCAGCATGATGCCGAGCCAGAAGATCGGCATGGCCTGGCCGGCGACCGCGATCGCGGTGCAGAGGTTGTCCACGAAGGAGTGGCGCTTGAGCGCGGCGAGGATTCCCAGCGGAAGAGCGATGAGGAGGGCGGCGACCAGTCCGGCCGTCGTGAGATAGAGCGTGGGGGGCATCCGCTGCAGGACCAGCGTGAAGGCCGGTGTGTCGGTGTACCACGATTTGCCGAAGTCGCCCTGCACGGCGCGGCTCGCGAACTTCCAGTACTGCACGTACACCGGCTTGTCGAGTCCGAGCAGCTTGTGGTAGCGATCGTACTCGTCCTTGCCGGCGTTCTGAGGCAGGAGCAGCAGGACCGGATCGCCGATCACGTGGAGGATCGCGAAGGCCAGCATCGAGATCCCGACGATGACGACGACGAGCTGGACGAGCTGGTGCGCGGCGTAGCGCTTCATGGCGGGCGGGCGCAGAGCGCCCCGCCCTCTCCCGCTCGTCGTCCCAGGGGAGAAGGCAGGGTGACGCGCGCTCCGATTACTTCTTCCGGGGGGTCACGAGGAACATGCGGTCGACCTCGTCGGGCGGCGCCTGATACTCGACCCGGTTCGAGATGCCCCACACGCCACGCAGGCCCCACTTGAAGAGGTAGGCCGCGTCGTCGTAGAGGACCTTCTGAGCCTTCACGTAGATCTCCGCCCGCTTCTTCTGATCGAGCGTCGAGCGGCCCTGGACGATGAGATCGTCCATCGCGGGGTTGCAGTAGTAGCTGTACGTCTCCTTGCACTTGAAGATGTCGTGCAGGATCGCATCGGCGTCGAACACCGAGTAGTAGCCCCACGAGAAGCTGAACATGGGGCCGCCCTTGTTGTCCTTGATGCGGGCGACGAACACGGTGTTGTCGCCGACGTAGTTCTGCTTCACACGGAACCCCGCCTTCGTGAGATCGGCCACGATGGCCTCGTCCGTCTGCAAGAGCCCGGGCTCGACGGTCGGCGGACCCTGGTTGTACGTGATGTCCACGCCGTTGGGATAGCCGGCCTCGGCGAGAAGCTTCTTGGCCGCCACCAGATCCTGCTTGTACGGCTTGAGGCCGGGATCGAAGCCGAAGGCCATCGGGTTGACGGCGGTGGCCACGCGGTCGCCGAGGCCGTTGAGCACGTGCTTGATGATGCTGTCCATGTTGGTCGCGAGGTTGGCGGCCTGGCGGACCCGCCGGTCCGTGAACGGGTTCGGTCCGCTGCGCGCGGCCTGGTCGAGCTGGATCATGGCGGTCCTGAGAATCGGCGAGGCCGATGTCCGCGCCTGCCCGGACTTGTTGATGACGTCCATCTGGTCGGGCGGCACGGCCTTGATCACGTCCACGCCTCCAGAGACCAGCTCGGCGATCTGGGTGGCCTGCTCGGGGATGATGCGGATGCGCACGTACTTGTAGTACGGCTTGGCGCCCCAGTAGTCGTCGTTGCGCACGAGCACGTGCTCGTGCTTCCGGTCCCACTTCACGAGCTTGTAGGGGCCGGTCCCGACCGGATGCTCCTGCATCCACTCGTGGCCCTTTTCCTTGATGACTTTCTCGGAGCTCATGACGAGGGCGGTGAGACGCTCGACGAACAGCGGATAAGGTCCGTCGGTGTGGATGCGGACCGTGTAGTCGTCCAGGACCTCCACGCTCTTGATCTTGGCGTGATTGCCCCGCGCCGTCATCTTCCGCGCCGGGTCGAGGACGCGTTCGAACGTGGCCTTGACGTCGCGCGCCGTGAACGGGCTGCCGTCGTGGAACTTCACGCCCTGGCGAAGCTTCACCTCCCAGGTCGTGTCATCCAGGGCCTTCCAGGACACGGCCAGATTCGGCACCACGCGGCGCGTCTTGAGGTCGCGCACCGCCAGGTGGTCGAAGACGTGGTAACCGAGGATGATGGCTTCACGCAGGACCGAGTTGGGCGGGTCCCAGCTGTCCACGTCCGACTGGAGCGCGTACACGAGCGTGTCGTCCTTGGTCTGGGCTTCCGCCGGAAGCAGCGGGCTCGAGGCCAGCAGGAGGAAGAGGGCCGATCCGATGGCGATCGTGCGCCGCATGGCGGTCTCCTTTGTTGCGCTCCGTTCGCGCTTCGTCGGAGGGAGAGGCTCGGTCCAAAAGGTGCAGGAACAATATCCGCGCGGGTGAGGGCCGTCAAGACGGCACCGGCGAGGGTGTTGGGGATACGTGAAATGGCCGCCCGGAATTGATACGTGAAATGACCGCTCCAACCGCGCTGCGTGAAAGGAATAGCCACCGAGGAGG
>MNEG01000099.1:0-4574 GCA_001917585.1 Candidatus Rokubacteria bacterium 13_1_40CM_68_15
TGACCGCGGCCTTGCTCACGTTGTAGGGCAGGTTGGTCCGGCTGCCGATCTTCCCGGCCATCGAGGCGAGCGAGACGATGGCGCCGCGATGCTGCGCGATCATCGTGGGGAGCACGGCCTGCGTCGCGAAGAAGACGGCCTTGGCGTTGATGGTCATGATCGCATCCCAGTGCTCCTCGGTGACGTCGAGCGTGGCCGCCGCGCGGTAGATCCCGGCATTGTTGACCAGGACGTCGATCCGGCCGAAGCGCTCTAGCGTGCGGCGGACCATGGCGTCGAGGTCGGCGCGCCGGGTGACGTCGGTGGCGACCGCCAGGGACGGACGCCCGAGCTTCGCGACTTCGTCCGCGGTGCGCTGCGCGTTCGCGGTGTCGAACTCGGCGATCACGATCGTCGCGCCCATCCTGGCCAGCTCGAGCGCGGTGGCGCGGCCGATTCCGCGGCCGCCGCCGGTGACGATGGCAACGTGCTTGTCGAGGTCCATGACCGTCTCCTTCCGTCAGTCGATTGCCGCCGGCGCGGGCTCGGCGCGCCAGACGCGACGTGAGCCCTTGTCGATCTTGAGCGCCACGACCGCAGCGCCCATCAAGAGCAGGCAGGCGAGCGCGAACGCCGCGCCGTAGCCGCCGGTCGACTCGAAGATCGCGCCGGCGAGCCAGGAGCCGATGGCGGAGCCCGTCTGGTGCACGAGGAAGATCACGCCGAGGACCGGGCTCACCGAGAAGCGCCCCCAGATGTCGGCGGTGAGCGCGGACGTCATGGCGCCGGTCCCGGCCATCGTGATGCCGCCGAGGACCGCGACCATGAGAATGGCCGCCGGGTTGTCGCGGATCAAAAAGAAGCCGGCAAAGATCAACACGCGGCCCGCGTAGATGGCGGCCAGCACCGGGCGCCGTCCGAACCGGTCGGACAGCGCGCCCAGCATGACCGTGCACCCGATGCTCGAGCCGCCCAGCACGCCGAACGCCCACGAGGCGAACATCGGCGAGTAGCCGTGATCCGTCAGCATCGGGATCCCGTGCGCCGAGAGCAGGCTCATCGAGAAGCCGCAGGTGAAGAACGAGCCGGCCAGCTGCCAGAAGGCGAGCGTCTGCATGGCGGTGGTGGCCGACACGCGCTCGCGGGCCACCGATTCCGTCGTCCTCGCCGAGGGCGTGGCGCCGTCGGCGGCGAGCCCCATCGATTCCGGCGACTCACGGATCACCCAGAGCGAGATCGGCAGCATGCCCACGAGCACCCCGACGGCGATCAGCACGTAGGTCGTCCGCCACCCGGTGGTGAGGATGAGCCAGGTCACCAGCGGCACGAGCAAGCTCATCCCGGTCATCGACGCGCTGCCGAGCAGCGACAGCGCGGTGCCGCGCCGCGCGCTGAACCACCGCGCCACCACGCCCGAGGCCATCACCGGCCCGGTGACGGCGAGCCCGAGCGGGAGGAGCACGCCGTACACGAGGGCGAAGTCCCAGACGTTCCGGACGAGCGCGGTCAGCACGAGCGAAAGGACGAGCACCAGCGTTCCCACCGATGCGGTCACCCGCGCGCCGAACCGGTCGAGGGCCAGGCCAACCAGCGGGCCGAACACACCGTAGAGGAAGAGGCTCAGCGCGATCACGAGCGAGAAGCTGGCGCGGTCGAGGCCGAGGTCGGCCACGATCGGCTTGAGGAACGGCCCGACGGCGTGGCGGATTCCCGTGGAGGTGAAGGTCATGAAGGAGAATGCGGCGACGACCCACCAGCCGTAGAACACCGATCGAGCGGTCATGGCGCTCGACTATATCAGCATGCCGCGAGCTTATGATGCCCGCGATGCCGAACTCGCCCTACTCAGGCCGCGATGCCGTCCTCCCGTGGGTCGTGGTCGGCGCGCTGTGGGTCACGCTGGCGATCGCCTCCGGCCTCTACTTCTCGTTCCCGATCTTCTTCGTGGCGCTGCTGGAGGAGTTCGCGTGGTCTCGCGGGGCCACCGCGGCGGCGTTCTCGATCTCGTCCATCGTGCAAGGAATGCTCTCGCCGGTCGTCGGGATGCTCGTGGACCGCCTCGGGCCACGACGGGTCATGCTCGGCGGCGCGTGCCTGCTCGGCGGCGCGTGTGTCTTGTCGAGCCGGATCGGATCGCTGTGGTCGCTCTACATGGTGACGGGGGTGCTGGCCGCGGCCGGAGTGTGCGCGGTGAGCTGGATACCGAGCGGGGCGCTCATCGCACGCTGGTTCACGGAGCGTCGAAGCAGCATGATGGGCCTGGCGTTTTCGGGCATGGGCGTGGGCGTGCTGGTGATCGGGCCGCTCTCACAGTGGTTGATCGCCGGACACGGCTGGCGCGCCACCTACGTCGTCCTTGGTCTCGGCACGCTCGTTGTGCTCATCCCGCTGATCTGGCTCGGCGTGCGGGAGCCGCTAGTGATGGCGGCCGCGGGCCGAGGCGAGGTGTGGGGGCCAAACCCCGGGCGCGCCGACGCGGGCGGGGACGTCGGCGATGCCCTGCGGACGCGGGCGTTCTGGGCGCTCTTCTTCGCCTACCTGTGCACGCCGCTAGCCGTCTTTTCGGTCGTCACCCATCAGGTAGCTTTCGCGGTCGATCACGGCTTCCCGGCCCTGTTCGTCGCGGGGATCTTCGGGCTCACTGGTCTGCTCTCGACCGTCGGCAGGATCGTGTTCGGCATCGCGGCCGACTGGATCGGGCGCGCCACCTCGGCCACCGTCTCCTACGGCTGCACAGCGGTGGGGACGCTCTGCCTGCTTTCCCTCGAGGTGTGGCCGCAGGCGGCGGCCCTCTACGCCTATGCGCTCTTCTTCGGCCTCGGCTTCGGCGCCCGTGGCCCCATCATCACCGCGATGGCATCCCAATTCTTCCCAGGCCGGCGCTTCGGCGTCATCTACGGCATCCTGAGCGTCGGCAACGGCATCGGTGGTGGCGTCGCGCCGTGGTTCGGTGGCGTCGTGCACGATCTGACCGGGAGCTATCGCGTCGCCTTCCTGGTCGCCGTCGGCTTCTGCGCGCTGGGGTCGGCGTGCTTCTGGCTCGCGCGCCCTGGCCGTCGCCACCTGTGATCTGTGCAGCCGCCAGTACGGCGTTTGCATCCAGAACCAGCGGACGATGGAAACGCTGGTGGCGTGCAAAGTGTGTGGCCTGGTCCAGCGCCTCGGCGAGGTGACGCCGGACGAGGTGGCCGTGTGCTATCGGTGCGGGTCGATCGTCAGCAAGCACCCGGTGAACAGCCTCGCCCGCACGGCGGCCTTCTCGCTGGCCGCGCTGATGTTCTACTTGCCGGCCAACATTTATCCCATCCTGCAGATGGAGCTGTACGGGGCGCATTCCGAGAACACCGTCCTGGACGGGGCCGTCGCGCTCTTCCAGCAGGGCCAGCGCCTGGTCGCCGTGATCGTCTTCCTGGCCAGCATCCTCGTTCCGTTCCTGAAGCTCCTCGGGCTCTTCTACCTGGTCGTCACCACGAAATTCAGGTCGCGACGACGGCGACTGGAACGGACCTGGGTGTACCGGATCATCGACGTGATCGGCCCGTGGGCGATGCTCGACGTGTTCCTGCTGTCGATCCTCGTCGCCCTGGTCAAGCTGGGCGAGCTGGCCACCGTGCTGCCCGGACGCGGACTGTTCGCGTTCACCGCGGTGGTGGTGCTGACGATCCTGGCGTCGACCAGCTTTGATCCGACGCTGATCTGGCAGGAGTCGGACGACGAGCCATGACGGAGCCGCGCGCCGACGCCGAGCCCTCCGACGCGCTGCCGAAGGCGAGGATCCGGAGACGGAGGTGGAGCTTCCCGGTCATCTGGCTCGTCCCGCTGGCGGCCGCGATCGTTGCCGGCTACCTCGTGTACGGCCGCCTTCAGGAGCTCGGTCCGACGATCACCATCAAGTTCAAGGAGGCCGACGGCGTCAAGACGGGCCAGACCGAGATTCGCTATCGCGGCGTACGCATCGGCGAAGTCACCGAGATCGAATTGAGCGAGGACGGGGAGCACGTGCTGGTGACGGCGCGCCTGCGCCGCTCGGCCGCTTCGATCGCGAGAGACGGATCGGTGTTCTGGATCGTGCGCCCCGAGGTGGGGCCGGCGAGCATCACCGGCTTGAGCACGGTTTTCACCGGACCGTACATCCAGGTCCTGCCGGGCAGGGGCAAGCCGAAGTCTGAATTCGTGGGCCTCGACAGGCCGCCCCCGGCGCTGGAACGCAAGGGGCTGAAGATCATCTTGACCACCACCGACCTCGGGTCAGTGAGACCCGGATCGCCGGTGTATTACCGCGGTATCCAGGTGGGCTCGGTGACGGATACCGAGCTGAGCCGCGACGCGACGACCGTGCAGATCCATGTCTTCATCAGCCAGCGCTATGGGCGGCTGGTGCGAGTCGGCTCCAAGTTCTGGAGGGTGAGTGGCGTGGACGTGAACATCAGCCTGTTCAAGGGCGTGGAGATCAACCTCGAATCGCTGCGATCGCTGATCACCGGCGGAATCGCCTTTGCGACCCCGAACGACCCGAATGATCCTCCGGCCAGGGACGGGACGATCTTCGTGCTCCACGACAAGCCGCAGAAGGAGTGGCTCGACTGGATGCCGAA
>MNEG01000099.1:4645-26851 GCA_001917585.1 Candidatus Rokubacteria bacterium 13_1_40CM_68_15
GACTCCTGCACCTCGGGCGCGGCGAGGTGGTAGAGCGCCACGTACTTGCGGTTGCCGCTGGTGCCGCGGAAGCGCCGGGCGCAGAGGACGCCCGGGACCGCGCTGAGCGCCGGGATGTGCTCCTTGTCGTACCACTCGTTGAACTCCGCCTCGAGCTCGGGCGCGATGTTCATGGCGTTCAGCAGCAGCCCGCCGGCCTTGTCGGGCGGCAACTGGTCTCCCGGCAGGATCTGATCGCCCTCGAAGCGCATCAGACGCTCCACCTGACCGGTCACGCGCTTCGACCACGGCGACAGGTTCTCACCGCCGATGGCCCGGTAGGCCGGGCTCTTCAACACCGCGACGCTGTCGAGATCGTAGGTCGCGACGGAGACCTTGCGGTCCTGCGCGCCGATCCAGCGGTGGCACACGAGGAAACCCGGCACGCGCTGTCGCTCGGGCAGGTGCTCGGTGTCGTACCAGTCGTGGAACTCGTCCTCGGCGGCCCGCGCCATGTTCATCGCAGCGATCAACGTGCCTTTCGCCATGATCGAACCCTCCATGTGCCGGCTCCACCGGTTGCTCTCGACGGGCCACTACTGAAACAGAGCCAGCGCCGCATTGCAATTGACTTTGATTACCGGGAAGCGCCATTCTCCCGCCCACCGGACGGAGTGCCCCGAACAGGGAGGACCAGGCCATGACGTCGACACCGCACAGTCGCCGCGACGTGTTGAAGGGCGCGGCCATCGCTGCTGCTGCATCGGTTTGCGCAGTGTCATCTCGCCGGGCGGAAGCTCAGGGAGGCACCACGCAGTCGCGGGCTCGAATCGACGGTGTGCTGCAGAAGGCCGTCGATGCCAAGGAGGTGCCCGGCGTCGTGGCGATGGCGGCGACCGACAAGGGTCTTCTCTACGAAGGCGCCTTCGGCGTGCGCGCCCTCGACCAGGGCACGCCGATGACGCTCGACACCGTCTTCCGGATTGCCTCGATGACCAAGGCGATCACCTCCGTCGCGGCGATGCAGCTCGTCGAGCAGGGCAAGCTCAAGCTCGAGGAGCCCGTGCCCAACATCGACCCGGCGCTAGGCTCGCCCCAGGTCCTGGAGGGTTTCGACGCCGCCGGCGCTCCGAAGCTTCGTCCAGCCAAGCGGCCGATCACCCTGCGCCACTTGCTCACTCACACGGCCGGGTTCAGCTACGAGGTCTGGGACCCGAACACCGTGCGCTACGTCAAGGCGTCGGGGATGCCCTCGACGCCCAGCGGGAAGGTCGCCTCTCTGCGCATGCCGCTGGTCTTCGACCCGGGCGACAAGTGGGAGTACGGCGTCAACACCGACTGGGTCGGCCGCCTCGTCGAGGCGATCAGCGGGCAACCGCTCGACGTGTACTTCCGCGAGAAGATCTTCGCGCCGCTCGGGATGAAGGACAGTGGGTACGTCACCTCGGAGGAGCAGCGCTCGCGCCAGGCCCGGGTGCATCAGCGCCAGGCCGACGGCACGCTCGTCCCCCAGCCGCTGGAGACACAGTTCACCCCGGAGTTCTGGTCGGGCGGCGGCCCGCTTTACTCGACGGGCCGTGATTACCTGTCGTTCTCGCAGATGCTGCTACGCGGCGGAAGCTTCAACGGCGCGCGGTTGTTGCGACCGGAGACGGTGGCGCTAATGAACAAGAATCACACCGGCAACATCCCGGCCGGCATCATGAAGACCGAGATGCCGGCGCGCTCGAACGACGTCGATCTCTTCCCAGGCGCCGAGATCAGGTGGGGGCTGGGCTACATGCTGAACATGCAGCCCGGGCCGAACGGCCGGAGCGCCGGCACGGTGAGCTGGGGCGGGATCTTCAACACGTATTACTGGATCGACCCGGCCAAGCGCGTCACCGGCCTGATCATGACGCAGATCCTTCCCTTCGCCGACCCGCGCACGCTGAAGCTCTACGGACAGTTCGAGAGCGGAGTCTACGACGCGTTGAAGGCGATGTGACCGGAGATGACACGATGAACACTCGCAGAGAGTTCCTCGAGAACGCGGCCGGCGCGCTGGTCGGCATCGCCTTCGTCGGCTGCGGCCTGATGACCGCCGCGCCAGCGCGGGCGCAGATGCGCCGCCGTGAGGTGGTGGTGAGCGGCCGGCGCGTGAAGGTGGTGGACGTGCACGCGCACTGCGCGGTGCCCGAGGCGATGGCGCTGATGGGGCTGAAGCTGGGGGCGCCGGGGACTTCGTTGCCGCCGCTCCTGCACGTGGCCACGCAGGCGTCGGACCGGATCCGCGCCATGGACGAGCAGGGCATCGATGTCGAGGCGCTCAGCATCAATCCGTACTGGTACAAGACCGACCGCGACCTGGCCAGCCACCTCATCAAGATCCAGAACGAGAAGCTCGCCGCCGCCTGCGCGGCGAATCCGGATCGCTTCGTCGCCTTCGCCTCGGTGGCGTTGCAGCACCCGGACCTCGCCGCCCAGCAGCTCGAGGAAGGCGTCAAGAAGTACGGGCTGCGCGGCGCCGGCATCGGCGGCAGCGTCAACGGCGAAGAGCTGAGCGACCCGAAGTTCCATCCGTTCTGGGCCAAGGCCGAGCAGCTCGGCGTGCTCGTCTTCATTCACCCCCAGGGCGCCGGCGTGGCGGCCGAGATCCCGGGTCGACTCAAGGGAAACGGCCTGCTGGAGAACGTGATCGGCAACCCGCTCGAGACGACCATCGCGCTCTCGCACCTGATCTTCGAGGGCACGCTCGATCGCTTCCCCGGGCTGAAGATCTGCGCGGCGCACGGCGGCGGCTATCTGCCGTCGTACGCGGGCCGCTCCGACCAGGGCTGCCTGACGTTCCCGGATCGATGCCCCGGGACCAAGGATGGGCCGCTGAAGAAGAAGCCCACCGAGTACCTCAAGCAGCTCTACTACGACAACATCATGTTCACGCCCGAGGCGATGCGTCACCTCGTCGCCGAGGTCGGCTCGAGTCAGCTCGTCGTCGGCACCGATTTCCCGTACCCGTGGACGAAGACCGCCGTGGATCTCGTCCTCGACACGCCGGGCCTCAGCGACGCCGAGCGCGTCGCGATGCTCGGTGGGACGGCGGCGAAGCTGCTCGGGATCAACGCGTAGCCGGAGGAGGAATCACCCATGAGACTCCAGGGAAAGGTCGCGCTGGTCACGGGCGGTGCCCACGGCATGGGCGCGGCCGAGGCCAAGCTGTTCGCGAAGGAAGGCGCTCGCGTCGTCGTCGCCGACATCCGGGACGGCGAAGGCAAGACCGTCATTGATCAGATCACCGGCGCCGGCGGCCAGGCGCGCTTCGTGCGCCTCGACGTGACGCGCGAGGCGGAGTGGCAGCAGGCCGTCACCTTCGCGGTCGGGGCCTTCGGCAAGCTGGACGTCCTGGTCAACAACGCCGGCATCAGCGGTGGCATCGACGCCGACCTCATGAGCACGACGGCCTACGACAAGCTGATGGACGTCAACGCCAAGGGCGTCTTCCTCGGCATGAAGTACGCAATCCCAGCGATGCAGAAGGCGGGCGGCGGCTCCATCGTCAACATCTCGTCCATCTCCGGCATCGCGGGTCAGACCGTCGTCCACATGGGCTACAACGCCTCGAAGGGCGCCGTGCGCGTCATGACCAAGTCGGCGGCCGTGCAGTACGCGACGGACGGCATTCGCGTCAACTCCGTCCATCCCGGCGTCATGCCGCCGATGCTGACGTCCAACGCCAACCCCGAGGTCCGCGCGCAGCTTCTCAAGCCCGTGCCCATGAAGCGTGAAGGACGGGTCGAGGAGGTCGCCTACGCCGTGCTCTTCCTCGCATCGGACGAGGCCTCGTACATCACCGGGGCCGAGCTGGTCGTCGACGGGGGCTTTCTGGCCGCGTAGGCTCCGGCGTCCGGCTTGGATCTGGGGAGCCGATCAGCTGCTACAGCCGGCGGCGTTCAAGATGAGGTCGGTAATCTCCTGGGGGTGAGTGATCAGAGACAAGTGACTGGCGTCCACTTCGATCGTCTTCGCATGCATACGGTTTGCAAGGAAACGCTCCAACTCAGGGGACGTGGTTCTATCTTGCTTCGATACGGCATACCAGGAAGGCTTGAGTTTCCACGCTGCGGCGGTCGTCCTCGAGGCGAAAAGCGTGTCGGCGATCCGCCCCTGAACCGCGTAGAGCACACGCGCCCTGGCTGAATCGACGCCGCCGGCGAAGTCATTGAGGAAGGCCTCCTCGCTCAGTTGGGCGAAGCCGCCCGACGTGACCAGGCCGGCAGTTGCCGGTGGCGTGGGAAATTTTGCAGCCAGTGCCGCATAGTCCTCGCCGGCATCCGGCGCGCGAGCAGCGACGTAGACAAGGGCAGAGACTTTGGGATCAACCCCGGCCTCGCTGATGACGGTTCCTGCCCAGGAGTGGCCGACGAGCACCGTCGGCCCGTCCTGCAACGCAAGGATGCGGCGCGTGGCCGCGACGTCGTCCGCGAGCGAGGTCAGCGGGTTCTGCACCGCAGTCGCCTTCAGGCCGACACGCTGAAGACGTCCAATGACTTCGGACCAACAGGAACCGTCCGCATATGCACCATGGACCAGGACGACATTGCGGGCACTGACAGTCTGAGCCTGAGCCTCGCTTGAACGGCCGAAAAGCGAGGTCGCAACACCAGCCACAAGCATGGTCGAGAACGTGCGTCGATCAATCATGTTGATACCTCCTGTTTGAACCTTGTAATGGATCAGATGGTTTCGCTCTCGCGCAGGGTGAAAGAGCTCTGCAGCGCGTAGCGGGCAATTTCGTCCTTGCGCAGGAAGGCCACCCCCGGCCGGCTTTTGGCGTAGCGCACGAACTCGTCCCAGGCCTGCACCATCTGCGGCGTACCGCTAATGCGGTCGTGCGCGCTCACCGACATCATGCGGCGGCGGCGGCCAGCCTCTTCGTAAAGCTGGTCGAAGTCCAGCTTGATCTGCTCGAGAAACTTCCCGGGTGAGTAGTTGCGGCCTTCGATCAGCAGAATGTCGTTGTTGCGCAGGGTGTAGGGCACGACGACGAAGTCTTTGCCGTTGACTTGCTCGATGAACGGTTCGTCGCGGCTGACATCGTCGATGTGGTACAGGTAGCCGAGCTCCTGCAGCAGTGACAACGTGTTCGGGCCGCGCCGCAGCCAGTTGCAGTTGTAGCCAAGCGGGCGCTGGCCGGTGGCGGCTTCGACCATGTCCCGTGCCGCGATCAGGAATTGTTTCTCGTCTTCGCGGCTCATTCGTACTGGGAGCTCCAGCGCGGGCCGTGACCGGAAGCCTCGTGGCCACGCGCGACGATTTCCCTGGCGAGCTCTGGATGGCGCTGGGCAGCTTCGCCGATCATGTGGGAAGTAACCTTGACCCCATGGCGGTCCCACAGATCGAGCATCCGCGGAATGCCTTCACGATAGCCGTAGGCGAACCAGGTGTTGGCGGCAGCGTCGGATGGCACGCTGGGAGGGAAATCGATTCTGGGGAATGTGCTGTCGGTGCCCTTCGGCGGCTGCCCGCCGGCCTCGAACTGCATAGAAATGGAAATCACCAGCCGGATGCCGTCGGGCCAGAACGCTCCCGCCGACGGGCTTTCCCCCGGCTGGCTCTTGCGCGGCTGTGTCCGGTCGTCTTGCATCCCGGCCGAGGCTTTTGCGGGCGTCGCCGCACTCAACACCATCCCGGCGGCTAGCATGCCGGCACCGCTGCCGGCATACACGAGAAAGTTTCGCCGATTCACACTGGCGTTGCGGGACGTGGTGTCGCTCTTCATCGCGGATCTCCTCATCTGGTGACCAGCCGAGTTGCTGCATCAAGGTCAGCTTGTCCCGCCGGCAGGGTGCGGTCGGTGAATTCGGGCGCCAGTGCGGCGCGCTCTAGCGCCTCGTCGTCGGTGCCCCAGAAGGTGTCATAGCCTCGTCGTTGAGATGCCCGCGTGAGTGCAGACGTTGCGCCGATTCGCTCCAGGTCGAAAAGCGCTTCTAGGTGCCGGTCGCGCGGACTTCTGCCGGGCTCAAGTGGCGTTCGAACCACTCGCGCGCCAGGCGCGCCACCTGATCGAGCGCTCCGGGCTCTTCGAACAGGTGCGTTGCCCCGGGCACGATGGCGAACCGCTTCTCGCACCGGAGCTGCTCGAACGCCTCCCGGTTCAGGTCGATGACGACGTGGTCGTTTCCGCCGACGATCAGTAACGTGGGCGCGCGGACGCGCGCCAGGACCGGCCCGGCCAGATCGGGGCGGCCTCCGCGCGAGACGATCGCGCCCACGGCGTCCGGGTGCACCGCCGCGGCGACCAGCGCGGCGGCGGCGCCGGTGCTGGCGCCGAAATAGCCGATCCCAAGAAATCGCGTCTCCGGATGCTGTCCGAGCCAGTCGGTGGCCCCGACCAGCCGCTCGGCGAGCAGGCCGATGTCGAAACGCAGGTGACCCGAGTGCGCGTCGACCGCTTCTTCCTCCGGGGTCAGCAAGTCCACGAGCAGGGTCGCGAGCTTCGCCCGGTTGAGCAGCCGGGCCACGTACTGATTGCGCGGGCTCAACCGGCTGCTGCCGCTGCCGTGCGCGAACAGCACGACGCCACGAGCGCCCTCGGGCACGCTCAGGTTGCCCTCGAGCGTCACTTGGCCCGCTCCGACGTGGACGAGATACTCCGCCATCGCGCCGCCCTACACCGCGAAGGGGAACGTCTCAGGCACCTCGCCCGCCTCCCACTCGGCCGTGCGCTCGAGTGGTTCGACGGCCCGCGTCTCGTCGAAGTGCACCACGGCGTCGAACTGCTCGGGCAGCCGCGCGCGGAAGTAGTGGCTCCGGCGCTCGCTCTCGGGGCGGTAGACCACGCCGATCGCGCGCTCGAGGTGGTCGTCGCGCAGGCTCTGCGTCGCGATCGCGTTCTCGCGCCAGGTGAGCAGGAAACCCGGGAGCTCCGTGGCGTGGAACATCGCTTCGTAGCTTCCGGGTAGTGCGGGGCGCACGTTCTTCCGCTCGGCCGGCGCATCCCAGTCGGAGGCGGCCGTGACGGTCCCGTGATGCGTCGTGAAGCCGACGAGCACGGTCTCGCGGCCGTACTTGCCGCGTATGAGCTGGCCGATGTTGAGCTCGCCGCGCTGGGCCATCTCCGTCGCCCGCGCATCGCCGACGTGCGAGTTGTGGGCCCACACGGCGATGCGGGCGCGCCGGTTCCGGCGATCGAGGTGCTCGACCAGCGCGTCGAACGTCTCGGCCATGTGGCGGTCGCGCAGGTTCCACGACGAGACCTCTTCGAGGAACATCGCCCGGTAATACGCCTCGGCATTCTTCACCAGCCGCGCGTTCTGGACGGCATCGAAGAAGTCGTCGTCGGCGAGGCGGCCGTCGCGCTGGGCGGTGTCGGCGGCACGACGGAGCAGGTCCTCGAGCTGGTCGATGACCTCGTCCTTGCACCACTGGGCCAGGCCAGCGCTCGTCAGCAAGCCATAGGACCGGACGTCCTCGGCGAACTGGTCGAAGCAGGCGTAGCGCGCGCGGGCCCGCCGGGCCGCCTCGGGGTCGACCTTCTCGAGGTACCTGAGCACGGCGGCCATCGAGGTGCGGAGACTGTAGAGGTCCAGGCCGTAGAAGCCGACCTTGCCCGCGTTCGACGGCAGCGCGTCGTTGTACCGGCGCAGCCACTCGACGAACTCGACCACGTCGGTGTTGCGCCACATCCAGGTCGGAAAACGCCGGAAGCCGGCCAGCGCTTCGCTGGCGTCGGCGTCGTCGCTGGCGCCGCGCACGTAGCGGTTCACGCGCGAGGCGTCGGGCCAATCGGCCTCGACGGCGACGGCCATGACGCCGCGTTCCGTGATGAGTCGCTTCGTGATCCGGGCGCGCTCGCGGTAGAACTCGTGCGTGCCGTGGGACGCCTCCCCGAGGAGCACGAAGCGCGCATCGCTGATCACGCGCACGAGCGGAGAGTAGTCCGGGACCAGATCGGTCAGGGGATGCGCCATCCTGCGCACTGCGTCCGTGACCGACGGGTCGCAGATGCTTGCCATGGTTGCCCCTCCTCGGTTGTCGCCGCCCTCAGGCGGCGCGATCAACGTGCTCGGCGCGCGCGAGCAGCTCGCGCACCTCGTCGTCGGTCGTCTGGGAGAAGTCCTTGTACCAGAGGCCGACGGAGTGGAACGGCTCCGGCGTGATCGCGCAGATCACCTCGTCGACCTCGGCCCGCAGCGCGTCGCACGTCTCGGGCGCTGCGGTCGGCACCGCCACGACGATCCGAGCGGGCTGCTGCTGTCGCAGCGCCGCGACAGCCGCCTGCATGGTGGACCCTGTCGCCAGGCCGTCGTCCACCAGGATCACGGTCTTTCCGCGAACGTCGGGAGGCGGACGCTCGCCTCGATAGAGGCTCTCGCGCCGCGCCAGCTCCTGCTGCTCCCACGCCGTGACGGCGTCGATCACGTAGTCCGGAATGCGCAGGCCGTTCACGACCTGGTCGTTGAGGACGCGCACGCCGCCCGTCGCCACCGCGCCCATGGCGAGCTCCTCGTAGCCGGGGACGCCGAGCTTGCGCACGATGAAGACGTCGAGGGGCGCACGCAGTGCGCGCGCGACCTCGTAGGCGACGGGCACGCCGCCGCGCGGCAGCGCAAGCACCAGCACGTCGGGGCGATCGGCGTACGCCGTGAGCTTCTCGGCGAGCAGCCGCCCCGCCTCACGGCGATCGTGGAAACGACTGACCATCACCGGTAGAGATCGCTGATCGAGCCGTCGGCCAGGAACCGCTCCAGCGCGCCGGCGATCACGGGCGCGATCGAGACGACCCTCACTCGCGCCCAGTCTTTGTCGTCCACCGGAACCGTGTCGGTGACCCACACCTCGCGCACGCCGGCCTGGTCCAGCTTGTCGCGCGCGCCGGCCAGCAGGACGCCGTGCGGTCCCGCCGGTCGAGACGATGTCGTCCACGATCAGGCACGGCCGGACCGCCTCGTCTCCCACCACGTGCGTCACCTCCGTCTCGGTGCCGCTCTCACGCCGCTTGTGCAGAACCACGACCGGGACGCCGAGGCGCTGGGCGTACAGCGTGGCCAGACGCACGCGGCCGGCGTCGGGCGAGACGACGACCACGTCGGCCGGCAGCCGGTCGCGAAGCGCCCGGCAGAGTGTCGGCATCGCGGTCAGGCTGTCGACCGGCGCGAAGAAGAAGCCTTCGATCTGAGGCGTGTGCAGGTCCACGGTCACCACGTGCGCGATCCCCACGGCCTCCAGAACGTCCGCGACCATCCGTCCCGTGATCGGTTCCCGGCGGCCGTGGCGCTTGTCGGCTCTCCCGTAACCGAAGTACGGCACGATCGCGGTGATCCGCGCGGCCGCTGCCCGGCGGCACGCGTCGGCGAGCGCGAGCAGCTCGACGAGGTGGTCGTTGACGGGAGGCGAGGTCGGCTGGACGAGGAAGACCTCTTTGCGGCGCACCGGCTCGAGCAGCCGCACCGCCACCTCGCCGTCGGGGAACCGGTCGATGACGCAGGCGCCGACCTGAACGCCGAGGTCGCGAGCGATGGCCGCAGCCAGCGCCGGATTGGCGGTCCCGGCGAGGATCGTGAACGCATCGCTCACGGCCAGAACTCCCGGATTCCGGCCGGGAGCACGTGCTTGACGTCCTCGATCTCTCCCTCGGAGACGCGCCGGGCGAGCACCCTGAAGACGGCGCGGGCGATCGGCTCTGGGTCGATGAGCTCATCGCTCGGAAACTCCTGCGCGACGAGGGCGAGGAAGGCCTCGGGGCGGCGGTCTCGCAGCGGCGTGTCCGTCGGATCCCAGCCTTCGTAGTAGAAGCCGCGGACCAGCATCGGAAGCTGGGCGCCGAGCTGGGCTATCTCCTCGATCGGCAGACGGTCGCGCAGCGCGTGCAGGGTCGCTCGCAGCGCGTGGTAGGCATCGTGGCGATCGTGCAAGCCGAGCTCCTCCATCAACTCCTTGAGCCAGGCGTTGGTCTTGTGCAGAGTCGTGTCGAACACGTCGAGACCGGTGGCACTCATCGGTACGTTCACTCCTACGCGAGAGGAATAAACCTGCCGGGGTGTCCGATGGTCCGGAAGTGGTGCTCGATCGACCTGGACGATCGCCGAGACCGTCTCCTTCTGTCCGAAAGTGGTGTCTCACCGTCCGGGCTGTTTGACTGGCATCGGTGCGGGGGCGACGATCCGTGGAGAGGAGGCGTAGCCATGGAGGTCAGCGGCAAGTATCTCGGTATCTGGGTCACGAGTGACGAGCTCGAGGAGATCTTCGGGCTCCATCCAGCCATCGGTGCGACAGTGTTCCTGCTGGGCGGCGAGGTGGTCGGCGAGATGCCGGAGCTGGGATTGTGGGTACGGCTCGACACCGTATCGGTCGGGGGCGGACCGCTCGATCTCTTCCCCGATCTCGCCAAGGAGCGGCCGCGGCGGCTCATCCGTTGGGAGTACATCCACGCCGCGGAATTGTTCGAGGACAGGACCGAGCTGGAGCGAGTGGTGGGCTTTCGCCCTCACGCGGCGTGAGGCGGGATTCGGAGGAGGGGGCGTGCGACTGAACAAGAAGGTGTCCAGACTGATCGCTCGCGAGCGGGTGTGTCGGGTGGCCACGGCCGGCAGTGACGGCAAGACGCACCTCGTTCCCGTCTGCCACGTCATGGCCGGCGACAAGATCTATTTCGGATCCGGCAACGACGCCCGCAAGGTGACGAACCTGCGCGAGAACCCGCGGATCGCGGTCACGATCGATCTCTACTCGGAGGAGTGGTCGGAGCTGAAGGGCGTCATGGTCCAGGGCACCGCGACGCTGATCGAGCGGGGGCCGCGCTTCAAGCAGGCGCGCGCCCGTCTCTACGAGAAGTACCCGCAGTATCCCGAAGAGGCGGCGCTGGCCACCTCGGACTCCGTCATCGTCGAGGTCACGCCGACGAAGGTGTTCACCTGGGGCTTCGACTAGTCCGGGACGGGAAAGGTCTCCTTCATGCCGGTGGAGGTGAGCGTCGGACCGCAGGCCCTGACCATCAATCACGGCTCGACGTTCGCCGTCACCGACCTGCAGGGCGAGATCGCGAGCGACAGCGAGCAGGGCATGTTCAGCAACGACACCCGCTTCGTCAGCTCGTACCGGATCTTCACCAACGGCGAGCGCTGCATCCTCCTGACGTCCGGCACCCCGACCTACTACCTCGCGCGCGTGCACCTCATGAACCGGACGTTTCCGACCGAGGACGGCGAGATCGCGCAAGGCACGCTCGGCCTGGTCATCACGCGCGCGGCGAGCGAGGGCATCCACGAGGACCTCGACGTGACCAACTACGGGCGGGAGCCGGCCCGGTTCAACCTCGAGATTGCCATCCGCTCGGACTTCGCCGATCTGTTCGAGGTCAAGGCGCACCGCTTCATCCGCCGCGGCCGGATCGCGACGGAGCTGCGGGAGGACGGCACCGAGGTCCGGACGTCCTATACCAACCGGGACTTCCGTCGTCAGCTCTGCCACCGCTTCCTGAACTGCGGGTCGTTGCCCGTCTACGCCAACGGGCGAGCGACCTTCGAGGTCCGGCTCGAGCCCGGCGCCACCTGGCACACGTGTAACCAGTACCGGTTCATCATCGACGACGACGACGAGGCGGCGTCGCGCAGCTGTGCCGACGGGTTCTCGCACGGCGTGTTCGACGAGATGCAGCGTCGATGGCTGGAGCGGGCGACCCGCCTGACGTCGGCGAACGAGGACATCTACCGCGTCTACCGGCAGTCCGTCGACGACATGGGTGCGCTGCGCCTCTACGATCACGACATCGCCGAGGACGTCTGGGTCCCCGCGGCCGGCGTGCCGTGGTACGTGGCCCTCTTCGGGCGCGACAGTCTCATCGCGAGTCTCCAGAACATGCTGGTGAACCCCGGCTTCGCTCGCGGTGCTCTCCGGACGCTCGCGCGCTTTCAGGCGACCGAGATGGACGACTGGCGCGACGCCGAGCCCGGCAAGATCCTCCACGAGCTGCGCGTCGGCGAGCTGGCGCACTTCCATCGCATTCCCCACACGCCTTACTACGGGACCGCGGACGCGACGCCGCTCTACCTGGTGGCCCTCCACGAAGCGTGGCGGTGGCTCGGCGACGCCACGCTCCTCCGCCAGTACCGGGACGTGGCGCTACGGTGTCTCGAGTGGATCGACCGGTATGGCGATCTCGATGGCGACGGATTTCAGGAGTACCGGACCCGGTCCCCGAAGGGCTACGAGAACATGGGATGGAAGGACGCCGCCGACGCCGTGGTCTATCCCGACGGCAGCCAGGTGCGGCAGCCGAAGGCGCTCTGCGAGCTCCAGGGTTACGTGTTCGACGCGTGGCTCCGGATGGCGGAAGTCTTCGACGAGCTCGACGAGCCCGAGCGGGCCGCCACGCTGAGAGGCAAGGCCGCCGAGCTCCAGCGACGATTCGAGGAGGCGTTCTGGTGCGAGGACATCGACTGCTACGCCTTCTGCCTCGATCCGCACAAGCAGCCCGTGCGCGTCGTGACGTCGAATGCCGGCCACCTGCTGTGGAGCGGGATCGCGAGCGCCGAACGCGCGGGCCGCGTCGTGCGGCGACTCTTCGAGCCCGACATGTGGACCGGCGGCGGCATCAGGACGCTCTCGGCGCGTAACCCCGCGTACAATCCCTTCTCCTACCAGCGGGGCTCGGTCTGGCCCCACGACAACGGCATCATCGCCCTCGGCTTCAAGCGGTACGGCTTCGCCGCCGAGGCGGCCCGGGTCGCGCGCGACATCTCGGAAGCGGCGAGCCACTTCGCCAGCTACCGGCTGCCCGAGCTCTACGCGGGGATCGAGCTGCGGCCGGGCGGCTTCCCGGTCCAGTACCTCGGGGCGAACGTCCCCCAGGCCTGGGCTGCCGGCAGCGTCTTCCACTTGCTGCAAGCCATCCTGGGCATCCAGGCCGACGCGCCACGCGAACGCCTCTATGTCGACCCGCAGTTGCCGCGATGGCTGCCCGACGTGACGCTCCATGGCGTGGCGATCGGCAACGCCCGAGTCGACCTGCGCTTCCGGCGCGTGGGCGAGGAGAGCGAGTGGGACGCCACGGTCCGAAAGGGGCGCGTCGACGTGCAGAGGCAGCCCTGGCGAGCTTCCTGGTCGCTCCTCGCGGCATGAAGGGGGAGCGCCGCGGGCGTACCCGCGGCGCCCCGTTGCTCAGGCGGCCTTTTCCTTCTTCTGCTGCTCGCTCTTCTGCTGCTGCTCGCCCGACTGAGTGCTCGCCGATTGCGCGCTGCCCGATTGCGTGGCGCCCGATTGCGTGCTGATGGGGATCTGCCTCACGTTCTCACGCTGGGCGCGCTTGGGGAACCGGATGGAGAGCATGCCGTTCCGGTACGACGCCTCCGCCTGCTCGACGTCCACGCCGTCGGGCAGCTCCACCTGCCGGAAGAAGCTGATGTAGCGCTCGATCCGGGCGTCGTCGGTCTCCTCTTCCATCTGCGTCTCGCCGCGGATGGTCAGCACGTCGTCCTGGAGCTCGACCTGGACGTCCTGAGGCTCGAGCCCCGGCAGCTCCGCCGTCAGCTCGATGGCGTCGCCCGCGTCGCGCATCTGCACACGCGGCACACGCGGGGCGCCGCGCTCGCCATCGCCCGCCCGCGCGGGAAGCAAGGCGTTGAAGAGCGACGTTCCGAAGAGGTCGCGCTGCATCCGCTCGAACATCGCGTCCAGTAGCGAGAACGGATCCTGGTACTGCCGGCTCGCGAGGCCACGCTCGCCTTCGCCCGACCTCGCCATCGTCGTCTCGCCCTGGCCCTGACGCTTCTCCTGGCCCTGACGCTTCTCCTGTTGGTTGGCCTGCTGATTGGCCATGATCAGTCCTTTCCGCCCAGTGGGCAGGTATTGAGGTTGACGGTTACCGCACCGCGGCTTGCGGCACCGGCGAGGCGTAGCGGAGCAGGGCGCCCAGGCCACCCCCGACGTCCACGAGATGCCGCTCCGCTTCGCCGTACACGACCTCCACGCTCCCCGCCTGGTCCACGGCACGCTCCATGGCGCGGTGGTAGATGTCGTGCAGGTGACGCATCGCCGCGCCGCACGTCGGACAGCTCTCGACGCGGCCGGGCTCGAGTCGCAGGCAGTTCGGGCATTCGCTTCCGTCGCCGCGGACGCTGTGGGCGACGACCAGCGTCTGGACCAGATCCGCCCACAGCGCCGCGAGCGTCGGCCGCACGCCCAGGATGGCGCGTCCACCGGGCCCGGCCAGGTCGACAAGCTGTCTGACGAGGCGCTCTTCGGATTCGCGTTCGATTCGTCGCTCGACCTCGAGTGTCTTGTCCAGGATCTCCCGCTCACTGGCGAAGACCTCCGCGGGAATCACCGCCGCCACTCGATGGGCGAGCGCTCGTGGCAACACACGACGTAGTTCGGTCGTCGCCTCTTCCGGCCCGGCCAGGATCAGCCGATCGAAGCGGCGCCGCCGATGGAGCTCCGCGAGCCGCTGCGCGACTCGCTTGAGGTGCCAGTACACGTGCGTCTCGTGGTGCCGCTGGTAACGCGCGTCCGAGACGCCCCCCTGGCGGTGCTTGCCGATCACGAAGTCCTTGAACTCCTCCATCTCCTCGATCTCACCGAGGAAGACGGTGAAGAGCCGGGCCCGCTCCTTGTCGACCACCGCCACCGCGTAGCGCTCGTACTCGTCCACGAGACGCAGCAGGGGAGCGACGTCCGGCGTCGGCTCGAACGCGAGGTGATTCATGACGCGAACGGCGAAGAAGCTCGCGTGCCAGAGTCCCCGCGGCGTGCACGAGAAGACCGCGAGCCCTTTCCCGCGCGGGTCCTGGCTGTCGAGCCACGTCTGAACCCGCTCCACTTCACGTGACAGGTCCGCCTGCTCCTGGCCCTCGAGCCGCGCCCGCAGCGCCTTCACCAGATCCTCGAAGGCGATCCGGTACGAGCGCCGGATCTGACTGGCGGGATCGAGATCGAGGTACACGCTGAGGACGCGAGCCCCCTGCGCGTCGAACGCTTCGAGCTGCTCGATCTGTTCCTGGGTCAGCATGCGTCACGCCGCCCGATCGACTTTGATGACCCGGGGACGGGACGCGGCCGCCTTCGGGACGTAGACCTTCAAGATGCCGTGCTCGAGCGTGGCTCGGATGTTGTCGGGGTCGATCTCCGTCGGAAACTCGAAGAGCCGAGCCATCGGCCGCACGGGCTGCTCCCGATGGATGTACTGCCGGCCGTTATCCTGTTCGTCCTGCTGGCGCTGAGTGGCCACCTTCACGTTGTCGGGGGTGGCCTCGATCGTGATCTCCTCTGTGGTGAGTCCGGGGGCGGCGATCTCGAGGACGTAGGCCTCACCGCCGGCGGTCTCGTAGACGTCCGCCGTCAGCCTGGGTGGAGGGAGCGCGGGGCGATTCCATTGCTGCGCCATGTCAGCACCTCACTCGTCGAGTGCAGGAACGCATGACGCAGTATCGGCCGGCTGCGGTGTCCGGCCGTCCGGAAAGGGTGCCTCGGAGTCGCAGGTTCGCGCGTGTGCGCTGACGGTACGGTCCATGCACGCGTGGCGATCTCGCCGTACCCCGCCTACAATACGCCTCCAGAATGCTATCGCCCTGGCGAGGGACCCAATGAAGATCAGCGCGTTCCACCTGATGCCCCACCGCGAGCTGCCCGACGATTTCGAACAACGCTACGAATCCGTGTGGGTGACGCCGCCGTGGTGGGAGCTGGCCGATGCCCGCCGTGTGGGGCAGTACTACAACTGGACGCTCGACGAGCTGATCTACGCGGCGCGCGCGGGCTTCGACGGCCTGTGCACCAATGAGCACCACCAGAACGCGTACGGCTTCATGCCGAGCCCGAACCTGATGGGCGGCGTCCTGGCGAGGGCGACGAACGGCATGAACGTCGCGATCGTGCAGATGGGCGCGACGCTGCCCACCTCGAACCCGCCCATTCGCGTGGCCGAAGAGTACGCGATGCTCGACTGCATCAGCGGGGGACGGCTGGTAGCCGGGCTACCGCTCGGGAGCCCGATGGACGTGAACCTCTGCTACGGGATCACGCCCATGGAGCATCGCGAGCGGTACCGCGAGGCCTTCGCGCTGACGCTCAAGGCCTGGCAGGCCCGCGAGATCTTCCCGTGGAACGGGCGGTACTACCAGCTCGCCAACGTGAACCTGTGGCCGCGCCCGATCCAGCAGCCGCATCCGCCCGTGTGGGTGCCGGGCTCGGGTAGCATCACGACGTTCGACTTCGCCGTCGACAACGACGTGTGCTACTGCTTCCTCTCCTACTCGGGCGCGAAGTCGGCGACCACGATGATGCAGAGCTACTGGGACGTCGTGGCCAAGAAGGGGCGGGAGCCCAACCCCTACCGCGCGGGATTTCTGCAGCTCGTGGCTGTCGCCGAGAGCGACGCGCGGGCCGAGGAGAAGTACGCGCGGCACGTCGAGTACTTCTATCACAAGTGCCTGCACGTGCCGGGAATCTGGTTCTCGCCTCCCGGCAACCAGGACTACCGCAGCCTGGTGGCGAGCAGCAAGAATCCGGTCCGCCGGCCCGAGAACCCGAAGGACCTCCGCTATCGCGACTTCGTCGAGAAGGGCTACGTGATCGCCGGCAGCCCCGCCACCGTGCGCGATCGGATCAAGCAGGAAGTCATCAAGAATCTCCACGTCGGCAATCTCATGGTGCTCCTGCAGATCGGCTCGATGCCGCACGAGGTGGCGCTCGAGAACATCGATTGCTTCGCCCGCGAGGTGTTGCCGGACCTCCGCCCCATCTGGGAGGACGAGGGCTGGGTCAATCACTGGTGGCCGGAGCGGTTGCGCGCGTCGACGGCGGCGCCGCGCGGCGCCAGTGTGGCGGCGGCGGGCGCATGAGCGAGCGGACGATCGCGGTCTGGCAAGGCAAGGTCCGCATCCGGGTGCTGTCGAAAGGCAGCGGCCCGGCGCTCGTGTTCTTTCACGGCCCGTGGGGCTTGACGTGGGACCCGTTCCTCGACGAGCTCGCGCGGACCTTCACCGTGTACGCGCCTGAGCACCCCGGCACGACGCCGGACACGCCCGACGACGTCTACCACCTCGATGGCCTGTGGGACCTCGTCCTCTGCTACGACGAGCTGCTGAAGGGGCTCGGGCTCGAGAGCGCGGCGCTCCTGGGCCACTCGTTCGGCGGGATGGTGGCGAGCGAGGTCGCCGCGGCGTACCCCGACCGCGCGCGCCGTCTGGCGCTGATCGCCCCGCTCGGCTTCTGGCGCGATTCCGAGCGCGTCGTGAACTGGATGATGCTCGAGCCCGCCCGCATGCGCGCCCAGATCTTCCGTGATCCCGAGGGCGAGGCCGCCCGGCGCATGTTCGGCGGGACAGACGACTCGGAGGCGCCGGCGGCCCGCGTGCGTCTGATGTGGGCCATGGGAACGACCGGCAAGTTCATCTGGCCGATCCCCGACAAGGGACTGAAGAAGCGCGTGCACCGCATCACGGCGCCCACGCTCATCGTGTGGGGCAAGGAGGATCGTCTGGTACCGCCGGTCTACGCCGACGAGTTCGCCCAGCGCATTCCCAGCGCGCGGGTGCAGATCGTCGATGGCGCCGGGCACGCTCCGCACCTGGAGCAGCCCGCGGCGGTGGCCCGGATGGTGGCAGACTTCCTGAAGTCGTGATCACATTCCGGCCGGCTTCTCGAGAGTCACCGCGAGGGCCGGAGTGAGAGTGAGCTGAACGAGATCGCCCGCCTTGATGCCTGTCAGGATCTCCGGGTCCCGCACCTTCACCGTCTCGGCGTCGCCATCAAGACCCGTGATCGTGAGCATGCCATTCTTTCCGTCGACGGCGCGGATGGCGGCAGTCAACGTCACCTGACTCTCGATGGGACCCACGGCGGGGATGCCCGGCCTCGCAGCGCCAGCCGGTCGCACATGGATGACCAGCGCCTCGTAGTACGTCGCGACGACGGGGTCTCCGACCTTCATGGCATCGAGCTCCTGCGGATCCTGCACCGCGAGCGTCAGCGTGCCGCCCGGCGCGTCCACGAGCGTCACGGTGCGCTCTTGTTTGTCGATCGCCTTGACGGCCCCGGTCACTTTCGCCGGCACGCGTTCCTTCGCTGCCGGCTTGGGCGCGACGGTCCGAGCCCCCGTGATCGTCGTCCCAAACAACACCACTTCCCAAAACGCTGAGGCGGTGCCGACGGCGAGAATCACGATCGTCGCGGTTATTGCGAGCACATCTTTCACCATGACGTCCCCCTTCAGCTCGCAATCTAGTGAGCACAGCCTCGTTTGACGATCGGACCTTGGATGTACGCCCATTGACCTATGGTTGTAGGACCAAAGTCGGTCACGCGCCCACTCGGTGAATCTCGAAACGAACGGCGGAAGAAGACGCGTATCATACGGACCGGCAATGCTCGTCGACTTGCTGAAGTGTTGATGCCGGCGCTCCCACCCTGGCGGGCGCCATTCAGACCTCGGCGCTAGCGTGTACCTCAATCGCCAGCTCCTGGACTTCACCGTCGGCCTGCGCTCGCGCATCGTCGCCTCGGCGGCGCTCGGCCTGGTCGGCGTCGTGCTGGGCATCGCGCGGCTCGCGCTGCTCGGCTGGCTCCTCGCCCGCGTCTTCGCCGGCGCCGGGCTCTCCGACCTCGCGCTGCCGATCGCCGCCGTCGCGGCCGTGATCGCCGCTCGCTCGCTCGTCGAGTACGCGCGCACGATGATCGCGCACCACACCGCGTTCCGCGTACAGGGCCGGCTTCGCCAGCGGCTCTACGACCACCTGGTGGGCCTGGGGCCCGCGTACCTCACGCACACGCGTACCGGGCCCGTGGCCACGTCGATGGTGGAAGGGGTCCAGCAGCTCGAGGTCTACTTCGGCCAGTTCCTGCCACAGCTCGTCGTGGCCGTCGCCACGCCGATCCTCATCTTCGCCTTCGTCGCCTTCGTCGACCTGCCGGTGGCCGCCGTGCTGGTGGGCGCCGCGCTCGTCACGCTGATCGCGCCGGCGCTCTGGCACCGGCGGGATCGCGCCGCTAGCTACGGCCGCAACCGCGCGTACGCCGCGTTCGGGGCCGAGCTGCTCGACGCCCTCCAGGGCCTGGCGACGCTGAAAGCGTTCGGCCAGAGCGGCGAGCGCGCCCGCTTGCTCGAGCGGAAGAGCCACGAGCTCTTCCAGAGCACGATGTGGCTCCTTGGCGCCAACACGATGGGCCGCGGCATCACCGACGCGGGCATGGCCATTGGCGCGGCCGCGGCTTTGGCGGTGGGCGCGTGGCGCGTCCACGCCGGCCAGATGGATCTCGGCGCTCTGCTCGTCATCCTGATGCTGGGCATCGAGGTGTTCCGGCCGCTCCGCGAGCTGCGCATGCTGCTGCACGCGGGCATGCTGGGAACGGCCGCGGCGCGCGGCATCCTCGACATCCTCGCCGCGCGACCGGCCGTCGCCGACCTCGGGCATCCGACGAATGGCGCGACGCCCACGCCGACCGTCACTTTCGAGGCCGTGACCTTCGCGTACCCGGGCGGGCGCCGCATCGCGCACGACGGCATCGATTTTCACGTCGGCGCGGGCGAGCGCGTCGCCGTCGTCGGCCCGAGCGGCAGCGGCAAGTCCACCGTCGTCCGCCTCCTCCTCCGTTTTTACGATCCCGACGCCGGGCGCGTGCTCGTCGGCGGGCGCGACATCCGCGAGCTGCCGCTCCATGAGCTGCGCCGGCGCATCGCCGTCGTGAGCCAGGACACCTACCTCTTTCACGGCACCGTCGAGGAGAACTTGCGGATGGGCAAGGCCGACGCGACACCGGCCGAGCTCGAGGCCGCCGCGCGCGCGGCCGACGCTCACGAGTTCATCACCACACTGCCCCAGGGCTACGGCACGGTCGTCGGCGAGCGAGGGATCCGTCTCTCGGGCGGCCAGCGCCAGCGTATCGCGATCGCGCGCGCGCTCCTGCGGGATGCGCCGATCCTCGTCCTCGACGAGGCGCTCTCGTCGGTGGACGCCGAGAGCGAGGCGCTCATCCAGCGGGCGCTCGATCGCCTCATGGAAGGCCGCACCACGCTGATCTTCGCTCATCGTCTCTCGAGCGTGATCGGCGCGGACCGAATCATGGTGCTGGACGGCGGCCGGCTCGCCGAGTCGGGGACGCACGCCGAGCTGATGGCGCGTGGCGGTCCGTACTGGCGGCTCATGAGCCCCCAGGTGTCGGCGGCGCGTTCAGAACAGTTGATCGCCGTCGACGGTAGGGGCCCGGCAGCGAGCGCCGCGGAGAGCGAGCGTGCGGGCGGGTCGATCGTCGAGGACGGCGCCGTCGGCGTAACGACGATGGGCTGGCTGCAGGCGCTGCCGATTCTCATCAGGATGATCCGCGGCTATCGGGCCCGGCTCGTCACCACGTTCGGCCTCGGCATCGCGCGGGTGGCCGCCATCATCGCGGTCGGCGTGCTGAGCGCTCTCGTCGTGCGCGCGGTGAAGCACGACGCGCCGTTCGGCGCGCTGCTGGTCGCCCTCGCGGTGACGGCGCCGCTGGCCGGACTGCTCCACTGGCTCGAGTCGTGGCTCGCCCACGACATGGCCTACCGGCTGCTCAACGACCTGCGGCTCGCGCTCTTCAGGAAGCTCGACGCGCTCGCCCCCGCGTATCTCACTCGGCGGCGCAGCGGCGATCTCGTCGCCGTGGCCACCCACGACGTCGAGCTGATCGAATACTTCTTCGCGCACACCGTCACCCCGGTCCTGGTCGCCATCATCGTGCCACTGGCCGTGCTGGGCACGCTGGCGGCGTTCGGCTGGCCGCTGGCCGTCGCGCTCCTGCCTTTCCTTGTCTATGCCGCGCTCAGCCCCTTGCTACGCCGGGGCCACATCGACCAGCTCGGCTCGCGAGCCCGTGAAGTCTCCGGGGATCTCAGCGCGCACACCGTGGACTCCATCCAGGGGATCGCGGAGATCGTCGCGTTCCAGCGCGAGCGCGCGCGAGGCGAGGAGCTGGCGTCGCGCGCCCGCGCCTATCTCGAGGCGCGGATGCCGTTCCTCGCCGACCTGACGCGCGAGCACGCGCTGCACGAGACGGTGACCGGCCTCGGCGGCCTCGCCGTGATCGCGGCGGGCGCGTGGCTGGTGGCCGCGGGCCGTCTCGACGGAGCGATGCTGCCGCTGCTGACGCTGCTGGCCCTGTCGGCCTTCATCCCGCTGTGGGAAGTCGGGCAGGTGGGCCGGCAGCTCGCCGACACACTCGGCGCCACGCGCCGCACACACGCGATCGATTCGGAGCCGGTGCCCGTGCTCGACGGCCCCGGCGTGCCCGCGCCGCGCGCGACCGATGCCATGCTCATCCTGCGCGACGTCACGTTCACCTATCCCGGGCGGCAACGGCCGGCGCTGGCCGGCGTGTCGCTCAGCGTGCCGACCGGCAGCACCGTCGCCCTCGTCGGCTCCTCGGGCGCAGGGAAGACGACGATCGCGCATCTCTGCCTGCGTTTCTGGGATCCCGATGCGGGCGAGATCCGGCTGGCCGGGCACGACGTGCGGGCGTGGCGGCTCGACGATCTCCGGCGCCAGATCGCGCTCGTCGCGCAGGACACGTATCTCTTCAACGACACGCTGCGCGCCAACGTGCTGCTGGCGCGCCCGACGGCGTCCGACGCCGGGCTGCGCGAGGCGCTCGACCGCGCGTCGCTGGGCGACCTGATCGAGTCGCTGCCCGAGGGTGTCCACACCGTGGTGGGCGAGCGCGGCCAGCAGCTCTCGGGGGGCCAGCGCCAGCGCGTGGCCATCGCACGGGCGTTTCTCAAGGACGCGCCGGTCCTGATCCTCGACGAGGCGACGTCGCATCTCGACGCGGTGAACGAGGCGGTCGTGCGCGACGCGCTGGACGCGCTCGCGCGCGGCCGGACGACGCTCGTCATCGCTCATCGCCTCTCGACCGTCCGGAACGCCGACCTGATCGCGGTCCTTCACGAGGGCCGTGTCGCCGAGACGGGCCGTCACGAGGACCTGCTGGCAGAGGGCGGCTTCTACGCGCGTCTGGTGTCGCGTCAGGCGCTGGTGAGCACCCACTCCACTCTTGGCAGGAACTAATGATGGATGCGTAAATAATGTCCTATCTCAGACACGAAAAGACAGGGCCGAGTGGTGGAAGAAGCTCCTCAATAACTGCGGCCGTCGGGCCAGGCGCCGCCGCTCACGACACACTTGGCGGTGGATGTGCTCGACGGTGTCAGGAGCGAAGTTCGCGAGGCGGCCGTGCTTGAGGTAGCCCCAGAGCAATTCCACGGGGTTGAGTTCGGGCGCGTAGGGCGGAAAC
>MNEG01000067.1 GCA_001917585.1 Candidatus Rokubacteria bacterium 13_1_40CM_68_15
GATTGATCATCTAAGAACTCGGCCATGGCCCGAGCCAGGGCTCGGTTCAGGCCGTGGGCGGCCTGATCCAGGCGCGATCCGGCTTCGTGGATCGTCCCGATTGATCATTCGATGGCTTGCCGATTGTGCATTCGACAATCGCGCGCAACCGAAGGCGTCACGACAGCGAGGCCGGCTCCGGGCGGCGACGCCGGCGGGCCACCCCCGTCTCGTGAGCCGCCCGGGCCACGCCGTCGGCGACCGCGGGGGCGACGTTTTTGTTGAAAACGCTTGGAATGATGTACTCCGCCGATAGCTCGCCGCGGGGCACGCACGCGGCCAGCGCGTGCGCGGCCGCAACCTTCATCTCGTCATTCACGGTTCGCGCCCGGGAGTCGAGGAGACCGCGGAAAAAGCCCGGGAAGCATAGGACGTTGTTGATCTGGTTTGGATAGTCAGAGCGTCCGGTCGCCATCACGCGTACGTGACGCTCGGCCTCCTCGGGTTGGATCTCGGGATCCGGATTGGCCATCGCGAAGACGATCGGATCTCGGGCCATCTGCTTGATGTCACGAACCGAGAGGATGCCGGACACGCTCAGACCGATGAAGACGTCGGCCATGATGATGGCGTCGCTCAGCCGACCCTTGACCTGCCGGGGATTCGTCGCCGTCGCCACCCAGCGCTTCATGAAATCCATCCCGACCGTCCGACCACGGTGGAGCGTGCCGTGCTCGTCGACGCCGATGATGTCACGGACACCGCTCGAGAGCAGGATCTTGATCGTCGCCGTGCCCGCCGCTCCCACGCCGGTGACGACCACTCGGAGCTTCTTGAGATCCTTCCGAACGATGCGAAGAGCGTTGAGCAGCGCAGCCAGCACGACAACTGCGGTGCCGTGCTGATCGTCATGGAACACGGGGATCTCGAGGTCCTTGCGGAGCCGCTCCTCGATTTCGAAGCAGCGTGGCGCAGCGATGTCTTCGAGATTGACGCCGCCGAAGGCAGGGGCGAGCAGCTTCACCGTCTCCACGATCTTGTCGCTGTCCTTGGTGGCCAGGCAGACCGGGAAGGCGTCGACGCCGGCGAATTCCTTGAAGAGCATCGCCTTGCCTTCCATGACCGGCAGCGCCGCCTCGGGCCCGATGTCGCCCAGACCGAGGACCGCGGTGCCGTCCGTGACGACCGCCACCGAGTTGTGCTTCATGGTGAGGGCGAAGGCACGCTCACGGTCGTCGCGGATGGCCAGGCACACGCGGGCGACGCCCGGGGTGTAGGCCATGGACAGGTCGTCCCGGGTCCGGATGGGTACCTTGTTCTTGATCTCGATTTTGCCGCCCAGGTGCATCAGGAACGTGCGGTCCGAGACGTTGACTACCCGTACCCCTGCGACGTGACGGAGACGGGTGACGATCTGTTGCCCATGGACGCTGTCCCGGGCTTTGACCGTGATGTCGCGTACGATCCGGTCGCGCAACGACTCGACGAGGTCGACTGACCCGATATCCCCGCCGGCATTGCCGATGGCGGACGCCACCCGCCCCAGCATCCCGGGTCGGTTCTTGATCTCTACACGGAGGGTGATGCTGTAGCTTGCGCTGGGAGCGATCGCCATGTCCCGCCCTATGCCCCCGTCGCGGCGACGGGCACCTTGTAACAACGGGGCATTTCACGACCTGCGGCGGCGACTTCGGCCCTCATGGAGTCCCCAGTCGGGCCATCATAGCAGAGCAACATACACCCCAATACGTGAACGAGAATACCCAGCGCGCCCATCCGTCCCATTGGGCAGAGTCGTATATACGACGATTTAGCGGAACGATGGGTTGGGTGGCGTGTTTCTTGTAGTGGCGGGGCCCCAAGAGTCGAGCGGAATCGAAACCTGCCGCACGCGCATCCAAAACTAGGCATGAACGGGATTCTTTTTCGGGTGACACCATGACATTCAGGGAGCGCGATCAGGAGGCCGAGACCAACCACGCGGTGCCTACGACGATGGCGCCGGAGGAGACGGTCGAGCACCCGCCGCTGATCGAAGACGAGGCGGAGGCCCCGGAGCCGGTTCCGGAAGAGGCATTCACGCCGCTGCCCGCACGGGGCGAGGATCCGGTCCGCCTCTATCTCAAGGAAATCGGTAAGGTCCCCCTGCTCACAGCACGGCAGGAAGTCGAGATCGGCCGCCGCATCGAAGTCGGCCAGATCGCCCTGCGCAGGTTCCTGGCCGGCATCCCGATGGCTCTGCGAGCGCTCCTCGACGTCGGGGACCGCCTGCGTCACGAGCACATCGCGGCAGACGACGTCATCGTCCTCCCCGAGGGCGGTGAACTGGACGCTGGCGAGATCAAGCGCGTCCTGGCCGCCTTCGCGCGGATCCGTCGGCTGGAGCGCGAGATCGACCGGCTTTACCAGTCGCTGCGGGACAAGCGGCGCTCGGCCACGACCCGGGCGAACTACGCGAAGTGGATCGCCGCCAACCGCGAAGCTATTCAGAAGGTCGTGGCCGAGATGCCGCTCAAGCCGGCACTCATCGACGACCTGGTGGCTCGGATCCGGCGGCAGTGCGACCGAATCGAGCAACTCAGCGCCGAGGCCCGCCGTGGCAAGAGCCACGTCATGGCCCGCGAGGCCCGCCACCTCGAGCGCGAGGTCGGCCTGCCCCGCCGTCAGCTCCAGGCGCTGCTCACCGACATCGCCCGCAGCGATCGAGAGGTGCGCCAGGCCAAGAAGGAATTGATGGAGGCGAACCTTCGCCTCGTCGTCTCCGTGGCCAAGCGCTACCTGGGGAGCGACCTGAGCCTGCTCGACCTCATCCAGGAGGGCAACATCGGGCTCATGAAGGCGGTGGACCGTTTCCAGTACCGCCGCGGCTTCAAGTTTTCCACCTACGCCACTTGGTGGATCCGTCAGGCGATCACTCGCGCCATCGCCGACCACTCGCGGACGATCCGGATCCCCGTCCACATGGTCGAGACGCTCAACCGGATCTCGCGGGTGAACCGGGCGATGGTCAACGAGTTGGGCCGGGAACCCACGCCCGAGGAATTGGCCCAGCGCACCGGTGTGCCGGCCAAGAAGGTGCGGCTCATCCTGGAGTCGTCGCGCAAGCCTCTCTCGCTGGAGACCCCGATCGGCGAGGATTCCGAGCTGGGCGACTTCCTCGAGGACAAGTCGGCGGGCTCGCCGAACGATACGCTGTTGAGCCAGGACCTCTCGACCCAGGTGGAGCGGGCGCTGGCCATGCTCTCGCCGAAAGAGAAGGAGATCCTCCGCCTCCGGTTCGGCATCGGTGAGGAAGGCGAGCACACCCTCGAGGAGGTCGGCAAGCGCTTCGCCGTGACGCGTGAGCGCATCCGGCAGATCGAGGCCAAGGCGCTGCGCAAGTTGCGACACCCGCTGCGCGGACGGAACCTCAAAGCCTTCGTAGAAAATTAAGAACGTGGGGGGCCCCGATATGGCCCCCCACACCCCCCACTCCTCGGGCTCGGCGAAGCCGCGCCCTCGTCGGGCCACCTACACCGGCATTACGCCGTGCTTCTTCCAGGGGCGCTCGACTTTCTTGGTGCGCGCCATCTCGAGAGCCCGGATCAGGGTCGGTCGGGTCTCGCGGGGATCGATCACGTCGTCGACGAGGGCGGCCCCGGCCGCGCGATAGGGATCGATGAGCTTGCGGAACTCTTCCACCCGGCGCGCACGCTCGGCCTCGGGATCGGCCGCGCTCGAGATTTCCTTTCGGAAGATGATATTGGTCCCACCCTCCGGCCCCATCACGCTGATCTCCGCCGTCGGCCACGCCACGATCAGATCGGGCTCGTAGGCCCGCCCACACATGACGAAGTAGCCGGCGCCGTATGCCTTGCGCAGTACCACGGTGAGCTTCGGCACCGTGGCCTCGCTGACCGCGTATAGCATCTTGGCGCCGTGGCGGATGATGCCGGCGCGCTCGACCTTCGAGCCGACCAGAAACCCCGGCACGTCCTGCAGGAACACCAGCGGAATGTTGAAGGCGTCGCACAGCATGATGAAGCGCGTGGCCTTGTCGGCGGCGTCGTTGTCGAGCGCACCGCCCAGCACCATCGGCTGGTTGGCGACGACGCCGATCGGCTGGCCCGCGAGGCGGGCGAGCCCGACGACGATGTTCCGGGCCCATGCCGGCTTCAGCTCAAAGACGTGCCCCCGGTCGACAACGGCTCGGATCACCTTGCGCACGTCGTACGCGCGCCGGGGGTTGTCGGGCACGATCTCCAACAAGTCATCGTCACGTCGCTCTGCCGGGTCGTCGCACGCCCGCCGCGGTGGTAGCTCGAGGTTCGACGACGGGAAGTAGGAAAGGTATTCGCGAATCACCGCCAGGCACGCGCGATCGTCCTCGACCTCGAGGTCCCCAACGCCGGAAATCTCGCAGTGGACCTTCGAGCCGCCGAGCTCCTCCGGCGTGACATCCTCGCCGATCACGGCCTTGACCAGGGGCGGTCCACCGAGCGCCATGTGGCTCGTCCCCTTCACCATCGGCACAAAGTCGGCCAGCGCCGGAATGTAGGCGGTGCCGGCGGCGCCCGGGCCCATCATCGCCGCGACCTGCGGCACGACACCCGACATGATCGACTCTTCCCGGAAGAGCAGCCCGGAGCCGGCGAAGTTGCGCGAGCCGATCGCTTCCTGGATGCGGGCGCCAGCGGAGTCGATGAGCCAGATCATCGGCATCCGCTTGGTATAGGCGATCTCCCGGACGCGGTTGCACTTGACCTCGGCCGTGCGTCCCATCGAGCCCGCCATCACGGTGAAGTCGTAGGCGATCACCGAGGCGAAGCGGCCGTCGATCCGGCCGAAGCCCGTGACGACCCCGTCGGCCGGCGTCTCCTTGCCGACCATCTCCGGCGACACGCCGGCGTGAGTGGCCTGAATGCCGATCTCGGTGAAGGAGCCGGCGTCGAACAGAAGGTCGATGCGCTCGCGGGCGGTGAGCTTGCCGCTCGCGTGCTGCCTGGCCACGGCGTCGACGCCTCCCATGGCGCGTGCGCGGTGGCGTCGGCCGGCCAGGTCGTCGGCGCGCTCCTTCATGCCCATCGTCAGCCGGGAAAGCCCTGGACCCGGAAGTGGCGGACCACCAGGTCGGTCCCGGGGGGTGATCCGCTGACCATCGTGACCATCGTCGCGATCTCGCTCCGGTGATGGGTTGCATGGTTGGCCACGTGCTGAAGGGCTGACCACAACGGGAGGTGATAGGGACGGCCATCCGGGCGGGGATAGGCGACGCTGACGAACTCGACGGAGCGTCCGAGGTCGGCCGGCGTCAACGCCTCGATGAACTCGGCCTGCTCCTTCTCGAACTCGTCCCAGGGCGGCCGTACGGCGGCGAGGGTCGGAAAATCACCGTCGCGGAGCCTCCGAACGGGCGTCATCGCCTTCCAGCACTGAAACCACAGGAAGTCGGCCCCGTAGATGTGCGTGAACATCGCCTTGATCGTGGGGAAGCTGAACTGCTTGCCGAGGTCGCGCACGGCCACGTCCTCGCCGAGTGCGACCGCCACGTCGAAGAGCCGCCGATTGGCCCAGTGGTGGTAGTCGTACAGCCCTCGCATCATCTCGACGGTCGTCACGTCGCCCATCGCCTGCTCTCCGGTGTCGGGATCGCTAGCGGCCGGGTGCGGTCTCGTTCACGTAGGTGGCGAGGCCGCCGTCGGGCGGCGAGCCGCTCATCATCGTCAGCATTGTCGCAATCTCGCTGCGATGGTGAGTGGCATGGTTCGGGACGTGCTGGAGCAACCGCCACAAGGGCGCGCCGAGCGCCTTGCCCTCGGTGTTTCTGTAGTCGACGACGCGGTCGAGGTCGGCTGACGTGAGCGCATCGACGAACGTCTTCTGCTCCCCCTCGAGCCGGTCCCACCGCGAGCGCAGCTCGGCCATCGTCCCGAAGTCGGCGTCGCCCATGAGACGACTCGTCGGCACGCTCTTCCAGCGCAACAACCAGATGGAGTCGGCCGCGTAGATGTGGGCGAACATGCCCTTCAACGTCGGGAAGCTGAACTGCTTGCCGACGTCGCGACGCGCCGTCTCCTCCCCGAGCGCGCTGGCGACGTCGAAGAGTCGGTGATTGGCCCACCAGTGATAATCGTAAAGGCCCCGGACGAGTCCCCCGCTCGTGCTGCCCGCCATGACGTCCTCCTACTCGAGTACGGCCACGGTGTCACCTTCCTGAACGGTCTGCCCTTCCCGCACGCGGATCTCCTTGACGGCCCCCGCTCGCGGCATTTCCACCGGGATTTCCATCTTCATGGACTCGAGCACGATGACCGGATCGCCGGCCTGGAGCCGATCACCGGGCTTCGCCGCCACCTGGAACACGATCCCGGTGATGTGGGCCTTGATCTCTTCAGGCATTGAAGGCTCCTTGTTCGACCATCTGGGTATGCACAGCGCCCCGGCGGTAGTCGGGGTGAGCCAGGACGCGCCGGAGAAACGGGATCGTCGTCTTGACGCCGTCGATCACGCAGCGGTCGAGCGCCTCGCTCATGCGCGCGATGGCCTCGGCGCGCGAGGGACCGTGGGCGACGAGCTTCAGCAAGAGCGGGTCGTAATGGACGGTCACCGCGCTGCCCGCTACCACGCCCGACTCGACGCGAATACCGTCACCGGCGGGCACCTCGAGTCGGCTGATCGTTCCGGGTGACGGCAGGAAATTCTTCGCGGGGTCCTCGGCGTACACGCGGCACTCGATGGCAGCGCCTCGCTGGGCGATCGTATCTTGCTTCCAGGGCAGCGGCTCACCGGCGGCCACCCGGAGCTGGGCCACCACGAGGTCGAGACCGGTCACTTCTTCCGTCACCGGGTGTTCCACCTGAAGGCGCGTGTTCATCTCAAGAAAGTAGAACGATCCGTCGGCGTCGAGGAGGAACTCGAGCGTGCCCGCGTTGACGTAGCCGATGGCGGCGGCGCCCTTCACCGCGGCAGCGGTCAACCGACCCTTGACCACGGGATCGAGGCCCGGCGCCGGCGACTCCTCGATCACCTTCTGATGGCGGCGTTGGATCGAGCATTCGCGCTCGTGCAGATGAACCACGTTGCCTCGGCCATCACCGAAGACCTGGACCTCGATGTGACGTGGGGTGGTGAGATAGCGCTCGACGTACACGGCGCCGTTGCCGAACGCCGCCTCGGCGCGCCGCCTGGCCGCAGCGAAGGCGGCCGCGAGCTGACCGGCCTCGCCGACCTTCGCCATTCCGATTCCGCCACCGCCGGCGGCAGCTTTGAGCAACACCGGGAACCCCACGCCCTCGGCGAGGCGCGCGGCTTCCGCGATGTCGCTCACGGGCCCCGGACTGCCGGGGAGGACAGGAACCCCGGCCGCCGCCATGAGACGTCGCGCTTCTGGCTTGTCGCCCATGCGGCGGATGGCCTCGGCTGACGGACCGATGAAGGTGAGGCCGGCACTGGCGCAGGCCTCGGCAAATCGCCAGTTCTCCGACAGGAAGCCGTATCCGGGATGAATCGCCTCGGCGCCGGTGCGGCGCGCCGCCTGGATGATCGCTCCGATGTCGAGGTAACTCTCACGCGCCGGGGCGGGACCGATCAGCACGGCTTCGTCGGCGTCCGCCACGTGGGCGGCCGTGGCGTCCGCCTCGGAGTGCACGGCCACGGTGGCGGCACCGACGTGGCGGCAAGCGCGCATGATACGGCGCGCGATCTCTCCACGATTCGCGACGAGGACTTTCCGGAACACTAGGCGGCCGGCTCGACGCGAACGAGCTCGGCATCGACGACGCGCCAGCCCCCGGCTCGCTTCTGCCACTGCAGCTGCAGCACCGAGACACCACCCGGGCCGACCAGCCTGACCTTGATGAGCCGGTGGGCGCCGATCTTGGCCTGAGCGGCGATTTCGCACGCGCGAACCGTCGCCAGGCCGTCGTACACCGCGAGCACCGCGGCCCGCCTCTCGTCGGCGACGTGGTCTCCCAGGCGCGTGACGTCGCCGGCGATGAGGGCGCGGCAGTGGTCCTCGAGGATCGGCCGCAGATCGGCGGTGATGACGTTGGGATCGAACGACGCGGGCGCCGCGACCAGATCGCCGGAGCCGTCGGTGCCGGACACGTCGGTGGCCAGCAGCGGCGTTGGAGTGTCTCCGGTCACGCCACCGGACGCGGCCAACGCAGCGAGAAGTCGTGTCTGCCACTCGCCCGCTCGGCGCCTGGCGTCGCCGTCGAGAAGCCGCTCGAGCACCACCGTCGCGGCGGCGACGTGACGGCGCTCCTCGGCCAGGCAACGTTCGAGGATCCGGCGCGTGGGCGGCTCGTAGACCGGATTCGCGGCGGCCAGGTGCGCATGGTACGTGGCCACCAGGTGTGGCTTCAGGACGCGGTAGACGCCCACGACGCGCTCCACCGTTTGGTGCCGTGCTTCACGACCGTCGACCAGATCCATGAACTGAACGAACTCGGGCTTCGCGGGTTCGGACTGCTGAGCGGGCGCGCGCAGCTCGGGTAGCCGCCGGCCCCAGAGATCGGCGTGCTGCGCGCAGTCCCACACGTGGCGGCCGAACAGCAGCTTCGGCGCGAGCTCGGGGGTGAGCGCGATCCAGCCGCCGAGCGTGCGCATCATCCGCTCCTCGGCGTAACGATAGTTGCGGATACGGCGGGCCGACGCCTCGACGGAGAACGTGCCGGCCAGCGGGTGATCGCTCACGACGGGCCGGTCAGTAGACAGGAGAGCGCTGCGTGCTGCGGACGAGCTTGTCGATCTCCTCGTCGGTGAAGCCGGCCAATCGTCGGGCTTCCTTGGCGATCGAGATGCCGACCTCTTCGTGAGCGCCATCCAGTCGCACGCCGCCGAGGTTGAAGCGCTCATCGATCGTTTCCTGGAACTCGATGGCCCGCCGCCGCCGGTCGGGGTCGCCCTTGGTCAGCTCGTTCAGCCAGCGCGAGCCCATGCGGACGTGCGTGATCTCGTCGGCCAGCACGAAATCGACCGCGCGCTCGATGAGGGGATCACCGATCTTGCGCGCGATGTGGATCAGCTGGTTGAAGACATCGCAGGCCAGGCCTTCCAGGCCACGATTGACGCCGGCCACGCGGGCCGCGGCGTCCTCGGCACAGGCGCATCGCCAGAGGATGGTGGACTCGGCGAACTCGCCGACGTAGCCGCCCAGGTACTCCAGCAGGCCCAGATAGATCTCGACGTGGCGTGACTCGTCCCAGACCTGACGCGCCATGTCCATGGTGAACTCCCACGGCGCCTCGGGAAAGTCGCAGACGGTGCGGCCGGCGCCCTCCATCGCCTGCAGCTCGCCGACGAGGATGCCGTGGACCCGCTCGCGGATCGATTCGCGGCTGGCCAGATCGGCCATCGGCGAGAGCCCCTGCGCCATGCGCAGCTCGGCGATGTCACGTGCGCGCTTGCGGACGAACCGTTCCTCACGCGCGAGCTTGTCGTACGCGATCGGCCGTTCCATGCCGCCTCATTATACGGTGTCGGCCTCTCCCGGCGCGCCCCGCCGCCGGGGGCGCTTTTGCGCCAGGGCGGCCGGGACGATGGTGTCCTCGCCGAAGCGGCGCGCCAGCGCGTCGGTGGCGCGGGCCAGGCGCTCGCGCCGCACCGCCGCGGCATCGAGCAGAGGCAGCTGACCGGTCGCCTCGGGCTGGAACGACGACGACGAGAGTCCGATCAATCGGATGGGCTCGGTGACGTGCTCGCGGTCGAGCAACGCCGTCGCCCGCCGGTAGATCTCGAGACCATCCTGAGTCGGCTCGCCCGTCCAGGCGCGCGTCACCGTACGGAAGTCCGCGAAGCGCAGCTTCAGCGTGATCCGGGCTGCGGCCAGATGCTCGCCGCGGAGCTCACGGCCCACGCGCTCGGCCTGCTCGCGCAACGTGGTCGCGAGGGTGCCCGCGTCGCGGCAGTCCACCGCGAAGGTGTTCTCCGCGCCCATCGACTTGGCCGGCGCGAAGGGCTCGACCGGCGACTCGTCGCGCCCGAAGGCGAGCTCGTGGAGGCTCTCACCGTGGCGACCGAACCGCCGGACGAGCGCCTGGCGCGGATACGCTTGGAGCTGCCCGATGGTCGTGACGCCGAGGCTGCGCAGCTCGGCCGCCATCACTTTCCCGACACCCCAGATCCGCTCGATCTCCAGCGGAGCGAGGAAGCTCGCCTCGTGGCCGGCGGGAACCACGACCAGGCCATCAGGCTTCTCGAGCTCCGACGCGACCTTGGCCACGAACCGGTTGGTGGCGAGCCCGGCCGAGGCGGTGAGGCGTGTTCTCTCGACGATGCGCGCCTTGATCCGACGCACGGCTTGGAGCGGGCCGCCGTGCAGGCCATCGGTCCCGGTGAGGTCGATGAACGCCTCGTCCACCGAGACCGCCTCGACGAGCGGTGAGAACGTGTCGAGGATCGCCATGATCTCCGCCGAGACGCGTCCGTACTTCTCCATGTCGGGGCGGATGAACGCGGCGTGCGGACAGAGACGAGCCGCTCGCCCGATGGGCATGGCCGAACGGACCCCGTAGCGGCGCGCCTCGTAGGAGGCGGCGGCGACGACGCCACGCCCCTTCGGGTCGGCGCCGACGATGACCGGACGCCCACGCAGCTCGGGCCGATCGCGCTGCTCCACGGACGCGTAGAACGCATCCATGTCGACGTGGAGTATCGCGGCCAGTGGCGCTCGAGCTGCCGGTGGTCCGCTAGAGGGGCGAGAGGCTTCGTCCATGGGTGGCCTACCCGAGGTGCGCGTGGCGGCGCCCGCCTGCTCGTTACGTCGTTCGGGCGAGGCCGATCTCGGGGGCGACGGAGGTCAGGGCATCGACGACGAAGGTGATGTGCGCGTCCAGATCCACGCCGAGCTCGACGACTCCACGGTAGACGTCGTCGCGATTGACCGTTCGCGCGAACGCCTTGTCCCTGAGCTTCTTTTTCACCGACGCCGCTTCCATGCCCGTGATGACCTTGCCGGGGCGGACGAGGGCGCAGGCGTGGACGAATCCGGTCAGCTCGTCGCAGGCGTAGAGCGCGCGGTCGAGCAAGCTCCGGCGTGGCATGCCGGAGTAGTCGGCATGGGCCAGGATCGCATAGATCACCGCCGCGGAAACCCCACGGGCCTCGAGGATCTCGGCGCCCTTCATCGGGTGCTGAGGCGCGCGTGGATGCATCTCGTAGTCGAAGTCGTGGAGCATGCCCGCGATGGACCACGTCTCGGGATCTTCACCGTAGCGTCCGGCGTACGCGCGCATCGACGCCTCCACGGCGCGGGCGTGCTTGCGAAGGCTGTCGCCGTGCGTGAACTCGGTCAGGATCGCCCACGCCGCGGCGCGATCCACTACTTTTGTGGCGCCTGCTTCTGCGTGCGCCACTTGTCGATGGATTTCTTGGAGAACATCCAGCTGCCGTTGACCTCCATGCAGGGGATGCCGCGCTGCGCGGCGAGCTGAGTGAGCGTTGCCTCGTCGATGGACAGGTACGTCGAAGCCTCCCGCACGCTCATCACGTCCTTGGGGGTCACTGGACCTCCTCCTCTTTCGCCGCCTTGCGCAGCTCTTCGACCTCCGCTTCGAGCCGGCGCAGGCGCTCGATGAGCTGCTCGATCGCCTTGGCCACGGGATCGGGGAGATCGGTCTGGTTCAGGTCGATCTCGCCCGTCACCCGCTGGCCGTCGCGGTATGTTACGCGGCCCGGCACGCCGACCACAACGGAGTTCGGCGGCACCTCGCGCACCACGACCGAACCGGCGCCGATACGGCTGCCGTCGCCGATCGTGAAGCCGCCGATGATCTTGGCCCCGGCGCCCACCACGACGTTGTTCCCGAGCGTCGGATGACGCTTTTCACGTTTGAGGCTGGTGCCGCCGAGCGTGACGCCCTGGAGCAGCGTGACGTTCTCACCGATCTCGGCCGTCTCGCCGATGACGACGCCCATCCCGTGGTCGATGAAGAGGCCCGGGCCCAGCCTGGCCGCCGGGTGGATCTCGATGCCGGTCAGGAACCGCGAGACGTGGGAGACGAACCGTGCGCTCGTCAGCCAGCCGGCGTTCCACAGCCGGTGGGCGAAACGGTGGAAGGCCTGGGCGTGCACGCCCGGATAGGACAGGAGCACCTCGAGCGCCGAGCGCGCGGCCGGATCCCGCTCGAGCACGACGCGTACGTCGCGGCGCAGCCGGTCAAACATGGCCGCTCCGACGGCGCAGATGATCGAGCGCGGCCGCCCGCACGGCGCCCGCCACCACGTCGGCGGCATGCTTGCGGTCCTCTGGCAGCCCGTCGAGGGCGTGCTCGATCTCCTCCGCCTTGACGTTCACGAGGTCCTCGACCGCGCGCTCGACCAGCAGCTCGCTGGCCACGCTGGCGGCGGCGATGGTGGGCCCACAGCCGTAGGTCTGGAAGCGGAGCTCGCGGGCCCGCCCGTCCGCCACGCGCAGAAAGAAGCGGGCCAGATCGCCGCAGCCCTCGTACTCGTCCTCACCGACCCCGTCGGGATCGCGCATGAGTCCGGCGTTGCGCGGGTTGAGGAAGTGATCTACGACGGTGGGGCTGTATCTCAAGCGCGTCCCGCCGGCAGCGCCAGACGCAGCTTGCGCACGAGCGCCTCGAGGCAGTCGACGACGTAGTCGATGTCGTCGGCGGTAGTGGTGCGACCGAGCGAGAAGCGCACGGCGCCCATGGCCCAGTCGAGCGGCAGCCCCATGGCCACCAGCACGTGGGACGGCTCGACGTGGCCGGCTGTGCAGGCCGAGCCGGCCGAGGCGGCCACGCCCTTGAGGTCGAGGCCGAGCACGATCGACTCCGACTCGACGTGGCGGAACGCGACGTTGTCGGTGCCCGGCAAGCGCTCGAGGGGGTGACCATTCAGGCGCACGTCGGGAATCCGCTGGCGCACGCCGTTCCACAGGCGGTCGCGCAGCGCCGTCACGCGCACGGCTTCCTCGATCATGTCGCGGCCGCGGACCTCCACGGCCTTGCCGAGCCCCACGATCCCGGGCACGTTCTCGGTGCCGGCCCGGCGGCGGCGTTCGTGCTCACCGCCGTGCTGGATCGCCACCATCTTCGTCCCCTTGCGGATGTAGAGCCCGGCGATGCCTTTGGGCCCGTAGATCTTGTGGCCGGAGAACGACAGCACATCGATGCCGGCGCCGTGCAGGTCGATCGGGATCTTGCCGAACGTCTGCACCGCGTCGACGTGAAACGGCACGCCGTGCTCGCGGGCCAGCTCGCCGATGGCCGCCACCGGCTGGATGGTGCCGATCTCGCTGTTGGCGTGCATCACGCTGATGGCGATCGTGTCGGGCCGGATCGCACGCTTCACGTCGTCGGCCGACACCATGCCGTGCTCGTCGACGGGAAGATAGGTGACGTCGAAGCCCTGGCCCTCGAGCGTCTGGCACGTGCGCAGCACGGCGTGGTGCTCGATCTTCGACGTGATGACGTGGCCGCGGCCGCGGGCCAGGGCCAGTCCCTTCACGCCGAAGTTGTCGGACTCGGTCCCGCCCGAGGTGAAGACGATCTCGTCCGGCGCGGCCGCGAGAAAGCGGGCAATGCGCTCGCGGGCCACGTCCACCGCGTCGCGGGCGGCCCGGCCGAAACCGTGAACGCTGGACGGATTTCCAAACACGTCCTGGAAGTACGGCATCATCTCCGCGACGACGTCCGGATGAACGGGCGTCGAGGCGTTGTGATCGAGGTAAACCTTACGGCTCATCGCCTTGCTCTCCCCTGGTCACGATGTTAGGCTCGATCCGCGATGCAGCTGGCCGGGAAAAAGCTCGGGCTGATGCTGTCGACGGCGCCCGAGCATCCGAACCTCACCACCGCAGTCGGCCTCGCCGAGGCCGCGCTCGAGCGTGGCGCCGACGTGTACCTGTATCTCATCGACGACGGCGTGCGCGCCCTGGCCGATCGTCGGCTGCGCGCGCTGCCCGCCCGCGGGGTCAAGCTCTTCGCCTGCGCGTACGGCTGCCAGAAGCGCCGCATTCCGCTGGAGGATGCCGCCGACGTGACGTACTGCGGTCTCGTCGTGCTGACCGATGTCATCAACGGCACCGACCGCTTCATCGCGCTGAACTGAGGTGTCGGGCTCGCCGGTCCTCGTGCTCATCGCGAGCGACCCCCGCACCTCGCACCGGGCCTTCGAGGCCATGCGCATCGGGGTCGGCGTGGTCGCCGGCGAGAACCAGGTGACGTTCGTGCTGACCGACGGGGCCGTCCACTTGCTGGACGACGACACCGACGAGCTCGTGGACGGCGACGACATCGCGAAGTTCCGCGCGAGCCTTCGCCAGCTGGGCGTGCCCTTCCACGTCGAGGCTTCCGCCATCCCGCACGCCCCGGACTGGAACATCGACAAGCATCCAGTCGTTCCCGTCAGTCGCGAAGAGATCGCCGACCTGATGCGCGGCGCTCGGAGCTTCATCGTCTTTTGATGACCACCGTCCTCCACCTCTACAAGGGCGGCGATGCCGGACTCGCGCTGGCCGCGATCGAGCGCGCACGCGCCGCCGGCGACCAGGTTCGGGTCGCGCTCCTCCACGGAGCCACCCTTTCGATGCTGCCCGCGGGTGTGCGGGTGCAACGCGTTCCCGAGGACCTCACCTGGGAGGCGCTCCTCGAGCAGATCTTCGCCTCGGACCAGGTCGTCACCTGGTAGACGGCGCGCCCTAGCGGTTCCGGTACTCATCCAGCCACGCCATCTGAATCTTTTCGAGCGTCGACTCGTTCGATGCCTTGGGATCGTCGGCAAACTCCTCGAGCTCCGTCACCCAGCGATGGAGATCCGTGAACCGCACCGTCAGCGGATCGGTGTCGGGATACTGCTCGCTCAGCGCGATAGCGATGTCTTCGGCGTCCCGCCACTTCATCGTCACTTGGGAACCTCCACCACCACGTCGCCGTGAACCACCGCCTGGCAGCCCAGGCGCGAGTGGATCGTCAGCCCTTCCGCCATGTCCAGACGGTCCTCCTCGTCGGCCTGCATCTCGGACAGATTCTCCTCGCCCTCGCGCACCACGACGTGGCAGGTCGTGCACGCGCAGCTACCTCCGCAGTTGTGCTCCAGCGGAACGTCGTTGGCGAGCGCGATGTCGAGGAGCGAGCCCGGCTTGCCGTGGTCGGCCAGGGGGTACTTCGTGTCGTCGACCTCGACGGTCTTGTTGAGAGGGAGGAACGTCACCCTGTGCACTGCCATCACTGCGACTCCATGATCTCGGCGGCCCGCTTGGATCCCAGCGCCCCCTTGAGCGCGGCGTCCATCATGAGCTCGGCCAGATGCTCGGTGGCATGGTTGAGCGCGGTCGTCTTGTCCCGGATGAGATCGCGGTCCTGCGCCGCGCGCGCCTGCTCCAGCTCTTCCAGTGCGGACGTGATGCCGCGGCGCTCTTCCTCCGCGAGGAGGTGACTGCCCTGACCCAGCGCGCGCCGCACGTGCGTCAGCACCGTGTCCGCCTCGTTGCGCGCTTCGATGAGCAGACGCGCATTCACGTCGGCCTCGGCGTACTGGAAGGACTCCTCGACCATGCGCTCGACGTCGGTCTCGGACAGCCCGTAGGTCGGCTTCACCTCGATCGACGCCGCCTTGCCGGTGCGCAGCTCTTTGGCCGCCACCTGGAGGATCCCGTTGGCGTCGATGAGGAAGGTCACCTCGATCTTCGGCAGGCCGGCCGGCATGGGATCGATGCCGCGAAGCTCGAAGCGGGCGAGCGACCGGCAGTCCTTGGCCAGCTCGCGCTCGCCCTGCACGACGTGCAGGTCCACGACCGTCTGGCCGTCGACCGACGTGGTGAACATCTCGCGGGCGCTGGTCGGGATCGTCGTGTTGCGCGGGATGAGGATGCTGACGATCCCGCCCAGCGTCTCGATGCCGAGCGACAGCGGCGTGACGTCGAGCAGCAGCATGTCGGTGATGCCGCCGGCGAGAATCTGGGCCTGGACGGCCGCGCCGAGCGCGACGACTTCATCGGGATTGAGATGGCTGTGGGCCGTGCGCCCGAACAGCTCCTCCACCCGCCGGCGCACGAGTGGCACCCGCGTGGAGCCACCGACGAGGACGACCTGGTCGATCTGCTCGCGGCGCAGGCCGGCATCGGCGAGCGCGCGACGGCACGGCTCGAGCGTCCGGGCCACCAGCGGCTCGATGAGGCGCTCGACGTCGGCACGCGTGATGTCCTGGTGGTAGGTGAAGTCGGCGAACGGGATCGTGAGTCGCGTCCGCTCCTCGGTGGACAGCCGGATCTTCGCGGCCTCGGCGGCCAGTCGCAGCTCCTGCATCGCCTCGCCGTCGCGGGCGAGATCGAGGCCGCTGCGGACGATCTCCGCGTGGTGGCGGCACTGGATATCTTCCAGCAGCCACAGCATGATGACGCGGTCGAAGTCGTCGCCGCCGAGATGCGTGTTGCCGTTGGTGGCCAGCACCTCGAAGATGCCGTCCTTGACCCTCAAGATCGAGATGTCGAACGTCCCGCCGCCCAGGTCGTACACCGCGATCACGCCCTCGGACAGACGGTGGAGGCCATAGGCGAGCGAGGCCGCCGTCGGCTCGTTCACGATGCGGACGACGTCGAGTCCGGCGATGCGGCCGGCATCGCGTGTGGCCTGCCGCTGACTGTCGTTGAAGTAGGCGGGCACGGTGACCACCGCCTTCTCCATCGGCTCCTTGAAGTGCGCCTCAGCCCGCTCCTTCAGCGCCTTCAGCACGACGGCCGAGACTTCCGGCGGCGTGACCTGTCGGCCGCCGACGTCGAGCTTCACGATGCCGTCGGCCGGTCGGATGGCGAACGGGAAGTAGCGCAGCTCGTCCTTGACGTCCTCGTAGTCGCGGCCCATGAAGCGCTTCACCGAATAGACGGTGGATTGCGGCCGGCGGACCAGCTGGCGGCGGGCGGCCTCGCCCACGAGGATGCCCTCGGGCGTGAACGCGACGACCGAGGGCAGCAGCATCCGGCCTTCGCGGTCGGCAATCACGCGCGGCAATCCCGTCGCCTCGTCGACGTAGGCGACGAGGCTGTTGGTCGTCCCCAGGTCAATGCCGATGATGCGCGACAATCTCGTCTCCGTCACCCAGTGCCTGACCGAGGTCCTCGATCACGGTGCGCAGGTACGCGCGCGTGGCCAGCGCTTGCTTGAACGCAGCCAGGATGGCCGGCCGGCCGGCCGGCGTGGCCGTGTCCCACGCGGCCGACAGCGGACCGGTGAGCCGTGCTTCTTCCTCGCCCTGGCGCGCGAGCAATCGCCCGCGCTCCTCGGCCAGCGTGCGCCGCGCGGGCTCGTCGAGGCCGCCGCTCTTGGCCTCGGCGAGCGCTTCCTGGATCTCGAACATCTCCGCCAGCAGCGCGGGCGGCGCCTTCGGCTTGTCGGTGGCGCCTTCATTCGTCTCCCGGCCCTCCTCGAGACGAACGAGATAATCGATGCGCGCGATGGGGTCGCGCAGCGTTCGGTAGGCGGCGTTGAGCCGAGCCGAGGCTTCCAGCGCCTCGGCCTGCTCGCCGGGTGTCGCGCCCGCGTGGAAGTCAGGATGATGGCGCCGCGACAGCTCGTAGAACCGTCGCTGCAACGCCTCGGCATCGATGCCGAGCCGCCGCTCGAGCCCGAAGACCTCGAAGTGGTTCATCCGCTTCGCTCACCGGGCACGGGCACCCGGGCTCTCGCCCGCCCGTGCCCCGCCGCGATCACTCGCGGCGGTCCCTTTCTTGCCCGATCAGCGTCGCGACTACGCGAGACGCTGTCCTGGCATCCGTTCAAGTTCACGGGAGAGGCGAAACTAAAACGGGCCCGGTACTGGGCCCGTTCAACCTCGCGCCGAGCGGGCCGGCTACGCCGAGAACGACGTGCCGCACCCACAGGTCGACTTCGCCTTCGGGTTCACGAACGTGAAGCCGCCCGTCAATCCCT
>MNEG01000166.1 GCA_001917585.1 Candidatus Rokubacteria bacterium 13_1_40CM_68_15
CCCTTCGAGCAGCGGTTGCGTGACGTGATCGGTCTCGAGATCGGCGACGGCACCGCCGAGGTCATGAAGCTCATCGTGGCCCGCGAGCTCATGGGGCGCGAGACGCTGCCGTACTGACCGTGCCGCTCAAGGCCTACGCGCTGAGCGAGAAGCCCGAGCTGGAGCCGGACTTCGAGCGCCTGGCCGCCGCGGGGTGGCCGCGCTTCCTGCGGCAGCGCGATGAGCTGGGCTGCGGCACGTTCTGGCCCTCGCTGTTCACGACATGGGCCGATTACCAGACGGCGCTGTACGACGATGCCGGAAGGGTCGCTGCCGTGGCCCACACGGTGCCGATCACGTGGGACGGCACGCCGGGCGGCCTGCCCGAGAGCATCGCCGGCATTCTCGAGCGCGCGACCGAGGATCGCCGCGCGGCTCGCACGCCGAACGCGCTGGCGGCGCTCGCCGCCCTCGTCGATCCGGACTGGCGCGAACAGGGCCTGAGCCGGCGCTTGCTCGACCACCTGCGCTTTCTTGCCGAGACGCGCGGGCACCGCTTCCTGGTCGCACCGGTCCGGCCGACCCTCAAGGCGCGATATCCGCTGGCCCCGATGGAACGCTACGTGACGTGGACGACGGACGACGGCGAGCCGTTCGATCCATGGATGCGGGTTCATGCCCGTCTCGGCGCCGAGGTGGTCCGCGTGGTGCCGCGCACGCTCGTCATCGCCGGCACGGTCGCGCGGTGGGAGGAGTGGACGGAGATGACGTTCCCCGAGAGCGGGCCCTATGTCGTCCCGGGCGCGCTGCAGCCCGTCGTCATCGATCGGGCGCGCGACGAGGGGCGTTACGAAGACCCGAACGTGTGGATGCTGCACTCGCTCAAAGGAGCGCGGCTATGAACCTCAACTTCGAGGGCAAGAGCGTCGTGGTGACAGGAAGCGGCTCGAACATCGGACGGGCCATCGCGCTGGCCTTCGCGCGGGAGCGGGCGAACGTCACGATCGCCGAGATCGACGAGGGCCAGGGCAAGAAGGTGGCCGCCGAGGCCGAGCAGCTGGGAGCCAAGGCGCAGGTCGTGCGGACCGATGTCACCAGGTGGTCGGATGTCCAGGCCATGGTGCGACTCGTCGAGGAGCGCTTCGGCCGCGTGGACGTCCTCGTGAACAACGTCGGCTGGACGCGCGACGCGCTGTTCATGGAGAAGACGCGCGACGAGTGGGAGAAGGAGGTCCAGATCAACCTCTGGGGGATGATCAACTGCACGCGCGCCGTGCTCGACGGCATGATCGCGCGCAAGGGGGGCGCGATCGTCAGCATGGGCTCGGACGCCGGGCGTATCGGCGAGTTCCGCGAGGGCGTCTACGGCGCGTGCAAGGCCGGCGTCATCGCGCTCTCCAAGTCGATTGCCCGCGAGGTGGGGAAGTTCGGCGTCCGGCTCAACGTCGTGTGCCCGGGGATGACGATGCCGGCCAACGACGAGGAGATCGGCGGGCTCAGCATGTGGCAGGCCCAGGAGAACCGCGCGTGGATGACCGAGGAGATGCGGGCGCGCATCGCCAAGGCCTACCCGCTGCGGCGCGTGGCCCGGCCGGACGACGTCACCGGGGCCGTGCTCTTCCTGGCTTCCGACCAGGCCGGCTTCATCACGGGCCAGACGCTGTCCGTCTCGGGCGGCTACACGATGATCTGAGGCCAACGTGACCGCGGTGGCTGACTTTCCGAGTCGGGTGACGCCTCAGCGAATTGCCGCCATGACGGCCACCGGCTGGTGGAGGAACGAGACGCTCGACGTCTACCTCGACCGGTGGGCGAGCGAGCGGCCCACGAAGCTGGCGATCGCCGACGCCACGGGCAGGCTGACGTGGCAAGACCTCGCGCGCGCCGCCGAGCGCGTGGCGCACGGCCTTGCCGCGGCGGGGATCGGTGCCGGCGACGTCGTCTCCTCTCAGCTGCCGAACTGCAACGAGTGGATCGTCCTGGCGCTCGCCACCGTCAGGCTCGGCGCCGTGCTCAATCCCATCCCGCCGACGTACCGGGCCAACGAGCTTCGCTTCATCCTGAACGCGCTGGACTCCCGAGCGCTCGTCGTTCCCGCGCGCTTTCGCCATCACGACCACGCGGCCATGGCCGCGCAGCTCCGCGCCGACACGCCGTCGTTGCGCGAAGTCTTCGTCGTCCGCGGAGCCCCCGGCGAGGGCCTGCGGCCCTTCGCGTGGCTCAGCGACACGGCGTGGGAACGGCGCGACGGCCGACGGGCGCTTTCCGGAACCGACCCCAACGCCGTCAGCGAAGTCGTGTTCACCTCGGGAACGACGGGCGAGCCCAAGGGAGTGATGCACACGGCCAACACCACGCTGGCGATCATCTACCCGCTCATCGAGCGCCTGGGCTTCAGCGAGCGCGACGTGGCGCTGATGTCCTCGACCTTCGGCCACCAGACGGGGTACCTCTACGGCTACTGCCTGACGCTGCTGCTCGGATCGACCGGCGTCTGGCTCGACGTCTGGAACGCCGAGGAGGCGGCTCGCCTCATCGAAGCCGAGCGGGTGACGTACACGATGGGGGCGACGCCCTTCCTTCAGGACCTCACGTACTCGCCGGCGGTGGACCAGCGCGACCTCTCGTCGCTTCGATTGTTCATCTCCGCCGGCGCTGCGATTCCGCGCAAGCTCGTCCAGGACGCCCGGAAGCGCCTCCGCTGTGCGATCTCGGCAGGGTGGGGAATGAGCGAGAACGGGCTCGTGACCTGCAACGGGCTCGACGATCCCGAAGAGAAAGTGTTCGGGACCGATGGCCGCCCGCTGCCCGGCATGGAAGTCGCCGTGGTGGGAGAGGACGGCGACGCAGTACCGGCCACGCGTGAAGGGGATCTCCTGGTGCGTGGCCACTCGCAGTTCGTCGGGTACTGGAAGCGCCCCGAGTTCACCGCCGACGCCCACACCCGCGATGGGTGGTTCCGAACCGGCGACCGCGCCGTGGTCGACGGCGACGGCTACCTGGCGATCACCGGGCGCGTCAAGGATCTGATCATCCGCGGCGGCGAAAACATCTCGGTGGCCGAGGTCGAGAACCTGCTCTACGCCCATCCCAAGATCCAGAACGTGGCCGTCGTGGCGATGCCGGACCCGCGCCTGGTCGAGCGCGCGTGCGCGTTCGTCATCCCGAAGCCGGGCGAGACCATCACGCTCGGCGAGCTCGTCGCCTACCTCGACGCCCGCCAGCTCGCTCGCCACAAGTTCCCGGAGCGACTCGAAGTGGTCAGCGAGTTTCCCATGACGCCATCGGGCAAGATCCAGAAGTACCGCCTGCGTGAGGCGATCGCGCGGGAGCTCGGCATGGATCCCGTGCGCTGATGATCACGCCGGCTCTCGCCTGACGGCGATGGCGCCGAGGGTCTGGCCGGTGTTCTTCGTCTACGTCCTCGCCTTCGTCGCCATCGTCACGTTCACCATCGTGGCGGCGGTCGGGCTTCGCGTGCTCTATCCCGACCTCGCCGAGAGCGAGCTCTTCAACGGGTTGCCCGGGCTGCTCGCGGGGGGAGTCGCCTCGTCGCTCGCCCTGAGCGTCACCGTGCTCAGCGTTTCGCGGCCGTTGGACCTCGGGCGCTTGCGGCTGCGGCCGGGGCGCGAGACCGGGCGCGATCTCGTCGCCATCGTCCTCGGGACGCTCGCCCTCGGGCAGGCGCTGGATTCGCTCACGCTGCTGGCCGGTCTCGGGCAGCGCGGGTCGATGGCGGTGATCCGTCGGGCGCTGGAGGGGGCCGGGGGCCCTGATCTCTTCGCGGCCGTGCTCGTCATCGGCATCATGGCGGGCGCCGCCGAGGAGATCTTCTTCCGCGGCTACATGCAGACACGGCTCCGCGAGGCGTGGCCGCCGGGGCCGGCCATCGTGACGGCGGCGCTCGCGTTTGGACTGCTGCACCTGGAGTGGCTGCACGCCTTGCTGGCCCTGATGCTCGGGCTCTGGTTCGGGTTCGTCACCGAACGGATGGGGAGTGCGTTGCCCTCGCTGGCCGCCCACGTGATCAACAACAGCATGTTCGCGGTCCTCACCGCGACGCTGGGCACCATCACCGCATTCGGTCCGAACCTCGGCCTGGCCGTCGGCAGCGCGGCCGTCTTCGCGGTGTGCGTCGCGTTCCTCGGCCGGCGACGCGTGCCGATCGCGTCCTGAGGCTTGCGGCGCGTCCGGCGGCGGCGGTACGCTTAGGGCCGCGTCGAAGAGGAGGAGCCATGGGACTGGGCGGCAAGGTCGCGATCGTCGGCAGCGGCGTCATCAAGTTCGGTGAGAACTTCCATCAGAGCCTCACCGACATGGTGTACGAGGCCGTCACGCTGGCGCTCGCCGACGCCAGGGTCGACCGCGCCCAGCTGCAGGCGGCGTGGTTCGGCTGCTACGAGCCGATGCTCTACGGGTTCGAGGGCAACTCGGGAACGTTCGTCTCCGATCCGCTGAACCTCTTCCCGATTCCCGTGACTCGGGTCGCCGCCTACTGCGCGACGGGCATCGAGGCCGTGCGCAACGCCTCGCTCGCCATCGCCTCCGGCGAATACGACCTGGTCCTGGCCGTCGGCGCCGAGAAGATGCGCGAGGTCCCCTCGCGCGGCAGCCTCGTCGCCCAGGCCGTGAACCGCGGGCACCCCGTGCTCGCCAAGGGGCGGACGGCGCCCGGGATGTTCGCGCTCCTGGCCACGCGCTATTTCAAGGAGTACGGCGCCAACGAAGAAGCGCTGTGCGCGGTGGCGACGAAGAACCATTATCACGGCTCCCTGAACCCCAAGGCTCACTTCCAGAAAGAAATCACCGCCGATCAGCACCTCAACGCGCCCAAGGTGGCGGAGCCGCTCGGCCTGTTCGACTGCTGCCCCACGACCGACGGCGCGGCCGCCGTCGTGCTCACACGGGCCGACCTCGCGCCGAAGTTCACCGACCGCTACTCCGTCATCCGCGGCATCGCCTACGCGGTGACGGCGGGCTACTGGAACACGCAGTTCGATCCCTCGTGGAACTTCACCTCGTTCCGCGCCACGCGCGAAGCCGCCAAGGCCGCCTACGCGATGGCCGGGGTCAGCAACCCCGCCAGGCAGATCGACGTCGCGGAGTGCCACGACTGCTTCACCATCACCGAGATCGTGAACTACGAGGATCTGGGTTTCGCCGAGCCCGGAGCGGGCTGGCGCTACGCGCAGGACGGGGTCACCAGGCTCGGCGGTGATCTGCCGGTGAACACGTCGGGCGGGCTCAAGTCGTGCGGGCACCCGATCGGCTCCTCGGGGGTGCGCATGATCGCCAACATCCACGACCAGCTCATCGGTCGCGCCGGCAAGATGCAGGTGAAGGACGCCCGCATGGGGCTGGCTCACAACCTGGGTGGTCCCGGCGCCGTCTCGGCCGTCGCCGTCCTGTCCCAGCCCTGACGGCCAGCGTCGAGGGGAGACCTCATGGCTGAACTGACGCGGCGGTATGTCGTGATGGCGCTGGCCACCGACGCGCCCTTCGATCCTCGCGATCCCGACGGCGCCTTCGTCCTGAAGCCGTGGAAGGATCCGGCCGCCGTGCGCGCGCTCCAGGCCTATCGCGACCACTGCTATCCCGAGCTCGCGCGCGACCTCAACGGGTGGCTCCAGGTGATCAGCGAGGGGGCCGCGGTGCGTGGCGACGTGGGCCGGCGCAACGAGCCGTACGCCAAGGTGACCGAGACGCCGAAGCGCAACGGCTCGCCCCACGCGTCTCGACGCGCCCGCCGCGGACACGCGCGTCCCGCGCCCAAGCGCAAGAAGCGGCGGCGCCGGTGAGGAGGCGCTCGTGACCGACGTCGCGATCGAGCCGCTCATCGCCAACCGGCGCGAGCCACGACTCATCGCGCCTCCGAGCGCGCAGCGGCGCCTGTCGGTGGCCGAGGCCTACACGGTTCAGGACCGGCTGCGCGAGGCGCTGCTCGCCCGAGGGGAGCGTTTGATCGGGTGGAAGGCCGGCCTCACGAACGCGAAGGGGCAGGCGCAGTTCGAGGTGGAGGAGCCGGTGTGCGGCTTTCTCCTCGCCAGCGGAGTCTTCAGCAGCGGTGCCGAGATCCCGGCCGCGCGCTTCGCAGGCCTCGTCGTGGAAGCCGAAGTCGCATTCGTGATGGGCCGCGCGCTCGCTGGCCCGGGTGTGACGCCCGCCCGCGCTCTCCTCGCCGTCGAAGGGGCACTGCCGGCGCTCGAGCTGGTCGACTTCCGCTTCTCGGGCAAGACCGTGGGCACCGACATGATCGCCGACGGCGTGTTCGCGAATGCCATCGTCCTCGGCAATGCCGTGACGCCCGTGACCCATCTCGACCTGGCGCTGGAAGGGCTCGTCTACGAGCTGAGCGGTGTCATCGCCGCGACGAACACGGCCGCCGAGGTCATGGGCAGCCCGGCCAACTCACTGGCCTGGCTCGCCAATCATCTGGGCGCGCGCGGCCTCACGCTGCGCGCCGGCGACGTGGTGATGTCGGGCTCGGTCTCGGCGCTCTTGAGACCCAAGGCGGGCGACACGGTCAGGGCGACGTTCACGCGGCTCGGTTCGGTCGGCGCCCGCATCGTCTGATGCGGCTGCCCGGCCGCGTCGTCGTCATCACCGGCGCCGGTGGCGGCATCGGACGCTCCGTCGCGCTCGCCTTCGCCGCCGAGGGCGCCGACCTCGTCCTCAGCGACCTCGCCGATAGTGTGGACGGGGTCGCCGAGGAGGCGCGCCGCGCCGGCGTCAAGGCGCTGGCCGTCCGCGGCGACGTCGCCCGTGCCGCCGACATGGTGACGCTGGCGGCGAAGGCGGTCGACGAGCTGGGACGGCTGGACGTTCTCGTCACGTGCGCGGGCGTCGATGGCCCGGGACTCCTGGCCGAGCAAGACGACGCCACGTGGACGCGGGTCATCGACGTGAACCTGAACGGCACCTACCGCGCCATCAAGGCCGCGTTGCCGCACATGATGGCCCGCCGGAGCGGCCGCGTCGTCACGATCGCGTCCATCTTCGGCAAGCACGGCGGCTACGGCTACATCACGGCGTACACGGCGTCCAAGCATGGCGTGATCGGGCTCACCCGCGCGCTGGCGGCCGAGCTAGGCGCTCAGGGGTATCCGGCCATCACCGTGAACGCGGTGTGTCCCGGGTACGTGCGCGCGGGGATGGGCATCCGGCTTCAGCACACGAAGGCGGGCCCGCTCTCGGGCGCCGAGATCTTCGATCGGTACTTCAAGCGTCAGGTTCCTCTGCGGCGCATGGTGGAGGCGGACGAGATCGGCCACGCCGCCGTCTTCCTGGCCCTGCCGGATTCCGGGGCGATCACGGGGCAGGCGCTCAACGTCGACGGCGGCTTCGTGATGTCGTGAGCGACCACGCTGGAGGAGGCACGGATGGCGACGGTGCTGTACGAGCAGAAGGACCGTGTGGTGACGATCACGATGAATCGGCCGGAGGCGATGAATGCCATCGACCCGGAGACGCACGAAGCCCTGGTCACGGCGTGGACGCGCTTCCGTGACGACGACTCCGCCTGGGTGGCGATCCTGACCGGGAGCGGTGACAAGGCGTTCTCGGCCGGTGCCGATCTGAAGAAGATGATCCCGGCCGGCTTCACGGGCAACCGCAGCTACAACCCGGTCTCGCACACCGGCCTCGGCCTGGGCGGTATCACGCGTGGCCTCGAGATCTGGAAGCCGATGATCGCCGCGATCAACGGCTTCTGTCTGGCCGGTGGTCTCGAGCAGGCGCTGGCCTGCGATCTCCGCATCGCGGCGCCGCACGCGCGCTTCGGGCTCACCGAGGTGCGGTGGGCGATCATGCCGGGCGCCGGCGGGACTCAGCGACTGCCGCGCGCCGTGCCGCTGGCGCGCGCGATGGAGATGATCCTCACCGCCGAGCCGATCCCGGCCGACGAGGCGCTGCGTCTCGGCCTCATCAACAAGGTTGTCCCGCTGCCCGAGCTGATGCCGGCGGCTCGCTCGCTGGCCGAGACGCTCTGCGAGCGCGGCCCGCTGGCTCTGCGCGCCGCCAAGGAGGCCGTCATCCGCGGGCTCTCGCTGCCGCTCGACGACGGGCTCCGGCTCGAGGCCCTCCTGGCCGGCACGCTGCGCGGAACGGAGGACGCCGTGGAAGGCCCGAAGGCCTTCGCCGAGAAGCGCAAGCCGACGTTCAAGGCGCGGTGACGCTGCGCCGATGACCCTCGAGGACCTGGTGGCACTGACACGCGAGCGCCTTGGTCAGCGGGCTCGCCGCGTCGTGCCGCCGGGGCCCCTCGTGCGGGCCGCGGTGCTGGTGCCGATCGTCGATCGCGGCGAGCCGTCGCTGCTCTTCGCCAAGCGCACCGAGCGTGTCGGCCACCACAAGGGGCAGATCTCGTTTCCCGGCGGCGTCGTCCGGCCGGAGGACCCGTCATTGCTCGACGCCGCGCTGCGCGAATGCGAGGAGGAGATCGGCCTCGCCCCGCGCGAGGTCGAGCCACTGGGCGCGCTCGACGACACGGAGACCGTGGCCACGCAGTTCGTCATCACGCCCTTCGTCGGCCTGATCCGCGAGCCGCCGGCGTGGCGGCCCGACGGCGAGGAAATCGAGAAGGTGATCGAGGTCCCGCTGCCCGTGCTGCTCCAGGACGGCAGCTTTCGCGTCGAGACGTGGGAGCGCGCCGGCGGCACGCGGTCCGTGTACTTCTTCGACTACGAGGGAGAGACGATCTGGGGCGCCACGGCGCGGATCCTCAAGCACTATCTGGAGCTGGTGACCGCCGTCCCGTGAGCGACGAGACGCTGCTCACGAGCCTCACCGACGGCGTGGCCCGGATCACGCTGAACCGTCCGGAAGTGCGCAACGCGCTGTCACGCACGATGGTCGCCGAGCTGGAGGCTGCCCTCGCGCGTTTCGAGGCCGATGCGGCGGCGCGGGTCATCGTGCTGGCCGGCGCCGGCGACAAGGCGTTCTGCGCGGGCGCCGATCTCAAGGGCGCCGGCGATCGCGGGACGACGCTCCAGGCGCGCGAGGCGTTCGGTGGGCTGGCCCGCATCCTCGAAGCGATCGCGCGGATGCGGACGCCGGTGATCGCGCAGGTGCACGGGTTCGCGCTCGCCGGTGGATGCGGCCTGGCCGTCGGCTGCGACGTCGTCATCGCGTCCGAGGACGCGACCTTCGGACTGCCCGAGATCACGCTCGGTCTCTTGCCGTTGATCGTGATGGCGCCGGTGCTCAGAGCGGCCGGGATCAAGCGCGGCTTGCCGCTCGTGTTGTCGGCGGAGAATATCAGCGCGCGGGAGGCCCTCGAGATCGGCCTGGTCAGCCGCGTCGTGCCCCGCGCGGAGCTCGAGAGTGCGACGACGGCACTGGCGCGCCGCGTGGCCGGCTGGAGCCCGACGGCGGTCGCGATCGCCAAGGAAGCCGCGTCCACGATCCAGGACATGGAGTACGCCAAGGCGCTGCGCTACCTGCGCGAGCTGACGACGCTGGTCTTCCTGTCGGACGACGCGCGCGAGGGCATCACGGCGTTCTTCGAGAAGCGGCAACCGGAGTGGAAAGGGCGCTGAGCGCGGTCGGACTGTGCTCGACGTGCCGGCACGCCCGCCGGATCGAGTCCGCCCGTGAGTCGACGTTCTGGCTCTGCGAGCTCAGCGCGACGGACGTGCGCTTTCCGAAGTACCCGCGGCTGCCCGTCCTGCGTTGCGAGGGCTACGAGCCCCGGTCCCCCGCGCAGTCCCCCCTAGGGCCACCATAGATAAAGGAAGCGGGGTCCCGAGGCCCCGAGCGCGGCCAGCGGGGCCAGGGCCGCCTCGACGGCGCTGTCGCCCGTCTCGGCCTTGGCGTAATACGTCGCGCGGTACTGTCGCGGACGCTTGTAGACGACGACGCGCGCCTCCTCGACGCCGGCCGCGCTCCGCGCCTTCGCCAGCGCGTCGGGCATGTAGCCGATGGCGTCGATGAGCTTCCGCTGGAGCGCCTGTTCCGCCGTGTAGATCCGGCCGTCGGCGAGCTGTGCCACCGTTTGCCGCGGAAGCCGCCGGCGCTCGGCGACGAGCTTCACGAATTGTCCGTGGAGCTCGTCGATGACCGACTGGAACATCTGGCGCTCGTCCTGAGTGAGGGCCCGGAACGGGCTGCCCATGTCCTTGTGCTCGCCGGACTTCACGGTGACGGCGGCGAGGCCGAGCTTGTCCATCAGGCCCTGGGCGTTGACCGTGAGCATGATCGTCCCGATGGAGCCCGTGATCGTCGTCGGGTGCGCGACGATGCTGTCGGCGGCCAGCGCCGCGTAGTAGCCGCCGGAGGCGGCGACGTCCATGAGCGCGGCGACGATGGGCACGTGCGCTCGCTCGCGGAAGAGCATCAGCTCCCGGTAGATGATGTCCGATGCGGTCACCGTGCCACCCGGACTGTTGATGCGCAGCACCACCGCGCGGACCTTGGAGTCGTCGCTGGCCTTCTTGAGCTCTTCGCGCAGGCGCACGAGCAGCGGCACACGCGCGGGCGGGTTGCCGAGGCTGAGAATCGGCGCGGACTCGGCGTCGCTGAGAACACCGGCCAGCTCGACGATGACGATCTTGGCGTCACCCCGGCCTTCGACGGTCTCCTCCTCCAGGGGCCGCACGCGCGGAGTGAGATCGACCGAGATGACGGAGCAGCCGGCGATACCAAGGGCGAGCACGAGCGCCACGACGATGCGGACGAGCGGAAACATGCTCCCGAGTATAACCGGACGGTGCTTGCAGGGCGGGAGGGCGTGCGGCATAATCCGCCGAGGTGAGCGGGCTCACGCTCGACGATGTTCACGTCGCCGCCCGGCGACTGCTGAATCGCATCACGCGAACGCCGGTGATCACTTCCCAGTCGTGGGACGACGCCAGCGGCTTCAGCGTCTTCTTCAAGTGCGAGAATCTCCAGCGCGCGGGCTCGTTCAAGATCCGCGGCGCCCTCAACAAGCTCCTCACGCTCAGCGCCGACGAGCGGCGCCGCGGCGTCGTCGCCTTCTCGTCCGGCAACCACGCCCAGGGCGTGGCGCTGGCCGCCCGTCTGGTCGGAACGACGGCGGTCGTCTGCATGCCCAAGGATGCCCCGCTGCTGAAGGTCCAGGCGACGCGCGGGTACGGCGCCGAGATCGTCGTGTACGACCGCCACAGCGAAGACCGCGAAGCGATCGCCCGGCGGATCGCGTCCGAGACGGGACGCGTCGTGGTCCCACCCTTCGACGACGAGGCGATCATGGCGGGGCAGGGAACGGTCGCCCTCGAGCTGCTGCAGGACGTGCCGTCCCTCGACGCGCTGGTCGCGCCGGTCGGTGGCGGCGGGCTGATGGCCGGCTGCAGCACGGTGGCGCGCACGCTCTTTCCGGGCATGCAGATCATCGGCGTGGAGCCCGAGACCGCCAACGATACCTGGCTGTCGATCCAGAAAGGCGAGCGGGTCACCATCCCGCCGCCGCCTACGATCGCCGACGGTGTGCGTCTCACCACGCCGGGGGAGCGGACGTTTCCGATCCTCCAGCAGACCCTGTCGGACGTCTCGCTGGTCACCGACGACGAGATCCGCGCCGCCCTCCGCTATCTCGTGCTGCGCGCGCACGTCGTCGTGGAGCCGACCGGTGCCGTGGCCGCGGCCGCCGTGCTCTCCGGCAAGCTGCCGCTCGAGCGCGGGGCACGGGTGGGTGTGATCCTGTCCGGCGGCAACATCGACCCGCCGCTCCTCAGCGAGATCTTGCAGGCGACCTGACGGGTGGTGTCAACGCCCGTGAAAGCGGGGAACGACCTCACTGGCCAGGCGCGCGATCTGCTCCTCCATCATGGCCGGAGGCACCATCGGGCGCGCGATGAACTTGGAGCCTCCGGCCCGCACGTACTCTTCGAGCCGCTCGATGAGGACGTCCGGCGGCCCGAACGCCGTGCACTGCGCGAGCGTCTCGTCGTCGACCCGGCCGCGCGGGATGAACGGCGCGGCGGTGGCGTGACCGGTGGCGCGATCGGGCGCGAAGCAGAAGTAGACGAGCGCACCGAAGTGGTCGTCCGGGACCTCGCGGCCGGCCTCGGCGGCGAAGGCCTGGATCTTCTCGACCCCGACGCGGAAGCGCTCGGGTGTGATGAACGACGGGATCCAGCCGTCACCGAGACGACCAGCCCGGCGCATGGCCGCCTCGCTGTTGCCGCCGATCCAGAGTGGGAACGGCTGCTGGACCGGCCGGGGCAGCACGGTGATGCGCTCGAGCTGCCAGAATTCGCCGGGGAACGTCACCGCCTCTTCGGCCCAGCAGCGGCGCATGATGGCGATCGCTTCGTCGGTCCGCCGGCCGCGCTCCTTGAAGGGCACGCCGGCTGCGCGGAACTCTCCTTCCTGCTCGACGCCGATGCCGACGGCCGGCAGCATGCGGCCGCCGGAGAGGTAGTCGATCATGGCCATCTCGCGGGCCAGCAGCACCGGGGAGCGGAACGGCGTGACGATCACGCTGGGACCGAACTTGAGCCGATGCGTGCGCGCCGCCACCGCCGCCATCGTGGTCAGCGGCTCGAGCACGTGCAGTGGCGACGACAGTCGATCGGAAAACCACAGCGAGTCGACGCCCGACGTCTCGCACAGATCCACGAGACGCCAGAGCTGCTCGACGCCACCCGAGCCCACCGGCCACGGTCCGGGCATCGTCCCGACGCGGTACTTCAGTCGCATGGCCGGGATCGTACCACGTCGATTTGACACCCCGCGTCGTGGGCCTCTACAATGAATGACGGTTCAGCTCGATCCAATGCGCGATTCGGCCAAGCCTCAGCAGATCGTCGACGCGGCCATCCGCGTGTTCGCTCGCAACGGGTATTACAACTCGCGCGTGTCCGACATCGCGCGGGAAGCCGGGATCGCCAGCGGCACCATCTATCTCTACTTCCGGACCAAGGACGAGATCCTCGTCACCCTCTTCCGCGAGAAGATGGCGCAGTGGGTGGCCCTCGTCCGCCGTGAGATCACCACGGAGCGCGGGGCCGAAGCCAAGATCCGCAAGCTCGTGGCGCTCCACTTCGCCGTCCTCGAAGGCGATCCCGACCTGGCCGAAGTCGTGCAGGTCGAGCTGCGCCAGGGACACAAATTCTTCCGCGGAGCGTCCGCCCACGAGGTGTCCGCATACTTCGATCTCATCGGGTCGATCCTGCACGAGGGCATGGCGGCCGGGCAGATCCGCGCCGACCTGCCGGTGAAGATCGCGACCAAAATGCTCTTCGGCGCCATGGACCAGATGGCGACGTCCTGGGTGCTCGGCAAGCGTGGCTATCGCCTGACCGAGACCGCCGAGGCGGTGGCCTCCATCTTCCTGAGAGGAGTCTCGGCGAATGGGGTTTGAGAC
>MNEG01000174.1 GCA_001917585.1 Candidatus Rokubacteria bacterium 13_1_40CM_68_15
ACTCGTGCCGCCGGCTGTGCGTTCAACGGGCATTGCTCATCCTCCTGCGTCCTTGGGTCTCCGGCTCCTGCTGCTCCGTCGCGCGGGGGTTCGGGGCGGGGCCGGCGACGCAGTGAGCAGAGCCACCTTTCGCTCGAGTTCCTTCACTTGCTTCCGGAGCTCCTCGGAATTGCTGCCATCCCGGCCGGGTGACAGATGACGATCGTATTTCCACCAGTCGAGACCGATCTCCTGTGCCTTGTCGATCGAGCAGATGATCAGGCGGATGCGGATGGTCAGGAGCTCGACTTCCGCCAGGGAGACCTTGATGTCACCCGCGACCGCCAAACCCTTGTCCAGGACGCGATCGAGTACGTCGACGAGGCCACTGACGCGATGACTGTTGGTCGGCGCCGTTAGGTCTTTCATCGCAGACGGAGAAGGTAAGTATGGCACGGATGGGACGTCAGGAACGAGGGAAAGTGTCAACAGGATTACGCGGTGGGAACCCCTTTTCCCATCACCTGTGGCAGCCCCCTTGCACCGATTGACGGCGTGCCTCGTTCGTCCCTGATCCTCGCCGGCACGGCCCTGGTCGTTGCCGCGCTCTACTTCGCGCGCGCCATCCTGCTTCCCGTCGCGCTCGCCACGGTCCTGGCATTCGTCCTCAGCCCCATCGTTGGCCTCCTGCGGCGGTGGGGTCTCGGTCGTGTGCCAGCGGCGCTGCTCGTCGTTCTCCTCCTCTTCTCGGTGCTGGGCGCAACCACCTGGATTCTGGCCAGCCAGGTGATGACCGTCTTGTCCGACGTCCCGGGCTATGCGGACACGATCAAGACGAAGGTCGCCGCTCTCCGTCGCATGGGCAAGGGAACGACGCTCGATCGCGCACGGGGCGCGCTCAACGAGGTCGTCAACGAGATGGAGAAGGACGCTCAGCCGCCGCCGGCTGGACGCGCGCCGTTGCCGGTGGTGGTGAAGCCGTCGCCCGCCCCGCTGAGCGGACGACTGCCCGTCCTGCTCGAGCCGCTGGCTACCGCTGGCCTCGTGCTGCTGCTCGTCATCTTCATGCTGCTCGAGCGTCAGGAGCTGCGGAATCGCTTCCTGCGTATCCTCGGAGCCGGGCGTCTCACGCTGACCACGCGCGCTCTGGACGAGGCGAGCGCGCGCATCAGCCGGTTCCTCGGCACGCAGCTGGCGATCAACGGGACGCTCGGGGTGATCTTCGGCCTCGGCCTGCTCGCGCTCGGCGTGCCGTATCCCTTTTTGTGGGGGGCGCTCCTGGCCCTGGCGCGCTTCGTCCCGTTCGCCGGCGTGTGGGCCGCGGTGGTGCCGCCCACGCTGCTGAGCCTCGCCGTCTTCGACTCGTGGATGCGGCCGGCCCTCGTCGTCGGATTCTTCGTGATGCTCGAGCTGATCGTCGCCGTCATCGTCGAGCCGATGTTGCTCAGCCAACGGGCCGGCGTCTCGAAGGTTGCGATGGTGGGCGCGCTGGCGTTCTGGACGTGGCTCTGGGGCCCTGCCGGGCTGATCCTGGCCATGCCATTGACGGTGTGCCTCATCGTGCTGACGCGTCACGTGCCCGAGTTGGAGTTCATCGCCGTCTTGCTGAGCGATGGGCCGGCGCTCCCGCCGCGGCTGGTGTTCTACCAGCGCCTTCTCGCGAAGGACCAGGACGAGGCCGCCGAGATCGTGGAAGAGCAGCTCAAGGCCGCGTCGCCCGAGCGCGTCTGGGACGAAGTGGTCATTCCCGCGCTCGCCCAGGCCCGGCGGGATCAGGCCCGCGGCGCGATCGGCGCCGAGGAAGCGCGGTTCGTCATCACGGCGACGCGGGAGATCATCGAGGAGCTGGCGCCGCCACCATCGTCGGAGAGCGTCGGGGCTGAGGCCAGACCGGTGAGCGTCCTCGGCTGTCCGGTCGGTGATCCGGCCGCGGAAATCGCGCTCGTGTTGCTCCGACAGCTGTTGAACCCCGCCGTCGTCAACCTCGACATCGCGCCGGCGGCCCTGCTCCCGTCCGAGATCGTCGAGCACGTCGAACGCGCCCAGCCATCGGTGATCTGCCTGGCCTTGCCGGCGCCGGGCGGAATCGCGCGGACGCGCTATCTGCTCAAGCGCATCCGCGCGTGCTGCCCGCAGGCGAAGATCCTCGTCGGGCGCTGGGGGGGCGTCGAGGACTCCACGGAGCAACGCCGACTCCTGGCCGAGGCCGGCGCGGACGGCGTCGCGACCCCACTCGCCGAGGCGCGTGACCAGCTACTCGCCCTCGTGCCCATCATGAGCCCGAGCGAGCCACCGGCGTCGGTGGCCACCGGATTGCAGACACGAGTGGCGTGATGGAGCTCGGGTACAAGCTGTCCAGCGAAGAGTTCGGGCCGCGCGATCTCGTCCGTCAGGCGCGTCAGGCCGAGGAGGCCGGGTTCACCTTCGCGCTCATCTCCGACCACTTCCATCCGTGGGTGGACAAACAGGGCCACAGTCCCTTCGTGTGGGGCGTGCTCGGCGGTGTCGCCCAGGTAACTGACCGCTTGCGCGTGGGCACCGGCGTGACGTGCCCGACGATGCGGATTCACCCGGTGATCGTGGCGCAGGCCGCAGCCACCGCCGCCGCGCTGATGCCGGGACGATTCTTCCTCGGCGTGGGCACCGGCGAGAACCTGAACGAGCACATCGTGGGTCACCGCTGGCCGCCGATCGGCGTTCGCCAGGAGATGTTGGAAGAGGCGGTGGCCGTGATCCGCCAGCTCTGGCAAGGCGGTTACCAGGACCACCATGGTCGTTTCTACACCGTCGAGCGGGCCCGGATCTACACGCGACCGGAGGTGCTACCGCCGATCTACGTCGCAGCGTCCGGAACGAAGGCCGCCGGCCTGGCCGGGCGCATCGGCGACGGGTTGATCATGAGCGAGCGCGACCCCGATGTGGTGCGGGCCTTCGACGGGACTGGGGGCCGAGGCAAGCCGCGCTACGTCGAGATGTCGGTGTGCTGGGCGGAGAACGAGCGAGAGGCGGTGAAGACTGCGACGGAGGGGTGGCCGATCGCGGGCCTGGCCGGGCCGCTCGTCACTGAGCTCCTCATCCCCGCGCACTTCGAGAGCGCCGCCGAGATGGTCACCGAAGAGCGGATCGCGAAGTCCGTCGTGTGCGGGCCGGATCCCGGGCGCCACGCCGACGCGATTCACCAGCACGCCGAGGCGGGCTACACACACATCTCCGTACACCAGATCGGCCCCGACCAGGAGGGCTTTCTGCGCTTCTACGCCCGGGAGGTCATCCCGCGTCTGGGTGAGGGCGCGCGAGTCCGGCGACCGGCTGCCTGACTCGCGCGCTGAGCCCTCAGGCCGCGCGCTCCATCATCCGGCTCCGCATACGGTTCTCTGTCTCGAGCCACAATGCGTCCACGGCAGCTCTCCCCGGTCCGGCCAGGAAAATTAGAAGGCCGCCGGTGAGCAGCATGAGATCGAGTCGCGCTCCGAGGAAGCCCGCCGGCAGCTTCACGTAGAAGAACGCGACGGTGAACTCGATGGTGTAGAGCAGGCCGAGCCAACGGCCGGCGATGCCGAGCAAGAGCAGGGTGCCGCCGACGAGCTCGAGCATGGCGATGAACGGCCCGGCGATTCCGGCCATCGGTATCGCCATCTTTTCGAAGTTGCTGGCCACCGTCGTCATGCCGGCGTTCATCTTGCCCCAGCCGGCCCCGATGAGCACGATGGCCATAGCGACGCGCACCGCGGTGATTCCCCAGCCAGGGTGGATGCCCAAGATTCCCCGCATACCCGCCTCCTTTCGAAACGTGGAGAGCAAGTTACGTGCTCGGACAATTCGCGCTGACGATAGCACGCAGGGCGGCTCTCGCCGTATCTATTAGAATACGGGCGCCATGAAGCTCGCCGTCGATGGACGCCTCGTCGAGGTGCCGTCAGGGGCGACCGTGCTGGACGCGGTCAACACCCTCGGCATCCCGCTGCCTCAGCTCTGCAAGGATCCCGATCGTAGCCCGCTCGGCGCCTGCCGGACTTGCCTTGTCCACGTCGAGGGCCAGCGGGGCGCGCCGGCCGCCTGCCACCTGCCGGCGCGGGATGGGATGGTCGTGATCACGACGCACCCGGACGTCGTGCGCGTTCGCCAGACCGTGCTCGACCTCACGCGCTCGATGCTGACGGCGCGACCCGGGCACGACGATTTCGGTCAGCTCGGCGTGGCCGGCCAGCGTCACGGCGTCACGACGGGGTCCTTCGCATCACTCCACCGGTTCGCGCCCGACGAGACCAAGTCCTTCTTCGTCCTCGACCGCGAGGCGTGCATCCTGTGCGGCCGCTGCACGGTCGCCTGCGACGATGTCCAGCAGATCGGCGCGATCGCGATGCTGGGCCGCGGCCACGCGATGAAGGTCGGGGTCTTCGGCGACGGCACCATGGCGTCGTCGGTGTGCACGTCCTGTGGCCAGTGTGTCGCGACGTGTCCCACCGGCGCGCTGCGGCCGAAGGAAGCCCCGGCTCCGATCGCCCGTCGCGTCGACACGACGTGCCCCTATTGCGGCGTGGGCTGCGGCATCGGCGTGGACGTGCGTGCCGACGGCCGCCTCGCGGTCATGGCCGACGACGCTCCCGCCAACCAGTCGAGCCTGGGCACGCTGTGCGTGAAGGGCCGCTTCGGGACCGGGTTCGTTCACGCGCGCGATCGCGTCACGACGCCGCTCGTGAAGACCGACGGGAGCTGGCGCGAGACCTCGTGGGACGAGGCGCTCGACGTGGCGGCCGACGGACTGGCCCGGCATCATCGCCGCTTCGGCGCGCTGGCCAGTGCCAAGGCCACCAACGAGGACGGCTACGTGATCCAGAAGTTCGTGCGCGCCGTGATGGGCACGAACAACGTCGATCACTGCACGCGGCTCTGTCATTCACCCTCGGTGGAGGCGATGCTCGCCTCGATGGGCTCGGGCGCCACGTCCAACTCGTACGTCGACTACGAGGAGGCTGGCTGCGTCATGGTCGTGGGCGCCGACGCCTCCGCGAATCATCCCGTGATCGCCATCCGCTTCCGACGCGCGATGCGTCGGGGCGCGCGCATCGTCGTGGTGAACCCGAAGCGAATCGAGCTGGTCAACCAGGCCGATCTCTGGATCGCCCAGCGGCCGGGCACCGACGTGACGCTGTTCAACGCGATGGCAAAGGTGATCCTCGACGAGGGCCTCGCCAACCTGGATTTCGTCCGGACGCGCACCGAGGGGTTCGAGGCCTGGGAGCGCTCACTCGCGGCCTTCACCCTCCAGCAGGCCGAGCGCGTCACCGGCGTGTCGGCGCGGGACATCGCTCAGGCCGCGCGCTGGTACGCCAAGCCGCCGGACGGTCATGCGAGGGGGGCTACGCCCCCCTCAGGACTCCCCCGGGGTTCGTGCCTGGTGTGGGGGATGGGGGTCACCCAGCACGTCAACGGCATTCACAACGCCCACGCGCTGCTGAACCTCTCGCTCGTCACCGGTCAGCTCGGATTTCCCGGTGCCGGAATCTCGCCGCTGCGCGGACAAAACAACGTCCAGGGCTGCGGTGACGCGGGCTGTATCCCTACGAACCTGCCCGGTTACCAGAGCTACGGCGCCGAGACGCTGGCGAAGTTCGAACGGGCGTGGGGCGTGCGGCCGCCCGACAAGCCCGGCCTCGTCGTCACCGAGATGATCGAGAGCTGCTTCACCGGCGACGTGCGCGCGATGTACGTGGTCGGTGAGAATCCGCTGCTCTCCGAGCCCGACCTGCATCACGCCGAGAAGGCGATCGGCCAGCTCGATCTCCTCGTCGTGCAGGACCTGTTCATGCACGAGACCGCCGAGCGCGCTCACGTCTTCCTGCCCGCGGCTGCCTTCGCGGAGAAGGAGGGGACGTTCACCAACTCGGAGCGGCGTGTCCAGCGGGTGCGCAAGGCCCTCGAGCCACCGGGCCGCGCGCGGCCCGACTGGTGGATCACCGGCGAGCTGGCGAAGCGGGTCGCGCGCCGCCTCGGCGTACGCGTGGACGGTCAGTTCGATTACGTGAACGCCGCCGACGTCTTCGACGAGATGGCGCGGCTGACGCCGTTCCTCGGTGGCATCTCTCATGCGCGCCTCGACCGTGAAGGTGGCCTGCAGTGGCCGTGCCCGACGACCGATCATCCCGGGACACGGTTCCTCTACGCGGACTCGTTCCCGCGCGGGAAGGGGAAGTTCATTCCGGCGGTGCAAACCGTGGAAGCCGCCGAACTGCCGGATCCCGACTACCCGCTCATCCTCAACACTGGCCGCCTCCTGTATCACTGGCACGGCGGCACGATCACGCGACGGGTCGATGGCCTGATGGCGCTGGCGCCGCGGCTCGAGGTGGCGATTCATCCGGCCGATGCCGGCCGCCTCGGCATCGGCGATGGGGACGGCGTGCGCGTGACCTCGCGGCGAGGCGAGCTGACGGGTGACGCGCGTGTGAGCACCGACGTGCGCCCGGGCGCGATCTTCGTGCCGTTCGTCAAGCTGCAGGAATCGGCGGCGAACTTCTTGACGAACGCCGCGTTCGATCCGGCGTCGAAGATTCCGGAGTACAAGGTGTGCGCGGTGCGCGTGGAGTTGGTGTCCGGAAGCGCGTCACACCCCGCGCAATCAGGCGGGGCGGTTGAGGGGACCGTGTCACCCCCCGCGCAAACGGGGGGGCAGTTGGGGGGGTCTCATCCCCCCCAACCTTCATGATCAAAGCGCTCGATACCGTCCTCGCGCAATTTCCACGCGAACGGACGTGGCTCCTGCCGGCGCTCCAGGCCGTCCAGCATGCACACGGCTGGCTCAGCGACGACGCGCTGACCCAGGTCGCCGCGCACCTCCGCGTGCCCGCCACCGAAGTCTATGGAGTTGCGACGCACTATCCCGAGCTGCGCCTGGCGCCGCGCGGCCGTCATCACCTGCGCGTCTGCACTGGAGTCTCCTGTGCGCTCCTCGGCGGGCCGCAGCTCCTCGCGGGCCTCACGAAACGCTTCGACGCGGCACCGGATGAAACGCGCACCGACCGCGAGGTCACCGTGGAAGCCGCCGACTGCTTCTTCGCGTGCTCCATGGCGCCAGCGATCGAGGTGGACGGCGAATACCGCGGTCGCGTGACGGAGGCTGAGCTCGCGGACGTCGAGAGCTGGTTCAGCCATCGCCGACGCCATGGGAGCCCTTCACCGATGCTGGCGATGGAGTCGGGCGTGCCGACGGTGGCCGCGTCCGCCCGGGCCGCGCTCGCCGATCTTGCCACGCTCGCCCACGCCAAGCGCGGCCTGGGGATCCGCGTGATCGTGCAGACCGGTACCTGCGGTCGCGCGGTCGGCGCCGACACGCTGCTCGAGCCGCTACGGGCGGGCATCAACGAGCGCGGGCTCGACGCGGAGCTCATCGAAGGCGCGTGCAACGGCATGTGCTATGCGGCGCCGCTCGTGGAAGTCGTGACGCCCGAGTCGATGCGCTTCGTGGTCGAGCGACTGCAGCGCGCCCGCGTGGCGGCGCTTCTCGACGCGCTGGCCGCCGAGCCGGCGAAGTGGCCAGCCGCAGGGATCGTCCCGCTTGCCGTGCACCCTTTCTTCAAGGGGCAGCACCGGGAGCTGCTCACGCGCGTAGGGGCCGTCGATCCCGACAGCCTCGACGATGCCCTCGTCCTCGGCGCCTACTCGGCGCTGGCGCGCGCGCTCGACGGCTCCCCCGACGACGTGAGCGCTCAGGTGAAGGCGTCGGGGCTGCAGGGCCGGGGCGGCGCGTTCTTTCCCACCGCGCTGAAGTGGGAGGCGTGCCGCAAGGCGGCCGGTGAGCCGAAGTACCTGGTGATGAACGGCGAGGAAGGAGAGCCGGGCATCTTCAAGGATCGCCACCTGATGGAAGGCGACCCGCACCAGGTGCTGGAAGGCGTGTTGCTCGCGGCCTACGCGGCCGGGGCCAGCCGGGCCATCCTTTATATACACGGCGAGGCGGACCTGTCGGCCCAGCGCCTGGGCTGGGCCGTGGTGGAAGCGCGCGCCGCCGGCCTCGTCGGTGAGCGGGTTCTCGGCCGCGACTTCCGCTGCGAGGTCGAGGTGCGCCGCGGCGCTGGCGGCTTCGTGCTGGGCGAGGAGACGGCGCTGCTCGAATCGATCGAAGGCCGCCGTGCCCAGCCGCGAACACGGCCGCCGTTTCCCGTTGAAGCGGGTCTGTGGGGCCGACCCACCGTCATCAACAACGTCGAGACGCTGTGCGCGATTCCCACGATCGTCGCTCGCGGCGGCGCCGCCTTCGCCGCGCTCGGCACGTCCAGCGCCCCGGGGACGAAAGTCTTCGGCATCTCGGGCCCGGTCCGGCGCCCCGGCGTGGTCGAGGTGAAGAACGGCGTCACGCTGAATCACCTGCTGCACGACCTTGCCGGTGGGAGCGTCGACGGCCGGCCCCTCAAGGGCGCGCTCGTGGGCGGCCCGTCCGGCAGCGTCGTGCCGGCGGCGCTCTTCGATGTGGCGATGGAGCCGCGCGGGCGGGTGTCGCCGGGGACGGGTGGGATCGTCGCCGTGCCGGCCGGCGCCTCGATCGCCGACATCGTCAGGACGCTGGTGGCGTTCAACGCCCGCGAGTCGTGCGGGAAGTGCACGCCGTGTCGCGAAGGGCTGCCCCGCCTGCTCGCCCTCCTCGACGAAGCCGGCAGCGAAGACAAGATCCGTGAGCTCGGCGAAACGATCCAGCTGGCGTCGTTGTGCGGCCTCGGCCAGGCCGCGCCTATCGCGGTGCAGAAAGCGTTCGAGATCTTCGGCGACGAGCTGCGCGGCCGGCGATGAACGATCGCCTGGCGCGGTCGGTCATCGTTGTCCTGTCGGCGGCGGTCGTGGCCGCGGTCGCCGTGCTCCTGATGGGCCGGGCCCCGGTCGCGGGCGGCCTCGACGTCTCGGCGCTGCCGAAGCTCAACGCCATGCTCAACGGCGGCAGCGCGATCTTTCTCGCGGCCGGCTACGTCTTCATCCGGCGCCGGCGTATCGCCGCCCACCTGTCGTGCATGCTGAGCGCGTTCGGCCTGTCGATCCTCTTCCTGATCTCCTACGTCGTGTACCACTTCCACGCGGGCTCGCGGCCGTTCACCGGCCAGGGGTGGATCCGCCCGGTGTACTTCGTCCTGCTACTGACCCACGTGGTGCTGGCCGCGGCCATCGTCCCGCTGGCGCTCACGACGATCTGGCGTGCGCTGGCCGGGCGCTTCGATCGCCACCGGAAGATCGCGCGCTGGACGCTCCCGATCTGGCTCTACGTCTCCGTCACCGGCGTCGTCATCTACTGGATGCTCTATCGGTGGTGAGTCCCGCTACGCGGGGCACAGCTCGCGCAGCGCAGCACCACGAGCGAGCGTCCCGCGATCTCGCACGTGTCACCGCCCTGGAGTGGCGGCCGGCTCGACTTTCCCGTTGCCTCGCGCGTGTCGAGCTGCGTCTCCCACGTGAGTCCCGGCTTGTGGGCGGGCAGGACGAAGCTCATCGGCTCCCAGTACGCATTGAGCAGGAGCAGCAGGGTGTCGTCGACCAGTGGATTGCCATGAGCATCCACCTCGTCGAGCGCGTCGCCCGCCAGCCGGAGACCAAAGCAGCGCGTCAGCGGATTGGTCCAGTCCTCCTCGGTCATCTCCTTGCCGTCTGGACGGAACCACGTGAGGTCTTTCACTGCGCCGCCGCGGACGCGCCGCCCGTAGAAGAACTTGCCCCGACGAAAGACGGGGTGATGCTTGCGTAGCCGGATGACTTCCTGGGTGAACGCGAGCATGTCGCGCTCCGCCGGCGAGAGGCTCCAGTCGACCCAGGAGACCTCGTTGTCCTGGCAGTAGGCGTTGTTGTTGCCGCCCTGCGTGCGGCACATCTCGTCTCCGTGGAGCAGCATCGGCACGCCGAGCGAGAACATCACGGTGGCCATGAACGTGCGCTTGGCGCGCTCGCGCAGCTCGACGACGCTCGGGTCGTCGGTGGCCCCTTCGGCGCCGTGGTTCCAGGACAGATTCTGATCGTGGCCGTCCCGGTTGTCCTCGCCATTCGCCTCGTTGTGCTTCTCGTTGTACGAGACGAGGTCATTCAGCGTGAATCCGTCGTGAGCGGTGACGAAGTTGATGGACGCCCACGGCCGGCGGCCGCCGCGTCCGTACAGGTCGCTGGAGCCGGTCAGTCGATAGGCCATGGAGCCGGCCTGGTTTTCGTCGCTCTTCCAGAAGGACCGCACCGTGTCGCGGTAGATGCCGTTCCACTCCGCCCACAGCACCGGGAACTTGCCGACCTGATACCCGCCCTCGCCGAGGTCCCAGGGCTCGGCGATCAGCTTCACCTGCGAGATCAGCGGGTCCTGGTGGATGATGTCGAAGAAGGCGCCGAGGCGGTCCACGTCGTGGAGCTCGCGCGCCAGCGTCGACGCCAGATCGAACCGGAAGCCGTCCACGTGCATTTCCTGGAGCCAGTAGCGAAGGCTGTCCATGATGAGCTGGAGTGTGCGCGGGTGGAGCATGTTGAGCGTGTTGCCCGTCCCCGTGAAGTCCATGTAGTAGCGGCGATCGGCGGTCAGCCGGTAATAGGAAGCGTTGTCGATGCCGCGGAATGACAGGGTCGGGCCGAGCTGATTGCCCTCCGCCGTGTGGTTGTAGACGACGTCGAGGATCACCTCGATGCCGGCCTCGTGAAGCGCCCGCACCATCGTCTTGAACTCGGCAACCTGGCGGCCGGGGCGTCCGGCGGCCGCGTAGCGACCTTCCGGCGCGAAGAACCCGATGGAGTTGTAGCCCCAGTAGTTGTGGAGGCCCTTGTCCAGCAGGTGCTTGTCCTGAACGAACGCGTGGACGGGCATCAGCTCGATGGCGGTGACGCCGAGGCCCTTCAGGTAGTCGATGACGGGCGCCGAGGCGAGACCGGCATAGGTGCCTCGCAGGTCTTCGGGCACGTCAGGGTGGCGCATGGTCAGGCCCTTCACGTGCGCCTCGTAGATGATGGTCTCGCTCCACGGAGTCCTCAATGCGCGATCGGCGCCCCACGTGAAGGCGGTGTCGATGACGACCGACTTCGGCATGTACGGGGCGCTGTCGCGGTCGTCGCGGGCGAGATCGACTTGAGGATCGCCGACAGGGTACCCGAACAGCTCGTCGCTCCAGGCGACCTCGCCCTCGATGGCGCGCGCATACGGATCGAGCAGCAGCTTGGCCGGGTTGAACCGGTGACCCTGGGTGGGCTCCCACGGCCCGCTGACGCGATACCCGTAGCGTATCCCGGGGCGGGCCTCCGGCAGGTAGATGTGCCAGACGTGTTCGGTCTGCTCGCGCATGGGAATGCGGGTCTCGTGGCCGTGCTCGTCGAAGAGACACAGATCGACACCGGTGGCGTTTTCCGAGAACAGCGCGAAGTTCACGCCGGCGCCGTCCCAGGTGGCGCCGAGTGGATAGGAGTGGCCGGGTCGCATGCGAGGCGGCGTCATGTCGATGGCTCCTTCTTGACGGCGGGGGCGGGGCGATGCGCCGCGAGCCGCCGGGCAATGGACAGCGCCAACGGTCGGCGCTCGAGGTCTTCGAGTGGCACGGGCAGCGCGAGCGACCAGTTCGGCCACTCGTTCACCGTCCCGGGCATGTTGGGGCGCTCGCTGACGGCGAGCGCATCGTCGAGTGTCGCGGTGACGACGACGGATCCGGCATCGGCCAGCAGGTCGTGGGCACGCTCGATCACGCGCTCGACCGGCGCGTCGGCGCGGACGCGCGTCATCCGCTGGAGACGGTGGCGCACGTCGGTCAGCGCCTCCTCGTTCGGGTTGAGCCCGAGCTTGCGCTGAGCATCGAGATCGCTGCCGTTCCACAGGCCGGCGATCGTCGGCAGGTCGTGCGTGGTGATGGCGCCCAACGACAGCCGCGGAAATTTCTTCGGCGGCCCGGCTTCGAACCAGAAGCAGCGGTACGAGAGCACGCGGGAGCGCGCCAGCGACTCGCGCACGCCGTCTTCGACGGTGCCCAGGTCCTCGCCGACGACGAAGGCTCCGGCCCGTGAGCATTCGAGCGCCACGATGCCGAGCAGGTCGTCGGCGGGATAGCGGACGTACCCGCCGGCGGCCGGTGGGAGGCCGGCCGGGATCCAGAAGAGCCGGAACAGCCCCATGACGTGGTCGATACGAAGGCCGCGGGCGTGGCGGAGCACGGCGCGGATCGTCTCGATGAACGGTCGATAGCCGGCGGCGCGCAGGTGATGCGGAATGAACGGCGGCAACCCCCAGTTTTGTCCGGCGGCCACGTAACGATCGGGAGGCGCGCCGACCGTCGCGCCGAGGGCGAGCGTGTCCTGCCAGGCCCACGCGTCGGCGCCTTCCGGATCGACGCCGATCGGCAGGTCGTGCATCAGGGGACACGCCGTGGCGGCGCGCGCCAGCTGGCGGTCGAGCAGCCACTGGAGCCACGCGTGGAAGTCCACGCGACCGCGCTGGGCGCGTCGGAACTCGGCGACGGCCGGGGCATCCGGTCGGCGGTAGTCGGTGGGCCACCGTGTGAACCCGCCGCCGTGACGCTCGGCGAGCACGCAGAACGTTGCATACTCTTCGAGGGGCCGGCCTTCGCGCCGGCGATACTCGTCGAACTCGGGGTCGCCGACGAAGCGTGACCACAGGAGATCGAGCGCGCGCGATTTCAGGCGGAAGACTGCGTCACGGTCGATGCGTCGGCCGACGTTGAGGTCCTGGCCAGCCCGCGCGAGCGGCTCGAGGTCGAGCCGTGCTTCGCTGGCGCCGGGAACCTCCCCGATCTTGAGGTACAGCGGATTGCGGAAGCGCCGGCTCGACGGAAAGTAGGGGCTCGGCTCGGGAGGCACGCCCGGAATCGGCGCCGAGAGCGGATTGACGAGAAGGAATCGAGCGCCCAGTCGCGACGACCAGGCGCCAAGCCGGCGAAGATCGCCGAAGTCGCCGATGCCCCAGCTCTCCAGCGATCGCAGCGCATAGAGCTGGGTGGCCCAGCCCCAGGCCCGACCGGGCGGCAGCGGGCACGCCGCCGGGGTCACGATCACGCTCGTCTCGCCGCCGGAGGACCTCAGCGTGTGGTAACCCGGTGGAGCGCTGGCCGGCAAGGTGC
>MNEG01000108.1 GCA_001917585.1 Candidatus Rokubacteria bacterium 13_1_40CM_68_15
CGTCCACGTTGCGATCCTTGAACGCGCCCGCCTGCTCGGTGTAAGAGCCGCGGAAGAACCGTGCCCCCGCCGCCTCCCAATCCTTGTAGGAGAGGCCGTAGTGCTCCATGACTTTCTCGAACACCCACACGTCCGACGAGCCGGGTTTCGAGATCGCCAGGCGAATGGGTTTCTTCCCCTTGAAGATGTCGTCCATCGTCATGCCGGCGTAGGGCGTGTCGGCGCCGACGTAGAAGTGGAACGTGTTGAGGCTCATGTTGCCGGCCAGCGCCCGAAGATCCGGCATCTTGTGGCCCTGATACGGATCCTCGCCCTTCATCGCGGCGTCGAGGAGCGGAGGCAGGCCCATGCCGATCTCGGCGTCACCCTTCTGCACGAGCACGGGGTTCTGGGTGCCGCCGCCCGGAATGACCTTGACCGTGAGCTGCGCCTTCTCGCGCAGCAGCTCGGCCATGCCGCCCGAGATCGCGTACCAGCCGCCACCGACGGCGCCCGCCGTCCACGTCAAGCTCAGCTGAGCCGTGGCCGGCAGTGCCAGCACCACGGTGGCGACGATCGCGACGAACGTCATTCCGGCTCGTTTCATCGGTAACCTCCCAAGGTGTTGCGGCGCGCTTCAATATTGATGGACGCGAGCCGGCCGTCAAGCACGGGACTTCACTCGGCGTCGGGGCCGTGGCTCGCCGCGCGACGGGCGCCGCGAGCGAACCGCGCCGGGTCGAACAGCGAGAGATCGAGCGATGGCTTGCCCTCGACCAGCCACTCGGCGACGTGACGGCCCGTTGCCGGCGAGTGCTGAAAGCCGTGACCACCGAAGCCGACGGCGAGGAAGAATCCCTCCACACCTGGGGCCCAGCCGATGATGGCGTGGTCGTCCGGCGTTAGCGGCCTCAGCCCGGCCCAGCCGCCGGCCACGCGCGCCTTCTCGACGATCGGCAGGCGATAGAGCGCCTTCTCCACCGTCTCCTCGACGCGAGACCAGTCCACGGGGGCGGCCAGATCCGCGCCGACGTCTTCGACGTCCCCGGGTGAGAGGAGGAGCTGCTCCATCTCCTTGCGAAAGTAGAAGCCGCTGGCCCGGTCGGTCGTGAGCGGGACGGGGCCGGGTAGCTCGGGAAACGGCTCGGTGAAGAAGATGTGGCGGCGCCGCGGCAGCACCGGGACGCTGACGCCCGCCAATCGCGCCACGCGTGCGGCGGTGGGGCCGGCGGCATTGATCACGACACGCGTGCCGACATCACCCTGCGACGTGCGGACGCCCGCGACGCGTCCGTGCTCCACGATGAACGCGCTCACCTCGACGCCTTCCACGATGCAGGCGCCCATCTCCCGGGCTCGCCGTGCGAAGCCGGCGGTGACCTCGGCGGGCCCGGCCATGCCGTCCTCGGGCCCCCACACGGCGCCGATCAGGTCGTCCACGCGGAGGGCGGGAACGAGCCCGCGCGCGTCGTCGGGCGAGAGCAGCCGCACGTCGACGCCCAGCCGGCGCTGGAGCGCCATCCGCTCCTGGAACCCGGTGAGATCGACGGGGTCGGAGACGAGGAAGAGATAGCCGATCTTCCGGTAGCCGGGGTCGACGCCGAACTCCTCGACGAAACGCTCGAAGACGGCGATGGACTCCAGCGAGAAGCGAATCTCCGTCTCGGTGGAGAACTGGGCCCGGATCCCGCCCGCCGCCTTCGACGTCGTGCCGGAGCCGACGGCCTCGCGCTCGAGGATCAGCACGTCGCGGAGGCCCCGGAGCGCCAGGTGGTACGCGAGGCTGCAGCCGACGACACCGCCACCGACGACGACGACGTCGGCCGAGCGCGGCAGCGTCATCGGGCCGGGCGGGGGCCCACTCCGGCGACGAGGCTCGCGTGAACCATGCGGACCAACGAGACGACGTCGAAGACAGGCCGGCCCGTGGCGCGTTGAATGTCGAGCGTGTACGGCGGCATGTTGGTGCACTCGAGGACGATGGCGCCGATGTCGGGGTGATCGGCGACGAGGCCGCGGGCGATCTTCACGTGCTCGTCCCGGGCGGCGTCGACGTCCAGCTCCAGCTCGTCGCCGAGCAGCACGCGCGTGAACTCCTTCTCGGTCTCGAGACCGGCGATGGCGAGCGGGATGTCCGGCCCGACGCCGGCACCCTCGAGATGCTCGGGTGTCAGCGTGCCGGCATTGACGGTGAGGATGCCGACGCGCCGCCGGGGCGCCAGCATCCGGTGGACGAGGGGGACGAGCAGCAGGCTCGACGTGAAGACCGGCACGTTGACGGCTCCCGACAGCTCGCGCTGAAAATTCACCAGGAACCCGCAGTTCGTGGTGATCGCTCCCACACCTTCCCGTTCGAGTGCACGGGCACCGGCGATGAACGCCGGCAGCAGGCCCGAGGCGCCCCGCCGGACGACGAGATCGGGATCGGCGCCGCTCACCCGGTGGTAGCGCACCGGGAAGTCGAACGTCGTGGCGTTCCCCATGTCGCCCGCAATCCGCGGGAAGCGCGTGTCGAGCATGAGGATGCCGACGGTGAAGCCGTACTGATTGAAGCCGCCGACGACCCGGCCCGTCATGGGTCCATACTGTACCGCGGTTGTTGTACACTCGGGCGCGAGTGGTCTCGGAAGCGATCGCCGTCCGAAAGCTCACCAAGACGTACGCGGCCCGTCAGGGCTCGGTCGTGGCGCTGGAAGACATCTCCTTCAGCATCGGTGAGGCTGAATTCGTGGCGGTGGTGGGGCCATCGGGGTGCGGCAAGTCCACGCTCTTGAAGATCCTCGCCGGTCTGCTGGCGACGACCATGGGCGAGGCCTTCCTGCGCGGCTCGCTCATCTCGGGACCGCGCCGCGACATCGGCGTCGTGTTCCAGGCGCCGGTGCTGTTCCCCTGGCGGACCGTCCTCGACAACGTGCTGCTGCCCGTGGACGTCCAGGGGCTCGGGCGCCAGGCCCATGAGCGCGCCGCGCTCGATCTCCTCCGCCTGGTGCACCTCGATGGCTTCGAGCACCGGTATCCGTGGGAGCTCTCGGGCGGGATGCAGCAGCGCGTCGCCATCACGCGGGCGCTCATCCACGACCCCGCCATGCTCCTGATGGACGAGCCCTTCGGGGCGCTCGACGCCATGACTCGCGAGCACATGAACCTCGAGCTCCAGCGCATCTGGCTGGAGAAGCGCAAGACCGTGCTCTTCATCACCCACTCGATCCCAGAAGCCGTGTTCCTGGCCGATCGTGTGCTGGTGATGACGCCGCGACCCGGCTGCATCATGGACGACGTGCGCGTCAACATCCCGCGGCCCCGGCCGCTCGAGGTCATGAACACGCCGGGCTTCGGCGAGTACGTGCGGGTCATCCGAAAGCAGTTCAACATCCGTGGGGGGCTCGACGGGTGAAGACGAACACGCGCAACCTCATCCTCACCGTGGCCCTCTTCTGCGTCTCGATCGGGACGTGGGAAGCCGTCGTCCGCTTCTTCCAGATCCCGCAGTTCATCCTGCCCGCGCCCTCTCAGGTGACGCTGGCGCTCTGGCGTGGTCTCAGCAGCGGCCTCTATCTCCGTCACCTCTACGTCACTCTGCTCGAGACGCTGCTCGGCTTCGTGCTCGGCTCGGCCCTGGGGTTCTTCCTGGGCACCGCGGTGGCCATGAGCCGCTGGGTCGAATACTTTTTCTATCCCTACATCGTGATGTTCCAGTCCCTGCCCAAGGTGGCGCTGGCGCCGCTCATCCTGATCTGGTTCGGGCTCGGGCTGACCTCGAAGGTCGTCAACGCCGCCCTGGTCGCGTTCTTTCCCCTGCTCGTCAACACCATGGTCGGCCTGCGCTCCGCCGACGAGGAGCGCGTGAGCCTGATGCGCTCGCTGGCTGCCCGCGACTCCCAGATCTTCTGGATGCTGCGCCTGCCCAACGCGTTGCCCTTCGTCATGGCCGGGTTGGACGTGGCCATGATCTTCGCCCTCATCGGCGCCATCGTCGCGGAGTTCGTGGGTGCCCAGTCCGGGCTGGGCATGCTCATCCAGTCGATGAACTTCACGATGGACGTCTCGGGCCAGTTCTCGGTGTTGCTGATCCTGTCGGTGCTCGGGCTCCTCCTGAATCGCTGCATCCTGCTCCTCCGGCGGCGGGTCCTCTTCTGGGATCCCTCGGAGAAGCAGCAACCCCAACCGTTAGGAAAGGTCAGGCATGAAGGTCCGGCTGCTTGCTCGGCTCGTTCTCGCTGCCGTGCTGCTGACCCCGGTCGCCGACGCCACGGCCCAGATCAAGGTGCGCGTCGGCTGGTGCGCGCGCACGATTTCCGCGGCCACGACTCCGTTCGCCATCGCCACCAAGCTCGGCTGGTTCAAGAACGAGGGAATCGAGGTCGAGCTGATTCCCCTTCCCGGCTCGACGGATTGCACGACCAACGTGGCCATCCGTGAACTGATGTTCGCGCTGCCCAGTGTCGAGCCCCTGGCCGTCGTCCGTCCGCAAGGCGTGAAGGCGAAGATCTATTACACCGCCTATCAGGGGAACATCTACGGCATCGCCGTTCCCGTCGACAGCCCGATCAAGAAGATCGAGGACCTCAAGGGCAAGAGCATCGGCGTCATCTCGATGGCCTCGGCCGGCGTGCACATCGCCCGCGCGCTCGTCACCGCCCACGGCATGAATCCCGGGACGGACGTCAACGTCGTCGTGGCCGGCGAAGGCGCGCAGACGGCGGCGCTCGTCCGCCAGAAGCAGGTGGACGCGCTCAGCCAGTTCGACACCCAGTACGCGATGATCGAGAACGCCGGCGTGAAGCTCCGAGTGCTCGAGACCAAGGACATCGACCGCTACCCGTCCAATGGTCTCCTCGCGCTCGAGGAGACGCTCAGGAACCGACGCAAGGAGGCGATCGCCGTCGCCCGGGGCTACGCGATGGGAACGATCTTCGCGATCACCAATCCCGAGGCGGCGGTGCAGATCCTCTACGAGGTCTTCCCCCAGACCAGGCCCACGGGCAAAGACGAGGCCACGGCGATCAGCGACGACGCCAAGGTGCTGCGCGCCCGCGCCGCCAACTGGCGCCTGGACAAGGCCGGCGTCAAGCGCTGGGGCGAGAACTCCGTCGCCAACTACGCCGCCTACGTGGACTTCCTGCTGAAACAGGGGATCATCAAGCAGAGGGTGGAAGCGGGCGACCTGGGTGACGAACGAGCTGATCGACGAGATCAACAAGTTTCGACGCGGCCAGGATCGCGGCCGAGGCCAAAGCCTACAAGGTCAAGTAGGGCGCGATGCATCCGTGGCACGACGTTCCGCTGCAGGCCGACGGTGGCGAGGGCGTGAACGTCGTGATCGAGATCCCCAAGGGATCGAGGGTCAAGTACGAGCTCGACAAGGCGGCCGGGCTCCTCGGCGTGGATCGCGTGCTGTACAGCGCGGTCCACTACCCCGCCAACTACGGCTTCCTCCCGCGGACGTTTTGCGAGGACGGCGACGCGCTCGACGCCCTCGTGCTCGGCCAGGAACCGGTCGTCCCCCTGTGCATCGTGCGGGCGCGCCCGATCGGCGTCATGATGATGATCGACGAGAAGGGCCGCGACGACAAGATCATCGCCGTCCACCGATGACCCCGAGTACGCGATCTACCAGGACATCGCCGACCTTCCGCCCCACCGTCTCAAGGAGCTGGAACGGTTCTTCCTCGACTACAAGGTCCTCGAGCACAAGACCGTGAACGTCGAAGACCTGCGGGGCCGGGCCGACGCCGCTCGCGTCATCGTCGACGCCGAGAAGCTCTACGCGGGATCCTTCACGGCCAGGAGGCAGTAAACCGTCACCGGCTCCCGGGCGCCCTTCACCCGCTCGAGACGTCCCGGGCTCACCGTCACGAGGCCCGACACCCGGGCCAGCAGCTCCTCGGAGAGCAGCACTTCACCCCCGGCGGTCAGTGCCTGGATGCGCGCCACCATGTTCACGGCTGGCCCGACCACGCCGTACTTGAGGCGCTCGGGGCTGCCGATGTTGCCGGCCACCACCGGGCCGAGGTGAAGCCCGATGCCCATGGCGAGCTCGGGAAGCCCGTCGGCCCGGTTCTCCTCGTTGAAGACGCCCAGCGCCTGGTGCATCGCCCATGCGCAGCGCACGGCACGCTCGGCGTCGTTCGGCCCGCCGAACGGCGCACCGAAGAGCACGAAGATGGCGTCGCCGATGAACTCGTCGATCGTTCCCCCGCACTCGACGATCACCGGGGTCATCCGGGCCAGATAGCGGTTGAGGAGGTCGATCATCGCCGCCGGTCCCAGGCGCTCGGACAGCTCGGTGAATCCGCGCAGATCCGACATCAGCATGGCGACCTCGCGCACCTCGCCTCCGAGCCGCAAGGCGTCGCGGTCGCGCAGGGCTCGCTCGGCCAGCTCGGGGCTCACGTAGCGCCCGAAGGTCTCGCGGATGAAGTCGCGGTCGCGCAGCGCGTGAACCATGTCGCCCATGGCGCGGGTCAGCACGCCGATCTCGTCTCGGCTGCGGGGGGCGATCGTCACGTCCAGCTGGCCATGGCGGATCCGCCGCGCCACGTCGGCGAGCTCGCGCAGGGGGCGCGCGATCCATCGCGCCACCGCCACCCCGCCGGCGGCGGCCACCACGAGGGCCAGGATCCCGAGGCCGAGGGCGATCCGAGCTTCCGCGTCGATTTGCTGGGTGTAGTCGCGCTCCGGCACGACGACCTCGACGAGCCAGTTCAGATCACCGACGCTCAACGGGACGGCACGGCCGAGATAGCGCGTTCCCTGGTGCTCGAATTCGAACGTGGTCTGCTGCTCGAGCGTGGCCCTCTGCATCGTCGCGCTGGCCAGCTCGGCATCGATGACCTCGACGCGGGACGCCCCCGAGCCCCGCCGGCTCACCAGGATGGTCCCCTGGCCCGTCGCGATGAACACACGCCCGTGCTTCGAGACCTGCAGGTCCTGGAGCGTGCCGGCCAGCCGATCGAGCGAGAAGTCGACGGTGAAGACGCCCCGGACGTCGCCGCGGGCGTCGAGGAGCGGCGCCGCGCACGTGATGCCGAGGCCGCCGCCGGCGTAGAACTCGTAGGGCTCCGTCCACACCATGTCACGCTTCGCCGCCGCGGTGCGGAAGTACGGACGCTGCGACGGCCGGTACCCGTGGTCGTCCACCCTGCGTACCGGCTCGCGGCGTCCGTCGGGGAAGATTCGATCCTCCACCAGTCGGATCCGCTCGCCGACCGGAAAGCTGTGATTCACGAACACGTTGCCGCGGTCGTCGCGCTTGGCGCCGACGAAGTGATCGGTGCGACTGCCGTAACTGATCCAGCTCACGTGCGGGTGCGCGCGCAAGAGCGCCAGCGTAAAGCGCTCGAGCGCCCCGGCGTCGTCGGGATCGAGCTGGCCCTGCTGAGCGAGCAGTGGGCCCAGCCGCACGGTGGACTCGGCGTCCTCCAGCGCGCGGTCGGCGTTCGCAGCCGTGAGCCGCGCCGCTTGCAGCATCGCGGCGTCGAGCAAGGCACGCGAGCGCCCTCGCTGCTCGAGCCAGGCGAGGCCGCCGATGAGTGCACCGGTGAGCCCGGTCAGGAGAACGACGAGCCCGACGAGAGCAAGCGTGAACGGAGGACGGCGGCGCGGGCGGCCGGTGGAAGCTACCGGTCCAACTCCACGAGGTACTCCTTCACCCGTTTGGCATCGGCCGCATCGGGTTTGAGCGCCAGGTACTTCTCGAAGGCCGCCCTGGCCCGGGCCGGATCCTTCTGCTGGTAAAAGAGCAGACCGAGCTGTCGGAACGGATCCGGATAGGAGGGATCGAGCGCGACCGATTGCTCGTAGCTCTCCAGGGCCATCCGCGCCTCGGTGTCCCGCTCGGCCACGGTCTTCGCACGCTGTGACTGCAAGCGATGAAGCTCCCCGTTGTAGAGATGGGCGATCGCATCGTTGGGCGTGGCCTTGAGCACGCGATCGAGCTGCTTGCGGGCGAGCGGGAAGCGCCCGGCCTGCGTATCGAGCGCGGCGTTCTCGCGAACGAGCGTCAGCATCCTGGCCTCGAAGTCGTCGGTGCTCTTGACCAGGTCCGTTCTTTTGGCTTCCTCCCCGTAGCGCTTCCGCAGCAGTTGCTGGGCGGTGTCGAAGCGCTCCTGGAGTCGTACCGCGTTGCCGAAGAAGAACGCCTCCAGGGGACCGCGGGCGGCCGCTTCGTCGCGCAGGAGCCTGAACAGCTTCAGCGACTCCTTGGGATCGTACCCGGCCTGCACGAGTGCGGCCATTCCGGCGACGTCGGCCTGGCGCTCGAATTCGCGGCCGTAGCCGTTGAAGGCCGAAATCGCGGTGATCTTGAGCCCAAGGCCCAGGATGGCGTTGGCCGTCCGGCTGAGCACCGCCGCGCCCACGTACTGGTCCCGACTGTCCTGAATGGCGGTCGGCGGCGTGCCGAGGGAGGCCACCATCTCACGGAGCCGGTTGAGAACCTTCGTGCTGTCGCTGTCGCGGGTGAACGCGATGAAGTGCCGGTCGTACACGTGCGTCAGCTCGTGGCCGAGGATGGTGGCGAGCTGCGCCTCGTTCTCGAGACGGCTCAGGAGTCCGGTGTGGACGAAGACGCGGCCCTCCGGCATGGCGAACGCGGCCAGGGTCGGATCGCGGAGAACGACGAACTTGATGACGGGCCCGCCCGATCCAGCGTCGAGCCGGGACAGCTTGGCCGCAACGCGGCCCAGGTACTCGCCGAGGAGCGGATCCTCGTAAATCGTCACCCGCGTGAGGAGGCTCTCCTCCTCGCGCTCGGCCTCGCTCCACAGCCGGCGTTCGTCGGACGACGAGGTGAACGCGGTGCCGCCGGGCCCGATGGGTGGAACGCGACTCGCACAGGATGCGGCCACGACTCCGACGAGCAGCGCGCGGGCAAGGGTGCCGGCGCCCCTCCTCACGTCAGTTCAGCGCCGCGAGTCGCTGACGAACCTGGCGGAGCTGGTGGCGTACGGCGTCGGCGTCCTCGGCCTGCGGGCACCGCGTGAGGTAGCGCTCCCAGTCGCTCAGGCCTTTGTGGAAATGCCCGAGCCGGACGTACACGGCGCCGCGGTCGCGGAAGTGGGCGGCGGCGCTCCCGTCGAGGATCAGCAGCCGGTCGTAGACCGAGAGCGCCTTCGTCCACTCACGCCGCTGCGTGTAGACCGATTTCAGGTTCATCAGCATCCGCGTGAGGATCTGCCGCTTGGTCACCGGGGCCAGATGCTGCTCGGTCATCGGCGCCCGGCGCCCGAGCGCGCGCGCCACCACTTCGGCCGCCCGCTCCGGTGTCAGCACGGCGCCGCCATCGAAGGGGTCGAGCAGCACCGGATCGGGGCCCACGTCGGCACGCACGACGAAGTGGCCGGGCAATCCGACGCCCAGGATGCGCAGCCCCACGCGCCGGCCGACCTCCATCATGAGCACGGACAGCGTGATGGGAATCCCGAGCCGGCGGTCGAGGACGTCGTTGAGACAGCTGTTGCGCGGATCGTAGTAGTCCTTGCCGTTGCCGCTGAAGCCTTCCTCTTCGAAGAGGAACTCGCGCAGCCGGTGGAGCGCCTTCACACTGTCGCCCACGGCGCTGGCGCCTGACCGCATGGCCAGGACATCGAGGCGCTGTTGCTCATGCGCCGCCGCCAGGTTGGGATGCTCGACCCGGGCAACCTCGAGCGCGCCGAGGGCCAGATCGATCTCTGGCTCGGCGCCGCAGACGGCGTCGCGGAAGGCCCGGAGCGCGTCGTCGATCAGCATCCTGGAGCGTGGTGGATACCGGCGGTGGTGAGCGCCGCCCGCTGCAGCTCGTCAGCGAGCTGGAGCGTGCGCCGGGCCGCTTGCCGGGCGGCCGCCTGGGCGTCGGCGGTCGTGGCGAGTCGCAGGAGCAGCTCGCGGCCAAGCTGCTGGTGGTAGCGCTCGTCGGGCTCGATGACGTCGCGATAGAGCGCGGCCGTCTCCCGGTCTCCCGCCCGCTCGCAGAACTCGATGAACTGACGATTCTTGACGACGGCGATGGCCTCGCGCGTGAACTGGCCGGCGGCCACGCGCTCGACGGTCGTCTTGAGCGAGTCGAGATAGTTGAACAGTGGCCCGTAGCCCTTGCCGAGCGGATTGGCGTAGGCCGCGGTGGGCACGCCGAGCGCGCGCAGACGATCGCGGATCATGCGGTAGTGCTTCGCCTCGTCGCCGGCCTGGCGCGCGAACGCCATCTTCACGTCGACGTCATCCGTGGCGCAGAGCCAGCGCGCCGCGATCTCGGTGGCCTCGACCTCGTTCTTGAGCGCGACCTTGAGGAGGTTGACGACGTTGAGTTCACCCTGCACCTCGGGCTTGAGGGTGTCGTCCGGCGCCAGACGGCTGAGGAGCACGTGGTTCTCGGCGTCGAGGGCGCTGACGAAATCTTCCGCGCTCATGGTGCGACGCCTTCCCGGAGAAGGGATGGCAGCTCGGCGGTCAACGTCTCCTTCGTCACCACGCGGGCACAGCGCGCATGCCAGGGCTGGGTCTCGCGGGCGAGCGCGTGCGTCGTGAAGGCGAGGACGGGAACTCCGGCGCGCTCGGCGGCGTCGAAGATGCGCGCGTAGTCGAACCCGGTGGTCAGGTCGAGGAGCAGCAGACGGGGCCCGGTGACGCCCGCCTCGACTTCGTCGGCGCTGCGGGCAATGGCCAGGGGCACGCCGGCCAGACGTGCGGTCTCGCGAATGCGGGCGACGAAGAAGAGGTCCTTGACGACGGCGAGGACGGGACGCTGTTGGCCGGAGCCGGGCGACGGCCCGGCGACGGCCTGGGGGGAATCGGGGGCCATGTCGGGGCCCCCGATGTTCCGAATCTGGGGGGCCATTTCTGGGCCCCTCATGTCATCAATCGCCCTGCTCGCGGACGCCGAGCCAGTACCTCTGCCACTCGGCAATGTGGGAGAGGGTCGACAGGTCGCGCATACGATCGAGGTACACGTGCCCGTTGAGATGATCGGTCTCGTGCTGGGCGACGCGTGCGAAGAAGTCCTTGGCATCGACGACCTGGCGCGCGCCTTCACGGTCGTGAAACTCGAGCCGGACCGCCGTGTGGCGGGGCACGACGCCCCGCATGTCGGGAACCGACAGGCAGCCCTCCCAGCCGTCTTCCATCTCGTCTGTCAACGGCGTGACGACGGGATTGATGATCACGGTGAGCGGGATCTCGGGCGCGTCGGGATAGCGCGGATTGGCCTGGACCTCGATGACCGCGATTTGCTTGAGGACGTGGACCTGGTTGGCGGCGAGTCCGGCCCCGTCGTACTCGCGCATCGTCTCGATCAGGTCGTCGATGAACTGCTGGGTCTCGGGGGCCAGAATTTCTTCCGGGGAGAGCGGTCGTGCCGGCTGTCGCAGGACAGGATGCCCGAGTCGGGCGACCTTCAGAATGGCCATGACCCTCGAAATTGTAGCACGCAGATTTGAGGACGCGACCGCGCGTGCTACTTCGTCTCGATGCGGCCGACCCGGCGCACCCCGGCGGCGAGCCGGCGCGCGTCGGCATCGAAGAACCGCTGGAAGTCGTCACCCTGCTTGAAGACGATGGGCGTCTCGAGTTTGTCCATGGCCCCCTTGAAGTCCGGATCGTTGACTACCTGCCGCATGGCGTCCCGCAGCCTGGTCAGGATCGGCTCCGGTGTCCCTTTGCCCGCGAAGACTCCGGCCCAGATGTAGAACTCGGCCTCGGGATAGCCGAGCTCCTTGAACGTGGGCACGTCCGGCAACGCGGCCACGCGCGTGTCGCCCCAGCCGGCGAGTGCGCGCAGCTTCCCGGCCTTGAGATGCGGAAGCACCACGGCGGGCCCGGACGCGAGCGCGTCCACGTGGCCGCCCAGGATCGCGGTCAGCGCGGGCCCGGCACCGGCATAGGGCACGTGCCGCAGCTTTACGCTGGCCCCGTGCTCGAGGAGCGCCATCGCCATGTGGAGCGTGCCGTAGACCCCCGACGAGCTGTAAGACATCTGGCCGGGACGCTTCTGAGCGTCCTCGATGAACTCCCTGGCCGTCTTCCACGGACTCTCGGCGCGGACGACCAGGACCGTCGGGTCGGCGGAGACGAGGGCGATCGGCGCGAACTGCTCGACGGTGAACGCCGGCGGCCGCCCGAAGATCTTGTCGGCCTCGGGAATGATCGAGATCGAGGAAAGAGCCAGGAGCAGCGTGTACCCGTCGGGGCGGCTCGTGGCCACGTACTGCATGCCCACGGCACCGGCGGCGCCGGTCTTGTTCACGACCCCGACGGGGATTTTCAAAACTTTCTCGAGCGCCGCGGCGACGGGTCGCGCCGTCAGGTCGGCCACGCCGCCGGGCGGGAACGGCACCACCAGCGTGATCGGGCGCGTCGGATAGCTGCCCTGCGCGCCGGCGACACCGGCCACGACGGCCAGCGCCACCACGCCGACGAGGACACGCGCACGCGTCATAGCTCTTCTCCTTTTTCGGCCATGGCGATCCGCGCACGCCAGTCGAGGCCGCGCGTGACCAGGGATTTGAGACTCAGCAGGACGAGGAGGACGCCGACGGTGAGCAGGGTCGTCGCGATCGGGCGCGTGAGGAAGATCGCATAGTGCCCGTCGGACATGGCCAGCGATTGGCGCAGCGCCATCTCGATCATGGGGGCCAGGATCACACCGAGCACGATGGGCGCCGGCTCGAAGTCGAGCTTGCGCAGCAGATAGCCGACCAGCCCCATGACGAGCATGATCCAGACGTCGACGACGCTCGAGTTGACCGCATAGACGCCGAGGATGCAGAAGACGAGGATGCCGGGATAGAGCAGCGGGTACGGCACGCGAAGCAGGTTCACGAAGACGCCGACCAGCGGAAGGTTGAGAATCAGCAGCACGACGTTGCCGACGTACATCGAGGCGATGAAGCCCCAGAAGAGCTCGGGCTGTTGCTTGATGAGCAGCGGCCCCGGCGACACGCCGTGCACCATCATCGCCGCCAGCATGACGGCGGGGATGGGCCCGGAGGGCACGCCGAGGGCCAGCATGGGAACGAAGGCCCCCGAGGTGGCCGAGTTGTTGGCTGACTCCGGCCCGGCCACCCCCGCCACCGCGCCGTGCCCGAACTCCTCCGGCCGCCGGGAGAGCCGGCGCTCCACCGCGTAGGACACGAACGACGAGATGATGTGCGCCGAGCCCGGGATGATCCCGATCAGGAAGCCGAGCACCGTGCCCCGCCCGATGGGCCAGATCGACTCCTTCCACTCCTGTCGCGACGGCAACAGCTCGCGCAACGTCGGCTTGATCACGGCGGGCGGCGTCTCCTGCCCGGCGGTGGCGAGGATCTCCGAGAGTCCGAAGAGGCCGACGGCGACGGGCACGACGCCGATCCCGTCACCCAGCTCGACGACGCCGTAGGCGAAACGGAAGTACCCTGTCATCTGATCGATGCCGATCATCCCGAGGAGCAGACCGAGCGTCGCCATCGCCAGCGCTTTCACCATCGACCCGCTCGACATGTAGGCGAGCACGAGCAGGCCCAGGATCAACAGGGCGAAGTACTCGGGCGGCCCGAATCTCAACGCGAAGGAGGCGAGCGGCGGCGCCAGGAACATCAGGGCGACGACGCTCACCGTCCCCGCGACGTAGGAGCCGACGGCGGCGATGGCGAGCGCCGCCCCCGCCCGACCCTTGCGGGCCATCGCATACCCGTCGATGCAGGTCATCACCGACGCCGCTTCGCCGGGAATACGCATGAGGATCGACGTGGTCGAGCCGCCGTACATCGCGCCGTAGTAGATCCCGGCCAGCATCACGATCGCTTTCGTGGCATCGAGGCCGAAGGTGGCCGGGAGCAGGAGGCTGATGCCGGCCAGTGGACCGACGCCGGGCAGCACGCCGACGATCGTCCCGACGACGCAGCCGACGAACGCGTAGAGCAGGACCGGCGGGGAGAGGGCGACGGAGAAACCGAGGAGAAGGTTGTGGACGGTCTCCGCCATCAGCGAGCGGTCAGAGCCCGAACGGTCCGCGCGGCAGCGGCACGCGGAGGAGCGTGTCGAAGAGGAAGTAGGAGCCGGCGGCGACCGTGACGGCGAGCGCCAGCGTCAGGATCACACCCTGGCGCTCGATCACGCCGATGAGGAAGGCGAGCGACACCGCCATCGTCAGCCGATAGCCGAGGCGCTCCAGCGCGATGGCGGCGAAGGCGCACGTGCCCAGTATGGCCGCGGCGTGACGCCATTCCGACCAGCCGACCGCGCTCAGTCCGCGCCCGGCTCCGCCGTAGACGGCGACGAGAATGGCGAACGCGAGCAGGGCGAGGGCGAGAAGCACCGGCATGTACGCCGGGCCCGGGTTGTGGAGCGATCCCAGCGGCAGCTTACGGCTCTCGAACAGCACCAGGACGGCGAGCACCGCGAGTGCAACGGCAGCCACTCGGTTCGTGGTCAGCATCGCGGGGATAGTAACACTGAGGGACATCCGTGCCGCACAGTCGGAACGCTCGTCGAGCTCCTGATCGATCGTCCACGGTGATCGCGGCGGGGCCGCAGTGCGAGCCGAGGTGCGCCGCGCGCCGAGGCGAGCGGTGAAATTTACCGAAGTGCGGGCGAGAGCCCGGGTGCCCGTGCCCTGTTCAACGATAGCCGACGAGCTCCAGGAGATTGCCGTCGGGATCGAGGAAATAGAGGCAGTCGTGATCGCCCCAGTCGATGGGCGCGTGGTACGGAATGCCGCGGGCCTCGAAGAGCGCAAGGGCAGGCTCGAGCTCCGCATACTCCACCGCGAAGGCGTGATGTGACTTGCCAAGCGGGTTGTCGATCTGCTCGCGCCCGCCCGGGGGCCGATCCGGTTTGAGGAAAAGCGCGCAGGCGCCGTCGCCATAACGCAGGAGCACCTGATCGGGCAGCCGCATCTGCACCGTCATGCCGAGAACATCCGTGTAGAAGCGCTCGGCCCGCGCCAGGTCCGCGACATCGACGCCGAAGTGGTCCAGCTGACGTAGTCTCATCGCTTTCCGCTCCGCGGCTTGCGCTCGCTCATGACGTAACGGGCGGCGTTGCGAACGGTGGAATCGGCATCGGCGCTCAGCGTCGTCAATGCCCGCTCGACCTCACCGTCGTCGTCCAGGACGAGACCGAGCGCGGCGATGGCGACGACGCGGGCGCGTGACGGGCCGGTGCGCGCGGTCTCGATCAGGAACGCGGTGGCCTCGCGCCCGCCGGCATGGCCCAGAGCGCGATAGAGATACGGGACCGGCAGCCGCACGGCGTCGCTGTACGGCCCTTGCGGGTCGACGCCGCGGGCGGCCGTGGACTGGACTGCGCTGATCAGACGCGGCACACCTCGCGGATCGCGCAGCACGGACAGCGCGTACGCCGTCATCGCCTGCACCGTCGGATCGGCGTCGCCGTGCATGGCGTCGCTGAGCGCGTCCACGACCTCCGGAGGATCTGGCAACGGCACGTCACCGAAGCCATGGGCGAGCGCGATGGCGGCGAGCGCTCGAACCGAGGGATCCTTCGAGGTGCGCAGCGCGACGAGCGCCTCCTGGTATGGCCGCGGCAGGTCGCTGCCACCAGCCGTCGCGGCCCACAGCGAAAGGCCAACCATCATGGCCCCAAGCGGCATCGCAAGCAGGATACCGCAGGCGCGCGCAAAGACAGATGGCGCCCCGACGAAGCCGCCGGGGCGCCACCAACAAGCAGGCTTGCGGGCCCGCTGCTACTTCTTGTGCTCTTCGGGCATCGGCCGGCCGGCCGGTTGCGGCTGGCCGCCCTGCTCGTGCTGCGGATGTTGCGGCTCAGCGCCGCCCTGCTGGCCGGGCTTGTCCTTGTCGAGCTGAACAGGACGGCCGCTCTTCTGATCGTCCCGGTCCGCGTCCATCCGCTGGTCTTTCTGGTCCATGGCTCGGACTCCTTTGCGTGAAATGACCGCTTCTGAGTAAAAGGCAGGAGCAAAGCGTGAGCCAGCGGGTCACTTCACGGTTGTAATTTCTCCAGCGCCCAGGCCGCCGCGTCCGCCACGGCTGGATCCGCGTCGGCGGCGGCCTGCAGGAGATCGAGCCGCGCGGACCGGTCGCCCGCGTTGCCGAGCACGATGGCGGCGTTTCGGCGGAGGCCGGATCGCTTGGCGCGACTCAAAGCCGTGCTGCGAAAGCGCGAGCGAAATTCTTCCTCGTCGAGCCTCAGGAGCATCGCTGCCGGAGGCGGATCGCTCGGGGTCAGCGAGGGATCACTGGCCGACGGCGCCTTCCGGTTCCACGGACATACCTCCTGGCAGATATCGCAGCCGAAGAGCCAGTCGCCGATGCCCGGCCGGAGCTCGGCGGCGATCGAGCCGCGATGCTCGATCGTGAGATACGAAATGCAGCGCCGGGCGTCGAGCGTCCACGGCCCGACGAACGCCTGAGTCGGGCAGGCATCCAGGCACGCCCGGCAGGTCCCGCAGCGGTCGGGTTGCGTGGCGTCGGATTCGAGCTCCGCGGTTGTCAACACGATGCCGATGAAGAAGTACGAGCCGAGATCGGGGTCGATGAGATTGGTGTTCTTGCCGATCCAGCCGAGCCCGGCAGCAGCCGCGAGGTCGCGCTCCAGGACGGCGCTCGTGTCGACGGCGGCGCGGCTGCGGGTGCCGCTGCCGGCGGTCCCCTCGATGAAGCGCGCCAGCGTGTTGAGCCGCGGGCGCATCACGTCGTGGTAATCACGGCCGCCGGCGTACCTGGCGATTCTTCCCCGAGGAGATTCCACGCGGTCGGCAGGCGCATACAGCATCGCCACGGCGAGGACGGAACGAGCGCCGGGCAGGAGCCGGGTGGGATCCAGGCGTTCGTGGCGCGTCCGCTCCAGATAGGCCATGTCCCCGGCGTAGCCGGCGTCGAGCCAGCGCTCGAACGCCGCGCCGTGGACGGGGGGCGCCGCTGGTCCCACCGCGACCCGATCGAAGCCGAGGTCGCGCGCGCGCTCGCGAACCGCAGCGGTGAGCGCCAGGGTGGTCAGCGTCATCGCCGGCGCGCCTTCACGATCAGATGGCTCCGCGTCAGCGTTCGCCCGCCCTCCTCGAGGAACTTGATGTATCGGAACCAGCGGCCATCACTCCGCCACTTGTCCTCGAGCCCGACCACCGCGGCCAGCGCCGCTTCTACCGAATCGTATCGCCGCGTGTCGCGATCGACCTCGAGGTGCTCGACGGCGAACCCGTTGGCGTCGAGCAGCGCGCGGGCCCGCGCCTCGTCGTAGGAAAAGCGCGAGCGCCGTCCCGTCTCGCGCCACTGCTCGGCCTCGAAGGCCACGAACCCGAAGAGACGGCCGGGGGCCAGCGCGCGGCCGGCCCGCTCGATGATCGCGTCCGACATGCAAAGGTGCGCGACGACCATGTCGGGCGTGAAGGTCTGATACTCGCAGGCCTCCGCATCGGCCACGACGAACTCGGCATTGGCCATCCCGGCCGCGGCCGCCCTTCGGCGCGCGTCTTCGATGAGCGAACGCTCCCGGTCGATGCCGACGATGCGCCGACAGCGCGGGGCGAGCTCGAGGGCCAGCCGTCCCCATCCCGTACCGACGTCGAGCACGCTCAGCCCGGCAAGCGGCTCGGCCGCGAGCAGCCCGAGAAAGGTGGGACTGATCCCCGTCGTCTTCGCCGCAGCGCCCGTCACGCATTCAATGGTATCTTGACCGCCCATGAGCGTCATGCCACCGATCACGTTGGGTGAAGTCAGTGTGCGCTCGGTCGTGGAGATCCCCCGCTCGTCGTTCGCCACGACGTCGATGCTGCCCGACTCGACCGCGGATGCCGTCGCGCGCCACCATCGGTGGCTGCGGCCGCACTTCTGGGACGAGGCCACCAACGATCTCGGCTCGCGCATCCAGTCCTTCGTCGTCAGGACACCCCGGACGACCGTCCTCATCGACACCTGCGTCGGCAACGACAAGAACCGCGAGGGCTCGGCGCTCTGGCACATGCGCCGCGGCTCCTTCCTCGACGACCTCGCGGCCGCGGGCGTCAGGCCCGAAGACGTGGACGTCGTCGTGTGCACGCACCTGCACGTCGATCACGTCGGCTGGAACACGCGACTGGTCGACGGCCACTGGGTCCCGACCTTCCCACGGGCGACGTACGTGATACCGGGCGAGGAGTGGGAGTACTGGCGCCACGAAAAGGACGACTGCATCGCGGACAGCGTGGTGCCGATCGTCGAGGCCGGGCGCGCTACCCTCGTCGACGCGCGTCACACGATCGATCCGTGGCTCGGCTTCGAGCCGTCGCCGGGCCACACGCCCGGTCACGTCTGCGTCCGGCTCAGGACGAAGGCCGGTGAAGCCGTCTTTTCCGGCGACCTCATGCACAGGGTCGTGCAGGTCGCCGAGCCGCAGTGGTCGAGCCGCTTCTGCTACGACGGCAAGCACGCGGCGCTGACCCGCCGCGGGTTCATCGAGCGACACGCCGACACCGGTACGCTCGTCCTTGCCGCCCACTTCCCGCGCCCCGGCTACATCGTGCGCGAGAACGGCGGCCACCGATTCCAGCCCGCATGATGCGCATCGGCATCTCGCTCACCAGCGCCCACAAGGTTCGCGACCCGCGCGAGACCGCGCGCTTCCTGGTCGAGCGGACGGCGGCCGCGCATCGCGCCGGCCTCGACTCGCTCTTCGTCGGCGACCACCACGCGACGCCGGGGCCCTACTATCAGAACGTTCCGATCATGGGCCGTCTGCTGGCCGAGTGGGGCGACAAGCCCGCCGGCTGTCTGTTCCTGCTTCCGCTCTGGAACCCCGTGCTCGTTGCCGAGCAGATCGGTACGCTGGCCGCCATCGCGCGCGGCCGCTTCGTCCTGCAAGCCGGACTGGGCTACGACGAGGCGCAGTTCCTCGCCATGGGGGCCAACATCAAGCAGCGGCCGTCGGCCTTCGAGGAGTCACTCGGTATCATCCGGCGCCTGCTCGCGGGCGAGGTCGTGAGCAGCGACCATCGCTTCCACGTCGAGAATGCGCGGCTGGCGCTGCGCCCGGCCGAGCCCGTCGAGGTGTGGATCGCCGGCACCGCGGAGCCGGCCATCGATCGTGCCGCCCGCCTCGCCGACGGCTGGCTGGTCTCCCCCGAGCCGACGTTCGAGCAGGCGAACACGGCGATCGCGTACTATCGCGCGCGCTGCGCGGCTCACAAGCGCACGCCGACGGCGATCGCCATCCGTCGCGACATCTACGTGGGTGAGTCCGCGGCCGAGGCCGAGAAGACCGCGCGCGCCGTCGTCGACCGCGGCTATCGCGGCATCGAGCCCAGTGCCCTGGTCTGGGGCGACGTGCCGACGGTCACGGAGAAGTTCAGACGGCTCGGGACGATGGGCTACACCGACGTCATCGTGCGCCATCTCGTCGACGACCAGGCGAAGATCATCGGCTCGCTGGCGCGGCTCGCGGAGGTCCGAAGAGCCCTCGCCACCTGATCGTCGCTCTACGGTGACGACTCCGAAACTGTCGCCGGGGCGAACCATCGCTGGGCAATGACCGTGGGAATGACAGCGCTCGCCACCACGACGCTGACGAGGACGGAGAACTGTGCACGGTCGAGGATCCCGGCATTGAGGCCGTAGAGCGAGGAGATCGTGCCGAAGGTCAGGCCCGTGGACATGAGCAGCGTCGTGAACATCGCGTCGTGGCGGACGTAGCGCCGGGCCAGCGGATAGACGCCGAAGAACTTCGTCACCTGCTTCACGGCGAAGAGCACGACGAGCAGACCGAGGTTGGCCCACACGAGGGCCAGTGACACGTTCATGCCCCCCCTGAGAAAGAAGAACGGTGTGAGCAACGCGAAGGTGACGACCCGGAACCGCCGCGTCAGCGCTGGATGCTCGTGGAAGATCCGGGCCAGTGCGAGGCCGAGGCCGAACGCCGGCAGCACAGCGTGGCTCTGCGCTTTCTCGGCGAAAAACATGAGTACGAGAAGCGCTGCCACCGCGCCCTTGATCTCCGGTTCGATGACCCGCTCGCCGTAGCGCGTGAAGAACCACGGTTGGAGGCGGACCATCGTCCAGATGACGAGGACCGACACAGTGAGAAACGGCAGGAGCCACCAGGTGGGACGGATGAAAAGCCCCGCCAGCGCGAGAGCGACGCCGAAGTCGGTGACGAACGTGGAGGCCATGATGAGTTTGCCGAGCGGCCTCAGCGTGAGCCCCGTCTCCACCAGGACCGCGTAGACGACGGCCAGCGACGTCGTCGACAGCGCGACGCCGGCGATCTGGGCAGCCGGAGTCGTCCAGCCCAGCACCCCGGCGCAGAACGCCCAGGCGCCGACGAAGGGCGCGACGAACGACACGCCACCGATCAGAAGACTTTCGGTGAGCTTCTCGCGCATGATGCGGGGATCAACCTCGGCCCCGGCCAGGAAGGTCAGTAGGATGCTGCCAAACGACGCGAGGAAATCCATCCAGGGCGGGCTCGTCAGACCGAGCACATTGCCAGCGATCACGCCCAGAGTAATCTCGATGAGCGCGACGGAGACGCCCAGCTCGACTGACGCCAGACTCGCCAGCAGGATGAGAACGCCGGCGATGACCGCGATGAGGAGACTCTCCATCGATCCTCCGTCGATTCCAACAAAAAACCCCTACCGGCACTGCCGGTAGGGGTCATCAGCCTCACGGTCGGTGAGGCGGTTTCAGGCGAACCCCATCGCCTTTTTCGTCTACGACATCGTTATCGTCCTCAGCGCTAGTTGGCCCTTCTCAGTTGGGCATGGCTATCCGGTAACGGCGCCGTCCGACGCGCTGGACACCAGGCGCGCGTACTTGGCCATGGCGCCCCACGTGTAACGCGCCTTCGGCGGCTTGACCGCCTTGAGACGCTTCTTGAGCTCCGCCGCCGACACCTCCACGTCGAGGTGCCGCTTCTTGACGTCGAGCACGATGCTGTCACCGTCCCTGAGGGCGGCGATCGGCCCCCCGACCGCGGCCTCCGGCGCGACGTGCCCGACCATGAAGCCGTGGCTCGCGCCCGAGAAGCGGCCGTCGGTCATGAGCGCAACGGTGGGGCCGAGGCCCGCGCCCTGGAGCGCGCCGGTGACGTGGAGCATCTCGCGCATTCCCGGCCCGCCCTTGGGGCCTTCGTAGCGGATGACGATGAAGTCGCCCGCCTTGATCTTGCCGGTCTTGACGGCCACGAACGCATCCTCTTCGCGGTTGAACACGCGGGCGCGCCCGCGAAACACCTCGTCGCTGTGACCGGCGAGCTTGGCCACGCAGCCATCGGGCGCGAGGTTGCCCTTGAGGATGGCCAGACCGCCGTGGCCAGCCAGGGGATTCGACAGCTGACGGATTACCTTCTGGCCGGGCGCCTCGCGCGCCGCACGCGCCGCCTCGCCGATCGTTTTCCCGCTGACGGTCATCTCCTTCTCGTTGAGGAGTCCCGCCTGGAGTAGCCGCTTCGCCACCACGGCCATGCCACCAGCCTCGTGCATCTCGGGCGCGGTGTAGCTGCCCCACGGCTTCATGTCGGCCAGGAGCGGCGTCCTGCGCGAGATGCGGTCGAACTCCTCGATGTCGAGCTGGACGCCCGCTTCCTTGGCCACGGCGAGCAGGTGGAGCACGGCGTTGGTGGAGCCGCCGGTGGCCATCACGCCGGCGATTGCGTTCTGCAGCGACTTCTTGGTGATGATCTGGCGCGGGAGGAGCCCCTTGCCGAGCAGGTCCATGACCATGCGCCCGGTCTGGACCGCTACCTCTTCCTTGTGGACGTCGGGCGCGGGCACGTCATTGAAGCCCATCGGCGACACACCGAGCATCTCGAACGCCGTGGACATCGTATTCGCGGTGAACTGGCCACCGCAGGCGCCGTCGCCGGGGCACGCCGAGCACTCGATGGCGTGCAGCTCGCGGTCGTCGATCTTGCCGGCGTTGCGGGCCCCGATGGCCTCGAAAATGTCCTGAACCGTGAGGCGCCGGCCCTTGTACTCGCCGTAGAGGATGGACCCGCTGTAGAGCATCACGCTCGGCAGATTGAGCCGCGCCATCGCCATCACCATGCCCGGGATGGTCTTGTCGCAGCCCGAGATGCCCACGAAGGCATCGAAGAGGTGGCCACGCACGACCAGCTCGACCGAGTCCGCGATCCAGTCGCGGCTGATGAGCGAGGCCTTCATGCCCTCGGTGCCCATCGCGATGCCGTCGGTCACCGAGATGGTGTTGAACTCGATCGGCGTGCCGCCGGCCGCCCGGATGCCTTCCTTCACCTTCTCGGCCAGCTTGCGGTGGTTCGAGTTGCACGGCGTCAGCTCGATCCAGCAGTGGGCGACGCCGACGAGCGGCTTGCGCAGGTCGTCGTCGGTGAAGCCGACGGCGCGGAAGTAGGAGCGCGCGGCGGCGCGGTCCGTGCCATCGAGGAGGACGCGGCTCTTGTGCCGGGGATCGAAGGTCATGCTGGTCTCCTTGCCACGAGAAAAGTGAAGCGGCCGCGCTGCACGGTCTCACCCCGTTGATCGATGATCTCGTGGTCCTCGATGACGATCCCGCCCTCGCGCATCGTCCGCCGACTGACCACGCGGGAGGTGCCGTAGACCGTGTCGCCGACGTGCAACGCGCGGACGATCTGCCAGTCCATCGACATGAAGGCGAGGACGGCGAGGGGCGGCTGAGGCACCCGCCAGCCCAGGCCGATGCTCAGGCAGAGGGGCAGCAGTTCGGCGACGGCGCCAGGCTCGACCGCCGCGTCGCCGGTGAGCCCGCTGTACAGCGACAGGTGGGCCTCGGTCACCGTCATGGCCGGGCTCGTCACGAGATCGTTCAGCTTGGTGTCCTCGAAGAAGGTGTGGGCGGCCGCCGGCGTCATGCCGGCCGCCGCTCCACCATGAGCTCGGTCTCGCCCTCCTGAACGACCTCGTCGCGCTGGTTCAGCACCGTGCGCTCGACGACGACCAGGCCGCGATCGGTCTTCCCGGTCTCGCGCTTGCTCGCAACCCGCGTGCGCAACCGGATCGTGTCGCCGATCTTGATCGGGCCTTTGAACTTCCACTTGAGGCCCACGAAAGCGAGGGTGGCAAAGACCCGTCCGGTCCGGTAGAAGAGTCCGGACTGGATGGCGAGGCCGAGGAGGCCATGGGCGATGCGCTCCCCGAAGATCGACTTCTTCATGAACTCGGCGTCGGTGTGGAGGACGTTGTAGTCGCCGGACAGCCCGGCGAAGAGGACGATGTCGGTCTCGGTCACCGTCCGCCCGGGCGACTCGAACTCCTCCCCGACCTCGATCTCTTCGAAGTAGCGCCGGCCGCTCGGCGTCATGCCCGCGTAGGATAGCACGCCGCTCGCGCGTGACCCGCTGTGCCTCGCGTCCCGAAGATCATCGTCTGGTTCCCGCACGGGCCCTTGAGTGAATGATCTATTTCACAGCGCCGACCGTGAGCCCCGCGTGGCCGTGCGAGGTGAGACGCCGGCGCGGCGGCGAGCCGAGCCTATCACTCGGTCTCGGAGGGCCCCGGCCTATTTCACAGCGCCGACCGTGAGCCCCGCGATGAACCGGTCGAGGAAGAAGTTGTAGACGACGGCGATGGGAAGGCTGGTCAGCAGGCACGCCGCCATCAGCGAGCCCCAGTAGTACACGTCGCCGCGGATCAGGGCAACGGGCACGCCCACGCTCACGGTCATCTTCTCCACCGACGAGATGAACGTCAGGCTGTACACGAACTCCTGGATGACCAGGGTCAGCGCGAAGATCACCACCGTGAGCAGGCCCGGGATCGACAAGGGCAACACCATGCGCCAGATGGCCCCGACGCGGCCGCAGCCGTCGACCATCGCCGACTCCTCCACTTCCTTGGGCAGCGATTTGAAGAATCCCATGAGGAGCCACGTGCAGAAGGGCACCGTGAACGTCGGATAGATCAGGACCAGCGACCACGTGCTGTTCTGGAGCCCGAGCGTCGAGATCAAGCGCGAGAACGGGATGAAGAGCAGCGTGGACGGGACCAGGTAGGTGAGAAAGATGCCGATGCTCAGTCGCTCGCCCCACGCCCCGGTGAGCCGGGCCAGGCTGTAGCCCGCGGGCACGGCCAGGACGAGCGTGATGGCGACGACGATCAGCCCGACGTACAGTGTGTTGAAGAGCCAGGTCGGGTACAGCGTCTGGCCGAAGAGCGTGGCGAGGTGGTCGAGCGTCGGCGGCCGGTTGAAGAGGAACGGGTTGTGGGCGGTATTCGAGGCGCCCACGTAGAGGTCGGCGTTCTGCTTGAACGTGGTCACCACCATCCAGTAGAAGGGAAACACCGCGAAGGCAACGAAGCAGAGGATCAGCGCGCGATGGCCCACCGTGGCCGCCGCCCGCCGGACGGTACGCACCGACATCTACGCGACCTCGGCCCGCCGCGACACGCGCAGCATGACGACGGCCAGCACGAGCAGCACGGGCAGCAGGAAGATGGCCACCGCGGCGCCGCGGCCGACGTCGCCACCGAGGACACCGTCCTGGAAGGCGAGACTGGCCAGCACGTGGGTGGAGTTGTAGGGGCCGCCTCGCGTCAACAGGTAGACGACGCTCATGTCGGTGAAGGTGAAGACGACGCCGAACAGGAGCGCCACCGTGAGGATGGGCAGCATCATCGGAATCGTGATCCACAGCGTCTTCCGTAAGGGACCGGCACCGTCGAGATCGGCCGCTTCGTGGACCTCGGTCGGGATCGAGGTGAGACCGGCCAGGAGGATGACGGTCGAGAACGGCAGCATTCGCCAGACGTGCACGGTGATGATCGCGAGCATCCCGAGGGTCGGGTCGCCGAGCCAGTAGTACCACTTCCCGGGCCCCAGCCAGCCCGCAACCTTGAGCACCCAGTTGATGACGCTGAAGGTGGAATCGAAGATCCACAGCCAGCCCAGCGTGGCCAGCGAGATGGGCGCCGCCCACGGCAGCAGGATCAGGAAGCGCGCGACCGATTTTCCTCGGAAGCGCTTCATCAGCGCGCGGGCCAGGAGATTGCCCAGGAGGATGACCGTGATCTGCGAGATCAGCGTGAACACGAAGGTGTTGCGCAGGGCCCGCTGGAAGACCGGGCTGCCCAGGACGTTCTTGAAGTTCTGGAGGCCGACGAACGAGAACTGCAGGCTGCCGGCCGAGGAGTTCGTGAGGCTCAGGAAGACCGCGAGCAGGAAGGGCAGGGCGACCAGGAGGATGATGTAGAGGAGCGCGGGCGCCAGCATGACGATGCCCAGCGCCCGCTCCCTCCGCGCCAGCGATCGAATCTCTTTACTTGTCCTTCCCGCCTCCGCCGACCATCTTCTTGGCGCGCCACTTGTCGAAGATCTGGCGGGCCCGCGTGTTCGCCTCGGTCATGGCGTCCCGGGGCGAGAGCGTGCCGGTGGCCGCCTTGGCGAACATGTCGGTGAGCACGTAGGTGTCGAAGATCTCGCCCTCGGCCGGGTTGGCGTAGCCAGGGTAACCGAGGTTGGTCGACCACGGCAGCGACTTGGCAAGGAGGGCCAGCTTGTCGGCCGGGGCGGAGCCGAAGGGGTCCTTGTTGCACTGGGCGGCGATCCAGGCGGCGCCCGATTCCTGCCGCTTGTTGAGCGGCGTGTTCGGATCGGCGGCCGCGCCGTAGAACGACGGGAAGTTGTAGAGCTTGGACCCGAGCATCGAGTCGCGGGAGGCGTCCACGAGGGCGACGAGGAACTGCTTGGCCACGTCCTGGTTCTTCGAGAACTTCCAGACGACGTAGCCGGACATCACGTGCTCGGAGGCGAGCTGGACGCCGGTCGGGCCCTTGAGCGCCGGCGTGAAGAAGTAGTTCTCCAGCACGGGCAGCTTGTTGTCCTGGGCCGTGCGATAGGCGGAGATCGAGTTGAGGATGTACGCGGTCTCCTGCGCGTTGAACGCCTGGTTGTTCGAGGCGGCGTTCCACGAGAGCACGGCCTGGGTCATGCCCACCGAGTAGAGCTTCTTCGTGTACTCGAGCGCTCGCAGGGTCTCCGGTGAGTTGAGGACGACGTTGCCGTCCTTGTCCTGGATGGAGCCGCCATGACACCAGAGGATGTTGCGCACGGCCATGTTGGAGTCGATGTCCTGGGAGAGCCCGATGCCGATCGGGATCTGCATCTGCGGAGCGACCCTCTTGATCTCGGGCGCCGCCTTCACGAGGTCGTCGTACGTGACCGGCCCGTTCGGCATGCCGATCTTCGTCCACACCTCCTTGTGGTAGTTGCCGGGATCGGGAACCCACATGTCGGAGAGGGCGAACTGCTTCTTCGTGAACGGGTTGTAGGTCGAGCGCCGAGCCAGCTCCACCTCCTTGCCGTATTTCTTCTCGAGCGTGGTCACGACGTCGGCGAGGTCGATGACGTGCTCCTCGAACGCGCTGGCCAGGCCGAGGAACATGTGGATGTCGTGACCCGACTGGGCGGCCACCTCGGCGGTGGCGCGGGGAACGACGTCGGCGAAGCCGACGTGGTCCACGCTGACCTCCACTCCGTGCTTGCCGCCCCACTCCTTGGCCCACGGATCGAACCACTTGTCATACGCGGGGACGAAGTGACTCCACTGTAAGATCTTCAGCTGTCCGGCCGCCCGGGCGTCGCGCACGAGGATCGTGGGCCCGGCGGCGACGGCGGCAGTCGCAGCGGCCGCGCCCTTGAGGAAACTGCGACGGGTGTGCATCGAGCGCTTCTCCTTTCTGATCGTCCGGAAACGAAAACAAGGATACCACTGCGCGAAACCTTGACACTCATCCTGACGCACCTTTAGCATGCAGACCGGTTGGCCCCGACGTGGCTCGGCAACGAAGCGAGGAGGACACACACGGTGCGATTTTCCGATGGGCGGCTGGCGCCGATCTGGGACAAGGTGCAGGCGGGCGCGCGCCTGACCGCCGCGGATGGTCTGACGTTGCTCGAGACCGAGGACCTCCTCGGGGTCGGGCACATGGCCGATCACGCCAAGCGCCGTCGCGAGGCCGACCGCGTCTACTTCGTCATCAACCGCCACGTGACGCCGACCAACGTCTGCGTGCTCTCGTGCACGTTCTGCGGCTTCGCGCGCAAGAAGGGCGAGGCCGGCGCCTACGAGCACACCATCGAGGACATGGTCGCGATGGTCAAGGACGGCGTGCGCGAGGTCCACATCGTGGGCGGTCACCACCCCGAGTGGCCCTTCGAGTACTACGAGCGGATGATCGAGGCGATCCACCACGCCCACCCCGACGTTCAGATCAAGGCGTTCACCGCGGCCGAGATCGACTACTTCTGGCGGCGCTGGAAGATCGAGCCGAAGGAGGCGCTGGCCCGGCTCAAGGCCGTGGGGCTGCGCTCGATGCCGGGCGGAGGCGCCGAGATCTTTTCGCCCCGGCTGGCCCGACTCCTCAAGTACACCGGAAAGGCCGACCCCGAGCGCTGGTGCGAGATCCACGGCACCGCCCACGCGCTGGGCATTCCCACCAACGCGACGATGCTCTACGGCCACGTGGAGACGCTGGCCGAGCGCGTGGATCACCTCGTGAAGCTGCGCGAGCAGCAGGACACCTCCGGCGGGTTCCTCACCTTCGTCCCCCTCGCCTACCAGGTGGCGACGACGAAGCTCGTGCCCCGGCAAACGCCGCCGGCCGACAGCCTCAAGACGATCGCCACGGCCCGCCTGCTCCTCGACAACTTTCCCCACGTCGAGGCGTACTGGGTGACGCTGGGCGAGGAGACGGCGTCTATCGCGCTCAACTTCGGGGCCGACGACGTCAACGGAACGCTGGAGGACGAGCGCATCCAGCACCTGTCCGGCGCCGAAACACCGGCCGGTGTCGCCCGCGAGCAGCTGCTGCGGATGATCCACGACGCCGGCAAGGTGGCCGTCGAGCGTGACGCACTCTACAACGTCGTGCAGGTGTGGCCGTGCGAGCGGTGAAATGACCGACATGCTCGATCGTGTCGCCGACAAGGCCCTCAACGGAAAGCGCCTCGAGCGCGACGAAGGACGCTTTTTGCTCGGGGAGGCCGGGTTACTCGAGCTGGGCGCCCTCGCCCAGCAGGTGCGCTTCGCGCGCATCCCCGAGAGGCGCGTGACATTCGTCATCGACTCGAACCCGAACTACACGAACGTCTGCATCACCGACTGCCAGTTCTGCGCCTTCTATCGGAAGCCCGGCGACCCCGAGGCGTGGACGCTCACGGTGGACGAGGTGCTGGCCAAGGTCGAGTTCGCCGCTTCCAAGGGCGCGACGACGGTATTGCTCCAGGGCGGCCACAACCCCGCCCTGCCGCTCCAATATTATCTGGACCTCGTGAGGGAGACCCGCCGCCGGTTCCCGCAGGTCACACCGCACTTCTTCACCGCGTCGGAGATCCAGACGATGGCCATGGTCAGCGGCCTCGCCGTCGGCGACATCCTCGAGCGCTTGTGGGAGGCCGGACAGCGGACGATTCCCGGCGGCGGCGCCGAGGTGCTGTCCGAGGGCGTGCGCAAGCGGATCGAGCCCAAGAAGGGCGGGCCGGCAGCCTGGCTCGACGTCCACCGCGACGCGCACCGGCGCGGCTTCAGGTCCACGGCCACGATGATGTACGGCCACGTGGAGACTCCGGACGACGTCCTCGATCACTGGGACGCCATTCGCAACTTGCAGGACCTCCACGCCGGCTTCACCGCGTTCGTGCCGTGGTCGTTCAAGCCCGGCAACACACTGCTCGAGAAGTGGATCAAGCACTACAAGGGCCCGAACGCGTACCTCCGGATGCTGGCGGCGTCCCGGCTCTACCTGGACAACTTCGAGCACATCCAGGCGTCGTGGTTCTCGGAAGGCAAGCGCGCGGGCCAGGTGGCGCTCCACTTCGGCGCCGACGATTGGGGCGGCACGCTGTTCGAGGAGAACGTGCACAAGGCGGCCGACTACGTGAACACGATCACGGTCGAGGACATCACGACGCTGATCCGGGAGGCCGGCTTCACTCCCGTCCAGCGCACCACCACCTACGAGATCGTGAAGGCCTGGTAGGCGGAGAGGCTCAGATCGCGTCGATCGGCGGAACGGCGGCGATGAGGCCCTGTTGCTGCGCCTTCGTGAACAGCCGCTCCAGCGCGGCTCGCCCCTCGGCCCCCAGCGTCACCGTGTAGTCGTTGACGTACATCAGCACGAACCGCCGGCACGTCTCCTTGTCGATCCCCCGCCCGTAGCGCATCGCGTACTCGAGCGCCTCGTCCACGTTGGCGTGGGCCCACGCGATGGAGTCACGCAGGCCCTGCGAGATGGCGCGGTGCATCGGCTCGCCCAGATCGCGGCGCATGACGTTCACGCCCAGGGGCAGCGGAAGACCGGTCTCGCGCTGCCAGCGCTCGCCGAGGTCGAGCACCTTCACCAGCCCCATGGCCTCATGGGTGATCTGTCCCTCGTGGATGAGCAGGCCGAGGTCGGCCTGGCCCTCGAGCACGGCGCTCGGGATCTTGTCGAAGGCGACCTCGATCAGCGGAGGCTCCTCCGGCAGGTACATCCGCAGCAGGAGCGAGGCCGTGGTGTGGCTGCCCGGAATGGCGACGACACGCTCGGAGATCTCGCGTTCCGCGATGGGCTCGCGCGCCACGAGAATCGGACCGTACCCCTTGCCCATCGACGCGCCGGCATCCATCAGGCGATAACGATCCGCCACCAGCACGTAGGTCGCGGCCGAGACGGCCGTCACCTCCAGCTCGGTGGTCCGGGCACGGCGATTCAACGACTCGATGTCCTCGAGGACGTGCTCGACGCGCGCCCCCGGGATGCTCACCTTGCCCGCGGTGAGGGCGTAGAACATGAACGCGTCGTCGGGATCCGGGCTGTGCCCAATTCGGATGGTCTGCATGGGCGTGTTCGCCGGCCAAGGCTACCACAGACCGGCGAGACGGTCGGCTAGAGGGTCAGGTTGCCCTGACGGAAACCGAGACGAAAGTCGCCGGCCCGGATGGCCCGGATGATGGCATCGCGTCCGCGCGGCGCATCCACCTCGATCCACGCGCGCCCGAAGTGCACCGGCTGGTGGGCGTCATCGGTGGCGACCTTCGCCAGCGGGATCTCCGACGAGTCGTAGACCGGGCGGTAGAGACCCGTGTCGGTGACCTCGATGGCGTCGAGGTTCACACCCTGGGCGCCGATGCGGCGAATCCGCGCGAGCGTGTCGCGCACGCTCAGCCGGTAACGGGCCGGGTGATTCAGCACGTGCAGCGTTTCGCGGTCACCCTTCACCCGCCCCACGTGTTGTGGAAACTCCGCCCACGAGAGCTCGACGCCGGAAAACAGCAGAAGCCTGGGAGCCAGCTTGCCGAGGGTCTCCCAGTACCCTTCCGTGATCAGGTCGTCGTGGTCGGTGATCGCGAGGAAGTCATAGCCGAGCGTCTCGTACTCGGCGATGAGTCCCTCCGGTGGCAGCACGCCGTCCGAGAACGTCGTATGGGCGTGCAGGTTACCCCGGAGCAAGGCCATCAGGCCGGCTCCGGCCTGAGGAAGACGGTCATCCGGTCAGCGTGAAGGCTGCGGCCGCTTCGCCGGCGGAGAAGGTGGCCCACCCCACTCGATGGCGAACCCCAGTGCGAACCAGCCGGAATCCTGGCGCCATCCCGTCACCTCGGCCCCTATCGGCGTGTTCGGTGAGACCCACCCGGCGAAGCCAAACCGGCCGGTGCTCGTCGGCGTCTCGATCTTCTTCGAGAGGGGCTCGATGAAGGCTGGATCGTAGTTCACCAGCGGGGGGCTGGGATAGTTGTCGGCGTCGGAGGGCCGTGTCATTTGAAAATGGTCGCCCGGCGGTACGACGAGGGGCTGACGCGGACGTTCGGGGGTTGGTGCCTTGATCTCGATTTGCTGAGCGAACGCAGACCCTGTCATGAAGAGCAGCACCACCAAGAGCCCACCGAGGACCATCCGCATAGCAGTCATCATATCAGATGTTGTCCGCAACATCCGTGCCACGCGTACACTTGTTGTCCCGCAATGACTTGGCGGGCGCCGCACTTCTCCACGCGGGCATTTTGACGGGGAGATCACGGTATCCTCTGGGCTTTTTCGCCGTGGCCGCGGTGCCATAATCCCGGCATGGCAAACAAGACATTGACCGGACCCACCGTGTTGATCACGGGCGGCGCCAGTGGAATCGGGGCTGCGTGCGCGCGGCGACTGACAGCCGACGGCGCCCGCGTCCTCATCGCGGACCTGGATGGAGGCGCCGCCGAGAAGCTCGCCACCGAGCTGGGCCAGCACGCCGTGCGGGCCGACCGTCACGCGGGGCGCCGACATCGAGGCGATGCTGGACGCCGCCTGGCAGCGCTGGGGACGCCTCGACGTCCTCTTCAACAACGCCGGGATCATTCAGGGCAAGCCGCTGCTCGACGTCACAGCCGCCGATTGGGACCGCCTGATGGACGTCAATCTCAAGGCCGTCTTCTTCGTGCTCCAGGCGACGGCGCGTCGGATGATCCGGCAGGATCCGATTCCGGGCTCCGAGCTGCGCGGCAAGATGATTCATACCGCCTCGATCGCCGCGTATCGGGGCGGCCTGCCGCTGACAGCCCCGTATGCGGCGTCCAAAGCGGCAGTGGTCAGCCTCACGCGAACCGCCGCGCAGGCGTTCGCCCCGCATCGCGTCACGTCGAACTGCATCTGCCCCGGCGTGGTACAGACGCCGCTGTGGGAGAAGCTCGATGTCGAGTGGTCCGCGCTCGAGGGCTGGGCGCCCGGCGAGGCCTGGAAGCGTCGGACCGCCGGCATTCCGCTCGGCCGCCCCGAGCGCCCCGAGGATGTCGCGGGACTCGTCGCCTTCCTCGCCTCCGCGGACTCCGATTACATGACCGGCCAGGCCATCAACGTGGATGGAGGCCTGGTGATGGGTAGCTGAGCGGCATCAGGCTGTTGCGATCAGCGCGCCGTCGCGGATGAGCTGATCGACGCGCACCAGCGTGCTCGCCGGGTAGTGGCGTACCGGCGTGAAAATATTCCAACTCATAGCCTCTGGCCCGCGCGTTGCAGTACATGGGCTGACTGCGGCGCCTGGGAGGCCCTCATCGTGAAAGGCGTGTACAGGCAGTTGCAAAACTTCATGAGCGTGCACGAAGGCTGCGGTCCGAACGCCGTGGCCGTCGATGCCGTGCCTCCGCCCAGTCCCGAGGGTTACAACCTCTCGGCGTGCTGCGACTGCGGGGCGACCTTCCAGCGCTGGGTCAGCGCCGAGGACGCGCGGCACGACATGATCTTCACGACCCTGCTCGTTTCCTGGAACTGACCCCTCGACCGCGTCACCACACGAAGCCGTAACGCCGGCGCATCAGGTCGAGATACTCCTCGTCCGACATCTGACGGCCCGTCGCGACGTACTCCTCGTCGGTCAGCCGCTGCCGGCCTTCCGTCAGGCGCCTGGCGTCCTCGCCCACCAGCCAGCGTAGCTTCGGCTCTGAGGTCGTCACGGCCTCGTAAATGACGGTCGCCACGTCCGAGGGCTGGCTCGGCGTCTTCATCTGCATCTGGTAGAAGAGCAGCAATCGGTGGACGTGGACGCGGTAGGGAGAGGCGGGATCGGCGAACCGCCTGGCCTTGCCGAAGATCGGCGTGACGACGACGCCCGGCTCGACGACGGCCACGCGGATTCCGAAGGCCAGGGCTTCCTGCGCCAGTGCCTCGCTCGCCGCCTCCAGCGCGTGCTTGACCGCCGAGTAGTGGCCGTGGCCGGCGATGGCGACCCGACCGGCGATCGAGCTCACGTTCACGATGGCGCCGCTACGCCGCTGCCGCATCCCGGGCAGCACCGCCTGGATCATGCGGACGGCGCCGAAGTAGTTCGTCTCGAACATGGCCTTCGCGAACTCGATCGGCACGTCCTCGATCGGCCCGCCACCACCGATCCCCGCGTTGTTCACGAGGACGTCGATGTGGCCCGAGCGCGCGATCACCTCCTGCACACCCCGCCGCACGGACGCATCGTCATCGACGTCGAGCGTCAGCGGAGAAATCTTCAGCTTGTCCGTCTCGATCGCCGCCATGAGATCGGCGGCGGTGGCCATGGTGTGAACGCCCGCATGAACCTCGGCCCCGAGCCGTGCGAAGTGAAGCGCGGTGGCGAGGCCGATGCCGCTGCTGCAACCCGTGATCAGGACGACGACATGGACACCTCCGATTCACGTCGAGAGGTCAGGCGGCCGCCGACGCCGGTGCCGCGCGGCGGCGCAGGCCAGCGAGCAGCGGGGGCCCGGCGAGCACGAGGGCGCCGATGAGGAGGAGGACGAGGCTCAGCGGACGGAACATGAGCAGGCGCCAGTCCCCGTGGGCCATGAAGAGGGTCTGGCGCAGCGTCTTCTCCATGATCGGCCCGAGCACCACGGCGACGATGAGCGGCGCGGGATCGATCCGCATCTTGCGGAAGGCGTAGCCCAGCAACCCCGTCGCCACCAGCACCCACACGTCGAGCATGCTGTTGTTGAGGCTGAACGCGCCGACCAGGCGGAGCAGGAGCACGAACGTCGAGAGGATGTGCTGGGGGATTCTCAGGATCGAGACGAAGAGTCCGACGAGCGGCAGGTTCAGGATGAGCAGCAGCACGTTGCCGACGTACATGCTCGCCACCACGCCCCAGAACACCTCCGGCTGGTTTGCGATCAGCAGCGGCCCCGGCTGGATCCCGTGGATGACGAGGGCGCCGAGCAGGATGGCGGTGGCCGGAGCGAACGGAATACCGAGCGAGAGGAGCGGGACCATGGCTCCCGCGGTGGCGCCGTTGTTGGCGGACTCGGGCCCGGCCACGCCCTCGATGGCGCCGGTGCCGAAGCGCTCAGGCGTCTTCGAGACTCGCCGCTCGATCGTGTAGGAGATGAAGGTGGCAAGCACGGTGGCGGGACCGGGGATGAGGCCCGTGAGGAAACCGACGACGGAGCCGCGCGCGATCGGCCACGACGACATTCGCCATTCCGTGCGGGTCGGGAACAGCTCACGGAACCTCACCCGCTCGATGACCGCCTTCTTCACACCCTCCTCGGCGAGCACGAGCACCTCGGCCACGCCATAGAGGCCCATGATGACGGGCACCAGCTCGATACCCTGGGAGAGCTGGACGGAGCCGAAGGTGAATCGACGCACGCCCGAAATTGGCTCCATGCCGACGGTGCCGATGGCGAGCCCGAGTCCCACCATCAGGAAAGCCATGAGCACAGAGCCACCGGACAGGCGCGAGAGGATCGCGAGTCCCATCACCGTCAGTGCGAAGTACTCGGGAGGACCGAACTGCAGCGCGAGGTCGGCGAGCCAGGAGGAGAACAGCACAATGCCGACGACGCCGCCAGAGCCGGCCACGAAGGATCCCATGGCGGACACGGCGAGGGCCGCCCCCGCCCGCCCCTTCCGCGCCATCTGATAGCCGTCGATCGCGGTCACCACGGAGGCGGCCTCGCCGGGCACGTTGACGAGGATCGAGGTGGTCGACCCGCCGTACATCGACCCGTAGTAGATGCCCGCCAGCATGATGAGGGCCGTCGCTGGCGAGAGCGCGAACGTCGAGGGCAGGAGGAGGGCCATCGCGCCCACGGGTCCGATGCCAGGCAGGATCCCGACGATCGTCCCGATGATCACGCCAATGAAGCAGGCGAAGAGATTCACCGGGGTCAGGGCCACGCCGAAGCCGTACAGCAGTCCTTCGACGGTTCCCATCACACGGTGCCCATCAGTCGAAGAGGGCGCTGCGAGGCAGCGGAACCGCCAGCAGCACGGCGAAGACGTAGTAGGAAACGAGCGCGCTCACGACAGCGATCACTGCGGTCACCACCCACCGTCCCCCGCCCAGGCGGCGGAGAAGCCAGGCCACGAAGACGGCGGCGGCGAGCGGATAGCCGGCGTACGGGAGAATGAGGCAGAACGCGATCAGCCCGGCGACCGTCGCCAGGACGCGCGCCCGGTCGTCCGCCGGCATCGTTCCCCCGGAGCGCCCATCCTCGCTCGCCTGACGAAACGTGTGGACTGCGAAGAGTGCGCACACGAGACAGAGCAGGACGCCGACGGCGACGGGAAAGAAGCCGGCGCCCGGCCGGGCCCCGGAGCCGAAAGGAAACGTGGCTGCGCCGGCCAGGTACAGCCCGCTTGCCCCGAGCCAGGCCAGCGCTGCCACGCGCCTGGTCACATCTATCTCTTCAGCATCCCGACGCGTTCGAGGATGTCGGTGTGCTTTCGGTACTCCTCCCAGAGATCCCCGCGCAGCTTGTCGCCGGGGCGGTAGTCGACGTCGATCACGCGTGCCTTCGCGAAGCTCGCGAAAGCGACGTCCTCCAGCGAAGCCTTTGCCGCATCGTGAAGGTAGCGAACGATCTTCTCGGGCGTGCTCTTCGGAGCCAGCAGGAGGAAGTGGAACCGCGTCTGGACGTCGTAACCGACTTCTTTGCACGTCGGCACGTCGGGAAAGACGGCGTTGCGGGCGGGCTGAAAGACGGTGAGCAGGCGCATCTTCTTCGCTTCCACGAGCGGCCGCACCTCACCGGGCTGGGCCACGATGGCTTCGATGTGGCCACCGAGCAGCGCTGGGCTGCCTTCCGCCCAGCCCGCGAAGGGCACGTGAGTCAGCTTTACACTGGCGGCGTGCATCAGCTCTTCGAGCGCGAGATGGCTTCCTGTCCCCTCACCGGGGAGCCCACGCGGAACTTCCCGGGTGTCGCGCGCGCGGCATTGACGAATTCCTGGACCGTCTTCCAGGGTGCATCCTGGCGCACGGCCAGAAGTGGCGACCACGAGACGAGATTGATGAACGGGACATAGTCATCGGGCGTCCGGTACGGGAGGTCGGTGAGCTGGGGCTGGATGATGAGGTTCGCCGCCGCCACGAGGCCGAAGGTGTAGCCGTCCGGCCTGGCGCTGATGATCTCGGTGGCGCCGATCGTCCCGCCGGCGCCCGAGCGGTTGACCACGGCGAGTCCTTTTGGAAATTTCTTCTTCATCCCCTCCACGACGGCGCGCAGGACGACGTCGGCGAGCCCGCCGGCGGGGAACCCCACGATGGCATTCGTCGGCCGGTCCGGATATTCGGCGCGGGCGGGAGCCGCCAGCGCGCACGCAATGCTCAAGAGAACGACCCCGACGACTCCGGAACGCATCATCGGCACCACTCCGTTGGGCGCTCATTCTATGCGATTCGGCCACTGGCTATGCGCTTCGGCCACTGGCGACCGGTCGAGCGGATGCAGGATCAGCTCGCTCGGCGGTGCGGGTTCGTGTCAGGGAAGCTGACGCACTCACCCTTCGGTGGCGCGCCCCCACTTGCTAACAGGCGTCACATCGATCCTTCCTGGTTCGGCGTGCTCCTTGCACCACCAGCCGTCGACTCGGGCTCTGGTCTTTCTCATTAGAGGAAGAGCGACGCCGTTCGCCGGCACCCTCCCGTCCGGCGAACGGCCGTCGTTCTTCGGTCCCCTCGCCTCCTTGACCTCTCGCAGTATGATCGCTACCAGAAGCACCTCCGATGTTCAGTGTGGTACCGAGCCAATGAGGTTTGACATGCCAGGACAAGTCCAATCGTTGCCGCTTCGCGTGTATCGGACCGATCACCGGATCATGGTCGTCGCACCCATGCCCGGCCTCGAGCCTACCGACATCTCGATCACGGTGACCGGTGAGCGAGTCACGATCCAGGGCAGAGAGCGAGGACCGCACCAGCATGACCGCGATCTTGTCCTGGCGCAGTGGGCCATCGGTCCGTACGAGGGCCACGTTGCGCTGCCTGAGCCCGTCGAAGGTGCGCTGACCAACGCCACCTATGGAAACGGTGTGCTCGTTCTCGCGCTGCCGAAGGTTGCGCCCGGCCAGCACGGCGTTGCGGCAGAGATCAGGCTCGCCCCGATCGCCGCCACGCGAGGCGAGCGCGTCGGCCACGTCAGCCGCACGGTGAGACCGGCGACAACCGAGGAGCATGTGCGCCAGCATCGACGCCGCGCGGTCGCGATACCTCACGGTTAGGATCTGAGGTCAGGCGGGAAGAATCCTCGCCCGCCTCCTTCGTGAGCGCTCGTCGCGACGATGAGCGATGCACCCGTCGCGGCGTACCCGGAGATCCTCCCTACAGCACGATTGCACAGTGACCTACAGGCCAGTTGCACAGTGCTGCACGCATACGGTAGGGAACAACTGGGCCCCTTCTGAAGGGCAATCGTCGGCAATCGCGGAGTTGGGTCGCATTCGGTTAAATGGTACGGTTCTCGCTTACGCCGTACGATCCAGTATCTCGACGAACCCCTTTGATGTTCGGTGCTGCTCGACCGCGGCCATCAGGGGACGATGCCGGCACCACAACGAGCACGAACCACCTACTCGATCGTCCCTGCGCAACTCCGCATCGGCGACCGGTTTACTGACGCGGATGGCGTGTGGGAGATCGTCTCCCAGCCCGTCACCCTCAAACAACGGGACGAGGTGCGCGCCCGGGTTCAGCGCCCCGGCAGTCCTGGCACGGCGCGACAGATCGCGTGGCCAGCATATGAGAAATTAACGATCACGCGCGCACTATGAGCATGTACGGGATGTGAGAGCAGCAGGACCGTCCTCGCCGTATTCCTGGCCCTGCTCCAGTTCGCGGGGGTCGCAGCCAGCGGCTGGACCTTTCTAAGTCCCGGCCGCGGCTGCACCTCGGTCTTTGTTCAGCAGACTCGCGATCGCCGCGACCAGGTGGGCCGGTTCGAGTGGCTTCGCGACGTGCATCTGGAACCCGGACGATAGCGCTCGCGTTCGATCTTCGGCGCGAGCGTAGGCGGTCACGGCAAGGGCCGGAATCGACCGCCCGCGATCGGCTTCCAGGCTTCGTAGCTTTTGGATCAGCGTGTATCCGTCGTCACCCGGCAGTCCGATGTCGCTGACCAGAATGTCTGGGTGCCACCGTTCCACCTGCTCGAATGCCTCCTCGGCGCTGGCGGCCGCCATGACCTCAGCCCCTGAGGACCGCAGCACGATGCGCAAGAGTTCGCGGGCGTCGGCCTCGTCGTCAACGACCAAAACGCGCAGACCCTTCAGGACCGCCGGCCGGACGATCGTGTCGCCGTCGAGCGGGCGGCGCTCCGGTTCTGGCGCGACCGCGCCGACGCGGGCGGCAGTCAACGGGAGATCGACCGTGAAGCTCGCCCCACGACCCTCCCCCGGGCTTTCGGCCCGCACGACGCCCCCGTGGAGTTCGACGATGTGCCGCACGATAGCGAGCCCCAGCCCGAGGCCGCCATGTCGGCGGCCGATCGACGTCTCCTCTTGCCGGAAGCGGTCGAACACGAACGGGAGGAGTTCACGTGGGATCCCTTTGCCCGTATCGCTCACGGTGATTCGTGCCACGGAGTCGGCACGCTCCAGTCCGACGTCCACCCGGCCGCCGCTCGGCGTGAACTTGATGGCGTTGGTCAAGAGGTTCCAGACGACCTGCTGCAGCCGATCGGGATCGGCCGGGACCGGGCCGAGGCACGGGTCCAGGCTCGCCTCCAACCGGATCGCCTTCGCGTCGGCCGCCGCCTGCACCGCTTCCATCGCCGCCACGACGACGGAAACGAGATCGACCGACACGATATCCAGGCGGAGCTTGCCCGTGATGATGCGGGAAACGTCGAGCAGGTCTTCGATGAGCTGGGCAAGGACGCGGGTGTTTCGTTCGATGATCTCTGGCCCCCGGCGGGCGCCCGTGGGATCGAGCGTCCCGGAGCGAAGCAGGCGCACCCATCCCAGAATGGCGTTGAGCGGCGTGCGGAGCTCGTGGGACAACGTGGCGAGGAATTCGTCCTTGGCGCGGTTCGCGTCGTCCAGCTTGCGACGTGACTCCTCCAGGTCGCGGACGACCATCTCGTAGGCGCGCATGTCACGCAGGATGCCAATCGCGCCGATCACGGTGTCGTCGGCGTCGCGCAGCGCCGAGGCATTCAGCGTCGTGGGGATGATTTCCCCGGAGGCGCTCCGCGGATTCAGCCGCGCATTTCGGGTGATGCCGCGGACCACCACCTCACGAAGCGCGGCCATGAACTCCCGCGTCTCGTCGACGCTGATGAAGCGGGACAGCGACTGCTCGAGGACTTCGTCCT
>MNEG01000115.1 GCA_001917585.1 Candidatus Rokubacteria bacterium 13_1_40CM_68_15
CGGTCTCGCCGACCGTAGACAGATCGAGCTGTCGCCCGCCACCGTCCGTCGCTGGCTCACTCTATCAATGCTCGTCTAGGTGGAAGATACAAGACGGCCGCCGAGAGGAACACCACTTCTCTCGTGATGACATTGAGCGCGTGATTACTCAGGGGAAGCGAAAAGTCTACGGTGTCCCCGAGCCGCGCATCAAACCGAAATGAGCGCCTGGGCGACGAGCCCTCTCTACTGGAGCGTTCTACAGGGGGAACTGCCCGGCATAGCGCACTGCGTCTAGCGTGCTGTCGCTCGGCGGCGTAGGCTGTGCGCCCTAACCGGATCCAGCCCAGGGGGTCTCATGACCGACGCCAAGCCGATGTTCATCAACGGCGAATGGGTGCTTGCCGAAGGCGGCGCCACGTTCGACGTGATCAATCCCGCAGATCAGTCGACCGTCGCCTCCGTCGCCAACGGCGCGGCGCCGGAGATCGAGCGCGCCGTGCAGGCGGCGCACGCCGCGTTTCGCGAATGGTCGCTGCTCGCGCCCAAGGACCGTGGCCGCATCCTGCTCGCCATCCAGGAGCTGATGGAGGAGCGGCGGGACGAGCTCGCCCGGATCGTCACGCTGGAGAACGGCAAGCCCTACGAGGAGGCGAAGAAGGAGGTGCAGTTCTCGCTCGGCTACTTCGGCTGGTTCGCCGAGGAAGCCCGCCGGATGTCCGGCGAGTGGGTGGCGTCACCCCAGCCAGGCAAGCGTTACTGGGTCCTCCACCAGCCGATCGGCCCGGTCGCCGCGGTGACCCCGTGGAATTTCCCGTCCACGATGGTCACGCGAAAGATCGCGCCGGCGCTCGCCGCCGGCTGCTCGGTCGTACTCAAGCCGGCGTCGGCCACGCCGCTGACGGCGCTGGCCATCGCCGACATCACCCAGGCCGCCGGCCTGCCGCCCGGAGTTTTCAACGTGCTCACCACTAACCGCTCGCGCCTCGTCGGCAACGAGCTCCTCACGCACCCGCTCATCCGCAAGATCGGCTTCACCGGCTCGACCGATGTCGGCAAGGGGATCATGGAAGCGGCCGCGCGCCAGATCAAGCGGCTGTCCTTTGAGCTGGGTGGCAACGCGCCCTTCATCGTCTTCGACGATGCGGATCTGAAATCCGCCGTCGAGGGCTCGGTGGCCATGAAGTTCCTGCGCGTGGGTGGGCAGTCGTGCATCTGCGCCAACCGTATCTACGTGCAGCGCGGGGTGGCCGACCGCTTCCTGCCCGCCTTCGTGGAGGCGGTGAAGAAGCTCAAGGTGGCGCCCGGCTTCCAGCCCGGTGCCCAGATCGGCCCGCTCATCAACGAGGAGACCCGCGCGAAGGTTCACGGGCTGGTCCAGGATGCCGTCGCCCGCGGCGCTCGGCTCGTCACCGGCGGACACTATCTGACCGAGGGCGCGTACAAGAACGGCTTCTTCTACGCCCCGGCGGTGCTCCTCGACGTCACCGACGACATGCCCATCGCCCAGGAGGAGATCTTCGGGCCGGCCGCGCCGCTGCTGCTGTTCGACACCGAGGAGGAAGTCATCCGCCGCGCCAACGCCACCAAGTTCGGTCTCGCCGCGTACTTCTACACGAAGGACATGACGCGCCTCATGCGCGTGGCCGAGCAGCTCGAGTACGGCCTGGTCGGGGCCAACGACGCCACCGGCTACACCCACGAGATCCCGTTCGGAGGCTTCAAGGAGTCGGGGCTGGGGCGCGAAGGCGGGCACGAAGGCATCGAGGAGTATACCGAGGTAAAATCCGTGGTCATAAATCTGACGTGAGGTGGAGCCATGCCGCAGTACGAATACTTTTGCCAGAAGTGCCAGCGGGAAGTCACCGTTCCCATGACCATCAGCCAGCACGACAAGGGTGGGGTGGTGTGCCCGCAGTGCGGCGGCCGCGAGCTGCGTCCGCTGGTGGGCAGCTTCTTCGCCCAGACGTCGCGTAAATCCTGACAGCGAGGTGATCATGAAGCTCGCAGGCAAGCGGATCGCGATCCTGTCCGAGAACATGTATCAGGAGATGGAGTTGTGGGTGCCGTACTATCGCTTCCGCGAAGAAGGCGCGGAGGTGAAGGTGGTCGGCGCCGGCGGCGCCAAGTCCTATGCGTCCAAGCTCGGCTATCCCGTCACCGTCGACGTGCAGGCCGACCAGGTCAAGGCCGTGGAGTTCGATGCCGTCGTCGTTCCCGGCGGCTACGCGCCCGACATGATGCGTCGACATCCGGCCATGGTGGCGCTCGTCCGCGAGGCCGCCCAGCAGGGCAAGGTCGTCGCCGCCATCTGCCACGCGGGCTGGATGCTCGTGTCGGCCGGCATCGTCAATGGACGGCGGGCCACGTCCTTCTTCTCGATCAAGGACGACCTGGTCGCGGCGGGGGCGAAGTGGGAGGACTCCGAAGTGGTCGTCGACGGCAACCTCATCACGTCGCGCAAGCCCGACGACCTGCCGGCGTTCTGCCGCGCGATCGTCTCAGCCCTGACCAAGTCCTGAAGCGTTCGTGAGGGCAGGGTGGCGCGGATCCGCGCCACCCCGCTCCCTCACCTCCCGGGCATCACGGCAGATAGAGACGGACGAAATGGTCGTCCGTGACCTCGCCGTTGGCACCCACGGTGAAGTTCGAGGTGATGAGCCCCTGGGCGCCCTGGAGCTTGCCCTCGCCTGACGTCACCTCCCACATCACCGAGCCGCGCTGTGTGCCAGGCTGTGGGCTCGGCGCGATGATCCCGCGAAGCACCGTCTTGAAGGCGATCGAGCCGGCGGCTCCGTAGCGGATCTTCCCCTGTTCGACGAACATCCCGTCGCCGATCATCGTGACATCGGACTCGAACGTCGCCGTGTCGCCGCCGGCCGGCTCGATGCTGGCCTGGACGCCGTCGCGCTTGAGCACGGTGCTCAGCGTCTGCCCCGATGCCGACGTTCGGGCGTGCAGCCGATTCTCCGCCCCCGGGACGGGTTCGGCGGTGCCCTTGAACTCGAGTGCGAAGACGAGCTCCTTCATGAACGCACCTCCTGATGACGTCTCACCGAGCCGGAAGAGCGCCGATCTGCCGGAGCAGCTGCGCGTTGTCGAAGTAGACCCAGGCGTGGACGACCCGTCCCTGCTTCACTTCGATCACGTTGCACCCGTGAAGGCTCGTCTTTCGCCCCGTCGCCAGGATGTCGGCCAGCGGACCCAGATGGGTCCCGGTCGAGCGCCAGCGGACGACCACGTGGCTGTCGCCGGCGGCGAGGATCTGCTCGACGTCGAGGTGCAGATCGGGAAACGCCGTGACGTAGAGCTTGAAGAACTGGCGAGCGCCCTGGTGACCGGCGAACGGTTCGGGGAAGACGTCCGACTCCCAGACGGTCTTCGTGTCCAGCCGCTTGACGAATCCCTCCACGTCGTGAGAATTCCACGCCGCGAAGACCTCACGAACGATGTGCACGTTGTCCTGAGCGTTCATCGTGCCCCTCCTCCTCCGCGGATTGCCTTCACGCGCCTTCCGCGATCTCGGCGATCTTCCGGAACGTCCGCACGCGGTGCCGATTGCCCTCCGGCAGCTTCTCGATGTCGGCATCCGTCAGCGCGATCGTGGTGCCGTACGCCTGATAGGTCGGGATCCGGTCCTCCGCCAGTGGCGGCAGGGCCCGCTTGCGCGCGAAGGCGGCCTCGATGGCCGGCCCCAGCGCTTCGAGCTTCTGCGCCTGGCGCTCGGCCTCCTTCTCGTGAAACTCCGGCATGACCTCGGCCGCGAACAGCTCGAGGGCCTGGACGATGTGCTCGTGCCGGTTCTTGCCGCCCTGCTGGATGAAGATCGTCTGGTCAACGCCGGCGTCCTGGAACGTGCGAAGTGACGCGCGGAGCTGGGACGGCGTGCCGATGCAGCCAGAGCCTCCGCCCAAAACCTCCGTGCCGATCTGATCGCGCACGGCCAGGTACCGGTTCCAGATGTTGGTCCGCCCGGGCGTGTGCTTGCCGAAGACGTAGTGATGGGCCAGCGCGAACTGGAAGAACCGGAAGCCGTCGTTGCCGCGGCGGCGGGCCTCCTCGGCGTCGGCGTGACAGGAGAAGCCGGTGACCATCGCGATGTTGGGGTTGACGGCGTGGCCGATCGGGACGCACTCGCGCTGGAACGTCTCGTAGTAGTCGGTGACCCAGTGCCGGGCCTCGGCCGGGTCGAGAAACGCGAACGAGAGCGCGCCGATGCCGAGCTGCGCGGCCAGGTGAATCGTCTCGCGATTCGAGCAGGCCACCCAGATCGGAGGATGTGGCTTCTGGACGGGCTTCGGCAGCACGTTACGCACCGGCATCGAGAAGTACTTGCCGGCGAACCCTGGGTAGGGATCCATCACCATCATGTTCGCCACCTGCTCGACGGTCTCACGCCACATGGCGCGCCGCTCGGCCGGCTCGATGCCGAAGCCTTCGAGCTCGGCGCGGGACGCCGACTCGCCCGTGCCCCAGTCCACCCGGCCCCCGGAGACGAGGTCCAGCGTGGCCAGGCGCTCGGCCACGCGCGCCGGAGCGTTGTAGGCGGGCGGCATCAGCACGATGCCGTGGCCGAGGCGGATGCGTTTCGAGCGCTGCGAGGCGGCGGCCAGGAACACCTCCGGCGCCGACGAGTGCGAGTACTCCTCGAGGAAGTGGTGTTCCACCTCCCAGGCGTAGTCGATGCCGAGGCGATCGGCCAGCTCCACCTGGTCCAGGGCTTCCTGGAAGAGACGGAGCTCGGCTCCGTCCTCCCACGGACGCGGGAGCTGGTGCTCGTAGAAGATCCCGAATTTCATGCTGGCTCCTTGGCTGACGCTACACCGGTAGCACGTCGAACATGCTGCGAAGCATGACACGCCGCTGCTCCGTCTCCGACCAGAGGCGTCCGCCGGTCAACCCGCCGTCGACGACGAGCGCGTCACCATTCACGAAGCTCGATTCGTCGCTCGCCAGCCACAGCGCCGCGTGAGCGATGTCCTCGGGCAGTCCGGGCCGGCGAATCGGCTGCAGCGTCTCGAGGATACCCTTCATGAGCGGGATCGTCGCGTCGGCTCGGTCGGGCGAGAGCCCGAAGGCCTTGCCGAAGATCGGCGTCGCGATGCCGCCGGGACAGATGCAGTTGACCCGCACGCCGCTCTCGCCGAGCTCCATCGCGACGGAGCGGGTCAGGTGGATGACGGCCGCCTTGGCGGCGCTGTAGACGTGGGGCCCGAGACCGGTGCGGAGCCCGGCCACGCTCGCCGTGCTGATGATCGAGCCCGTTCCTTGCCGCTTCATCACGGGCGCCGCATGCTTCATCCCGAGGAAGACGCCGCGCAGCAGCACGCCGATGGTCGCGTCGAAGCCGTCGACGCCGATCTCGTCGATCCGACCGTGGACGCCTCCTGCGCCAGCGTTGTTGAAGAGGCAGTCGAGTCGGCCGAAGCGACGAACGGTCTCGTCGACCATTGCCGCGACGTCGGTCTCGCGGCTCACGTCGGCGTGGACGTACGTGGCGCGAGCGCCGACGTCGGCCGCGACTTCCCGGCCGCGATCGTCCTGGATGTCCGCCGGCACGACCGAGGCTCCCTCGTCGATGAAGAGGCGAACGGTGGCTTCACCGATGCCGCTCGCACCCCCGGTGACGAGCGCGATCTTGCCCTTCAGCCGCTGCATGCGCGTGATCCCGCCGCCGACTCCCGAGCGCTCGCCCTTATTTCTGGAAGTGGTCGCGGGCCAGCGGTGGCCGCACGTCGGCGCCCGTGAAGAGCACCGTCGCGATGATCTCGACCGACGCGTTGCCGCCGAGCCCCTGGCACCCGATGGCCGCGCGCGTCGGCTTGCCGCGCTCTCCGAACAGCTCGACGAAGAGATCAGCAGCCCCGTTGATCACCCGGGGTTGATCGCTGAAGCCGGGCGCCGAGTTCACGAAGCCGATCATGTGGACGATCTGTTGCACGCGCTCGAGGTCGCCGAGAGCGTACTTGACGGTCCCCAACGTCGTGAGCGCCGCGTAGCGAGCAGCCTCGTAGCCCTGGGCCACCGTGAGGTCCTTGCCGACGACGCCGGGCAGATAGCCCTGGCCGTCCTTCCGCGGCGTCGTGCCGGAGAGATAGAGGAGGTTTTGCACCGGGAAGTGAGAGATGTAGTGCGCGCCGGCGGCGTTCGTGCGGTAGAGGTCCTCGAGACTCGGGACGGTCAGTCCGGCCTTCTTGAGCTTCTCCTCGATCGTCATGGCGACCTCCTCGGGGGATCGGCGCCGCGGGCGCCGCCGGCCGGTATCGTAGTACACGTTGGGGCCGCGGTGGCCGGTGAGATAAGATGGCGTCTCGGTGATCGTTCTCGGCGTCTCCGAAACCCACTGTGCGACCGCGGCGATCCTGCGTGACGGCGAGATCGTCGCCTGCGCGTCCGAAGAGCGGTTCAGCCGGCTGAAGAACGACGCCGGCTACCCGCGCCAGGCGGTGGACGCGCTGCTACGCCAGCTCGGTCTGACACCGGCGGACATCGACCTCGTCGCGCTGGCCGGCCTGCGCGCGTACTCCCGCGAGTGGATGAACCGCGTGCTCCATGACGCGACGTACGCGCGGGAGTACTACGGGGTCGGTCTCGACGAGCGCCGTGGCCTGGCCCGGCGGGCCCGCAAGCTGGGCGCGCGGCTCGGCCTCATCGAGCCGGCACGCGGCAAGTTCGATCTGAGCGAGAGCGAGCGTCTGGGCCTGGTGACGTCGCACCTCGGCCTGCCGCGAGAGCGGATCCTCACCCTGCGCCACCACCTCTGTCACGCCGCGGCGGCCTACTACGGTGCGCCCTTCACCGGCCAGCGCGCGCTCGTGCTCACCAACGACAACTCGGGCGACGGTGACTGCGCCCACGTCTACACGGGCGACGGCATCGGGCTCGAGGCGCTGGAGTCGGCGCCGAGCGCAGCCGGCTCGCTGGGATCGTTCTACTCGTTCGTGACGCTGCTCCTCGGGATGAAGTTCGGCGAGCACGAGTACAAGGTGATGGGCCTGGCCCCGTACGCCTCCGCGGGCGCCAGCGAGCGCGCGGCGGCGAAGCTGCGCGAGGTCTTCGCCTTCGACGCGTCCACGCCGGCCCGGTTCGTGTGGAAGCGCCGCGGGCGGCGGTATCAGCAGCTCCTGGAGGCCACGCTGGGGCTCCGGTTCGACGCCATCGCCGGCGGCGCCCAGCGCATCGTGGAGGAGACGCTGCTGGCCTGGACGCGCCTGATGCGCGCGCGCTACGGCGGCGATCGGCTCGCCCTGGGCGGCGGGGTCTTCATGAACGTGAAGGCGAATATGCTGATCGCCGACGACGAGTGGGTGCGCGATCTCTTCGTGTTCCCGTCGTGCGGCGACGAATCGAATGCGATCGGCGCCGCCTACCTGGGGTATCTCGACCTCTGTCGCCGGCGCGGGATCGCGGCCGCGCCCCGGCCATTCGGGCCGGCGTATCTCGGCCCGGATCTCGCCGACGCCGAGGTCGAGGCCATGATCCGTGGACGCGACCTGGCCACACGCCACCGCGTGAGCGAGCCCGCGAGGATCGAGGAGAAGATCGCCGATCTGCTCGTCAGCGACGGAGTCGTCGCCCGCTGCGCCGGTCGCATGGAGTTCGGAGCCCGCGCCCTGGGGAACCGTTCGATCCTGGCCAACCCGGCCGATCATCGCGTGGTGACGCTGATCAACCGGATGATCAAGAACCGTGACTTCTGGATGCCCTTCGCGCCAACGGTTCTGCGCGAGCGCGAGGCCGATTACATCGTCAACCCGAAGGGACTCCAGTCACCGTACATGATGCTGGCGTTTGCGACCAGCCCCAAGCGGCGCGACGAGATCGTGGCCGCCGTCCATCCTCACGACGGTACCGCCCGGGCCCACATCCTCGACGAGACGTGGAACCCGGGTTATCACCGGGTGATCCGCGAGTTCGAGCGGCGCACCGGCATCGGGGCGGTGCTGAACACGTCGTTCAATCTGCACGGCGAGCCGCTGGTGGGCTCGGCCGCCGACGCCATCGACACGTTCGAGCGCTCGGGTCTGCCGCACCTGGCGCTCGGGCGGTTCCTGATCTCGAAAAAGTAGGCCCGCTCAGCCCATCTGGAGGTTGAGCGGCAACAGGGTGTCCATCAGCGACGAGCCGCCGTCGACCCCGATGACCTGGCCGGTGATCCACGACGCTTCCGGTGAGCAGAGCAAGACGACGGCGTTGCCGACGTCGTCGGGCCGCGTCATGCGTCCCATCGGTGTCCAGCCGGACTCGTGCCAGGCGCGCGCGATGTCCTGCACCTCCTTGGGCAGCGTGTTGAGCACGCTGTCCTCGGTGAGGCCCGGGCTCACCGCATTGACGGTGATTCCCCGGCGCGCCAGGGCGACGGCAAAGTAGCGCACCGACGCCTCGAGGGCCGCCTTGCCCGCGCCCATCGCGAAGAATGGCTGCCAGCTTCCGGTGCGGGCACTGGGCGCGTAGGTGACGGCGATGACGCGCCCGCCGCTTCCCATCGACCGGGTCGCTTCTCGAACGCCGACCAGGAAGGCCTTGGCCTGCGAATCCAGCGCGGCATCCCATTGCTCGAGCGAGATTGTAGTCGGCCCCTGGTAGAACTCGGGCAGGTCAGGGCGCGCGTTGCTGATGAAGATGTCGAGACCGCCGAGGCGCCGCTCGACCTGCTCGAACAGCCGCGTGACTTCTTCCGGCCGCCGGACGTCGGCCTGGAGCGTGACGCCGTCACCGCCGTGCTTGCGCACTCGCTCGAGCGTCTCCGCCGCGGCGACGTCGTTGCGGTGATAGTGCACGGCCACACGCGCGCCCGCCTCGCCCAGCTTGAGCGCGATGCCGCGACCGATGCCGCGCGAGCCTCCCGTCACGAGCGCACGCCTGCCCTTGAGCGACATGGAGCACCTCCTGCGGCGACAGTAGGGACGGTGGCGGGACTGTGCGCTTGTGGGCGACAGCTGTCAACGGCGCGAGGCGGTGGGTGGCCTCGCCGCTGACACGCCGCCGGTCAGACGGCCGGCGCCGGGGTGACCGCGCACTTGCGACCGCCATCGAACGGACACGCGATGGTCGACGGTGTCGAGCCGCGTTTTAACGCGAACGTGCAGCCGTGCCCGCAGCGGACGTTGCAGGTGCGAAGGCGACGGGGAGGGCGGCGGGGGCTGGGCCGCGGCGTCACCTGGGCTGCCGGTGGCAGTGACGCCGGCGAGGTCGGCCGCGCCGCGCACGGCGATTCGCCGACCTGCGAGAAAGACTTCACGTACGTCGGAATCGACGCCACCACGATCCGTGCTCGCACGCTCACGAGCTCGATTCCCGCGACCGAGGCATGCAACCGAGCATCCATTACCAATCCTTTGTCGAGAACACGGTCGTACACGTCGATCACGCTGAAATGAGGCGGACGCTTCTCCAGGCTCATGCCGAGATTCTCCCTGTAAGCAGGGTGCCGACCGCCAGGAAGGGTGTCAAGTCGAGATCTACAAGGCCACAGAGGAGAGTCCGGGACTGATGGCGGCCGGGGCTCTCTCATGCTTCTGCCGCGATGGTTCACGGCTGACGAATATCTCGCAGTACGGGTCTCCACGGGAGGTGCAGGCTCCGTCCTCGACTCGCACTGGTACTGCCGACAGGCTGAGGAGGCCCTCCACGGAGCCGAGAAAGCGCTGGCAGAAGGCCGCGGCCGAAGGCAAATCGTGAATTCGCAGGATCGCGCCATCCGGGCAGGACTCGATCACCTCGAGATGACCCGCGTCGAAGAAGGTCCGCCACAGGATCGTGCAGAATCGCAGGGCTCTCGTCGGCTCACTGACCGCGATCCCGACCCAGAGAGCTCGCATGTGGCTGCCACCGTAGAAACCCATCTTCCTGTAGAAGTCGGGATCCCCGGGTGCGAGTACCGCCTTCGCCGTCTCCATGTAGGCGACGAGGTCTTCCAGAGGCGTCCAGGAGGTCTCGCGCGCCTCGCTCAGCGAGGGCCGCGGCACTGGCAGCGTCCGGAGCACCGTGGCGTGGGCTGCTGGGCCGTGATGCTCGCGGATGAAGTCGAACGTGTTCAGCACGAACGTCCCGCGCACCGAAGGCGTCTCCAAGGCGTCCTCCTTGTCCAACAAGCATTTAGGCGCCGGACGCCCACCGGGCAATCAGGGAAAACCCGCAAGTTCTCGTAGGGAAATCCCTCAAACGCACGGCACCCTAGTCAAGGGGCAAGTCTTACGCCCGTTCAGTAGCCGTGCTGCCGGTCGACGACGTGACGTAGAGGCCGGCCGGCAAGGTACCGAGCGAGATTCCCGTTGAACACGGTGGCCAGCTCCTCGGGAATATCGGGGCCGGCGATGTGCGGCGTCACGATCACGTTGTCGAAGGTCCACAACGGATGGCTGGGCGGCAGCGGCTCGGCGGCGAAGACGTCGAGCACCGCGCCGGCGATGCGCTTGGCGTCGAGCGATTTCACCAGGGCCGTCTCGTCCACCAGGGCGCCGCGGCCGATATTGACGACCCACGCGCTCGACTTCATGGCGCCGAGCTCACGCTCGCCGATGAGGCCGCGGGTCTCGGCGGTGAGCGGTGTGACCAGGACGACGAAATCGCCCTCGGCGAGCGCGCGGCCGAGGTGCGATGGGCGATAGACGCGGCTCACGCCGGGGGCGCGCCGCCCGGAGCGGCTCACGCCGACGACGCGCACGCCGAGACTTCGCGCGGTGCGAGCGATCGTACGCCCGATCTCTCCCAGCCCGACGATCACCATCGTCTTGCCGCGCAGCCGGTCGGGCACGACGTCGTCACGCCACTGCCGGGCGCGCTGCGCCTCGCCGTAGGCGCCCATCCGCTGTGTCACGTGCAGACACCAGCCGAGCGTGTACTCGGCCATCCACGGCCCGAACACGCCGGCCGCGCGGGTGACGGTCACGCTCGACGGCAGCTCGGGCGCCAGTGCCCAGTCCACACCGGCGCCCATGGTCTCGAGCCACGCCAGCCGCGCCGCTTTCTCGTAGAGGATCGGCGGGAACTTCCACGCCCACACGACGTCGACCTCGCCGATGACGGCCTTGGCTTCGTCCGCGGTCGAGGCCGCGTGGATCGTCACGCGGCCGCGGGGCGCGCGGACGCGCGCGGCGAAGGTGTCGGCGCCAGTCGGGCGGTAGACGAGGACGCTGGCGCGCCGGCGGGCGGCCACGTCAGCGGGCGCGGGAGAGGAACACGTCGTCCGCGGTGAAGTCGGCGTGGCGCCGGTCGAGGCCTTCGTGGAGGTACCAGTCGTAGGTCTGCGCGAGTCCGGCCGCCAGCGTATAGGCGGGACGAACGCCGAGCGCGCGCACCTTCGCCGTGGTGTGGACGGCGTGGCAGTCGTAGGCGAGGTTCTGGCCGAACGGAACCGCAGGGGCGCCGGTGGGCGCCGTCGCCGGCACCAGGTCGAGCGGTCGCTTGATGACGTCGGCGATCAGCTCCACGAAGCCGGCCTGCGTGATCGTCTCCTCGCCGGTGACGTTGTAGGCCTGGCCGAATGCCTCGCGCCGACCGAGCAGCGCCACCATCGCATCGGCGAGGTCCTCCACGTGACCGAACTGCCGGAGCCAGCGGCCGTCGCCGGGGAGGAGCACGGGCCGTCCGCGGAGCAAGCGATCGAAGAAGAACGTCTCGTTGTTGCGCGTGTTCATCGGCCCGTAGACGTGCGTGGGCCGCACGATGGTGACCGGTAACCCGCGCTCACGCTGGCGCCGCAGGAGGGTGTCCTCACCGGCGATCTTGTGCTTCGCGTACTCACCCCAGTACAGGCTGCGCGGGGTCGCCTCGTCGTAGGGAATGGGCAGCGCGTGGTCGTAGACGCGGCAGGTCGAGACGAACAGGGCGTGGCCGAGCCGGCCGTCGAGCGCGTCGAGCACCGCGTCCACGTCCTCCCCGGTCGTGGGCGCGTAGGTCACGTCGACGAGGGCGTCGACCCGCTCGCCCGCGAGCGTCGTCCGCACGGCAGCGTGGTCCTTGCGGTCGCCCACGATCGTCCTCACGCCGGCGGGCAGGCGCTCGTTGCGCCGGCCGCGATTGAACACGGCGACCTCGTGACCGGCCCGCGTCAGCGCGCGCACCAGGTGGACCCCGATGAACTCCGTCCCGCCGATGACCAGGGTACGCATTCAGCCGATGGAGACCGCCACGCAGGTCGTCGTACGCGTCACGCCGTCGATCGCGCCGATGCCGTCGGTGACCAGGCGCCCCACGGCGTCGAGGTTCGGGCCCTCCACGATCGCGATGAAGTCGAAGGGCCCGGTGATGCCGTCCAGATGGATCATGGTGGAGGGCCCACTCTTGATCTTGGAGAGCGACTTCTTGACGACCTTGGCCTTGCCGGCCGCCGTCTCGATGAGCACGTACGCCTTCACGCGCTTGCCCGTCGTCGCCTTGGTCATTGGCCACCCCTTTCGCCCAGGAACCGGGTGAGGGTCGAGCGGAACCATGCCGGGCGCTCGACGAACGTCGAACCTTCGAGGTCGAGCCGCGTGCCGCGGTCGTCGGCGTGATTCGCGGCGTCGAAGGTCGCGGTCACCTTCTGGCTCAGCGGGCCGACCTTCACCGTGAGTGTCTCGCCCGCGCTCTCGTCGCCCAGCCGCGCCACCGCGACGTAGAGGCCGCGGTCGTCCGTCTCGGCCAGATACGAAAAGCTGGTCTTGTCACGAACGACCTCGATCGTGCGCCCCTTGACCGGCTGTCCCGCGACGTCCTTCACGAAGCCGAGTACGACGAAACGGTAGTAGACCTCGTGCTCGGCGGCGACCGGGAAGGACGCCAGGAGGACGATCATCGCCAGCACCAGCGCGGCGGTCCGTGCCACGGCCGAGAGTTTACATCAAGCCTTCGCCAGGTAGTCGCGGAGCAACGTGCGATGACAGCGCCGCTCGTCGGGACATCCGCAGAGCAGCGTGACCTTGCCGGCGCGGCCGAGCCTGCGCACCTCGGCGATCTGTGCTTGCGCTTCGGGGCGACGGAGCCCCGCCCGATACCGACGTCGATACTCGGCCCAGTCCACCGTGCCGCCACGGAACGCGCGGAGCAGCTCGATTACCGGGCCGAGCTCACGCAGCCAGATGTCCACGCGGCTCTTGCGGATGCCACGAGGCCATAGCCGCATGATGAGGACGCGGGTCCCGTCCGCACGCGAGGCCGGGTCGTAGACGCGCTTCGTGACGATACGGGCTCGTGCCATCAGCCGCCTGAGCCGAAGTCGCTGGCACGATAGGTGCTCCTCATGGGCAGTGGGAGGATCGAGCCATGGCCCAAGGGCGGGAGAACCTCTGGAAGATGACGGCGATCGGCGTTGCGGTGGCGGCGGTCACGGCGGTTGTCACGGGAATCGTCGTCGCCCGGCGGACTACCCCGGGTTCCGGATCCTGGCGCCCGGCCGCAGCCTCCGGCGGCGACCGCCCCGGCGAGCGACACGCCGGCGCGCCGCGTTGCCCAGTCCGGCACGCCTCCACAGTCGGCGATCGACTCCTGCAACCAGCAGGCCCAGGCGCAGACGGGTGCCGGTCGTGACAAGAAGGGCAAGCTCGTCGAGGTCGGTAAGGACGCCGGTATCGGCGCGCTCGGCGGCGCGGCGATCGGCGCGGCCGGCGGGGCGATCGCCAGCGGCGGCAAAGGCGCGGGCAGGGGCGCACTCATCGGCGGCCTGGTCGGCGCCGGTGGCGGCTCGCTCTACGGCATCTGGGACAACAAGAAGCACGATGAGTTCTTTCGCGACGCGTACGCGCGTTGCATGAAGGCGAAGGGCTACTCGGCGTAGATCAACGCGCGGGCCGCGGCCCAGGGTGGCCGTCCCACCACAGCCGCGGCCCGTCGGCGGCGAAGCCGGCGGTGAGGAAGACGTCGAAGGCTTCGGTCTCTGCCACGGGTCGGCCGTTCCACATGACGACCTCCAGCCTGCGTACCGGGCGCAGCAACGGCGGGCGCTCCATGATCGATGAGAGCGCCCGCACGACGCCCGGCAAATCGACGAGCTCATAGCCGGCGAGGGTCGACAGCTCGCGGCCGTGGCCCTCGGCCAGGACGATGGGCCGACCAGCCCGGAAGATCAGCCAGGCTTGCGGTGTCCTGGCGACCGCCACGCGGGTTCCGTCGGGACGACTCAGCGCGAAGATCCGCCCCCAGACGTTCGCCGGGTCCACCATGTTGACGATGACGTGGGGCTCGGCGCGTCGCGGTGAGGCGCCCAGATCGGTCAGCGCATCGGCGAGCGCGTATTGCTCGCCGGAGAGACCTTCGACGAAGTAGCCGCGCACGACCTCGCCGCCGTACTCCATCCTGAGCAGCACGTGGCGCAGGCGCGACCAGTCGCCGGCCGCCAGCTCACGCGCCACGACGCCGTAGCGCGCCAGCAGGAGATGAGCGTGAGCCTCGTCGCGCTGCTCGGGGCTCAGGCGCTCGTCCTCGCCGAGCGCGCTCCAGCGACCGAGGACGGGCAAGTGACTCAACACCCCACGCGCCATGCCGCGTCGTGGTCGACGCCCGTTACGGCGGGAGGCGGCACCGCGCTGAGGCATCACGTCGGCAACGACTGCGCTGAACGTGTCGGGCGTCACGAGCCCGGCCCAGAAGAGATCCCATAGCGCGGCCTGCGTGGCCGCCGGGTCGAGCCCGGTGACCCGCGCCAGGTCCTGGACGAACGAGGCCCCGCGCAGCTGGAGGTGAAGCAGGACGTTCTTCGTTCGTGCGTCGAGCGTGGACGCGGGCTCGGCCGGCTCGCTCAGCCAGCCGATGTTCTCGCGCAGGCCGACCCCGACGCGCCCGCTGCGCTTTCTGTCCTCGTCACGCGTGTCGTCGGCTGGGCGGGCCGAGCCAGCCGCGCGATGGTCGAACGTCGTCCAGACGATCGAGCCCGAGAGGCCGAGCCGATCGAGCCACTCGCGCTCGTAGCCTTCCACCCGTGGCGCCAGGAGGTCCTGCTCCCACACTCGCACCGCGAAGTCGTCGCCCTGGAGCAGCTCGACGGCGGCCAGAACTCCGGGCGGACCTACCAGCCGATGCGCGGGATGCAGGTGATGGCGACGAAGCAGGAACGCCGAGAACTGCTCGGTCGTGCTGACCGGCCGCGGCACGCGGCGAGCGTGGACCTGGCGGCGCTGGACGTCCTCGAGGACGGCGATGTGCACGTACTGCGGTGCCGGTGCGGATTCGATGAATGCGCCGCGGCGGAGCAGGCCCCGGGCGGTGAGACGCTCGAGGACGCGCTCCACGTCGTCGGCGGCGATGCCGTAGCGCTGGGCCACCCAGGCCGCCGTCACCGGCCCGCGCGTGCGCAGCAGCCTGAGCGCGACGCGCTCCAGGCCCTCGTCGCTTCCCAGCGCACGATACAGCGGCTCGTCGGTGGCCGGAATGAAGGCGTGCCGCCCGCTCGAAAACTCGACGTCGGTGATGCGGCGCTCGCCGGCGAGCGCGCAGGATCCCCGCCAGCTCGTTGGCGTCGCGGGCCCGACGCTCGGGCGTCGTCTTCTGAAGCTCAGCCTCGACCGTGGCGACGATGTCGGCGCGCAGCGGCCCGGGGGCGACGCTCCACGCCTTGCGCATGGTGACGGCGTCACTGCGTCGCTCCTCGGCGTGGCCGGCGTCCAGATACGCCCAGTCCCACGCCAGCAGCAGCGGGTATACGAACGGCGACGGCAGCGCGGTGTCGACGTACCGCGTCCACACCTCGCGGTCGTGGAGGCGCTCGAGCAGACGCCTCGTCCGTGGAACGTCGAGGGCGTCGTGGAAGCACTCGCGCAGCGTCTCGGCCACCAGGGGAAAGTCGGGCTGGCCGCGCACGGTCTCGAGCAGCGCATCGGCCTTGAGCCGCTGCAGATACGCCGGCGTCCGCTGGCCACGATACGTGCGTGGGATGAACAGCGCGCGCACGGCCGCGTGACGGAAGCGGGTGCCGAAGAGCGGCGAGCCGATCAGCGCTTCGCCGAGGAGCATGTCGAGCTCCTCGGGGGCGACGAGCGTTGGCAGGCGCTCGGGCG
>MNEG01000161.1 GCA_001917585.1 Candidatus Rokubacteria bacterium 13_1_40CM_68_15
GTCTACAACAACGACAAGGAAGAGGCGGCGCGCGCCCTCGGCATCTCCCGCCGGACGATCTACCGCCGGCTCAAGGAGTACGGCAAGCTCTAGATCGGCCCCTGGGACTTGGTGCGCTGCGTCGGCGCCGCGTCGTCGTCCGGACCGGCCGAGGGGCCGTCCGTGACGAGGTCCCGCAGCATCTCCTCGCCCTCGGCATCCGCCATCAGCAGGCGCACGTAGAGTCGCTCTCCGATGACGTTGGCCCGGGTGAGCGCGACCAGCGTCGGCTTGAAGGCGACGGTCCCCTCGATGGCCTCGTTGACCGCGGCGTGGATGGCGGCGGTCAACGTTTCCTGATCGTCGACGTCGGCGAGCGACACCGCCGTCGTCACCTCGACGACGTGAGCGAAGGCGGGCGCGGCCGCCGCAACGAGCGCGATCCCGAGCAGCGCGGCGAGCATAGTCCTCATCTAGTCCTCCTCTTCCCATCGATAACGATCGCGCTCCTCGAGGATCTCGCCTGACGTTCTCACCTCGTCGTCCGGGGCGCGGGGAACACCGAGCGCATCACCGATGTCGTCCACCCGGTCCTGGTCGGGGGTGGCGACGCTGCCACCGACGGCTTCCTCGCCGACGCTGTCGGCCCGCTTCCAGTCCGCATCGACGTCGCCACCGCTCAGTTTCGGGCTGGTGGCGGTATAGTTCGCAGCGTCCTTCTCGGCCTGAGGCATCTCCGACCTGTCCGGACGCTGACGCTTCTCTCTCGAAGACCGCTTGCGTGTCATGGTGTCGAATACAGCGAAAGGCGTGCCGGCGACAGCGGGATGAGCAGGGCAGGGATTACGCGGGGATGTAGCCCTCCAGGATGTCTCGAGCCACGAGTTCCGGGTCTCGACGGACGGCGGGGCCATATCCACCTCCGCCGGGCAGGCGGACCTCCACGATGGCGCCGGTCGGGACGACCTGCTCCGCCTTCGGATTGACGGGACGGACACCGTCGATGATGACCTCCCCAGGGGCCCCCGCCTCACCGCCGAGGAAGCCCTTCGCGGGATGACGAGTGCGGTCACAGAGCACGGAGCAGACGAACGGCTCCCGTGTGCGAGCCCTGAAGGCGATCGTCTGGCCGAGGCCACCGCGGTACATTCCGGCGCCGCCGGAGCCGTCGCGGAGCGCCTTTCGCTCGACGATCAGCGGGGCGATGGTCTCGATCACTTCCACCGGCGTTCCCAGCACCCCGGAGGGGAAGGCCGTCGCCGACAGGCCGTCACGGGTGGGACGGGCTCCGGTGCCCCCTGACGCGAAGAAGACGTGGCTGAAGGCTTTACTATCGACGTCCTTGCCCGAGACCTGGATACCCCAGATGTTGGCGGAGCCCTCCGCCATGACGTGATCGGGCAGCGCCTGGCCGAGCGCTCCGGCGATCACATGAGGCAGGAAGTGGCCGATCACGTGGCGCGCCGCGACCGGCGCCGGGTGGCGGACGTTGAGGATCGAGCCCTCGGGAGCGGCGATCGTCACCGGACGGAAGGCGCCCTCGTTGTTGGGGACGTCCGGGCTCACGATGACCTTCACGCCATAGGTCGTGTAGGCCTCCGTGTAGTTCATGACGACGTTGATGCCTCGGCGGCTTGCCGGGGAGGACCCGGCGTAATCGATCAGGATCTCGTCGCCCTTGACCTCGCAGCTCACGCGGATCGTGATCGGCTCGTCGAAACCGTCGGACGTGAGTACGTTGTGGTAGACGCCCGGTCGCAGCGCCCGAATCGCCTGACGCATCGCACGTTCGGTCCGCTCGATTATTTCGTCGGCCAGCGGCTCCAGGTGCGGGAGCCCGAACTCGGCCATGAACTCGAGCAGGCGCTCACCGCCGACGGCCCCGCCGGCGATCTGGGCGTGGAAGTCGCCCAGCACCATCTCGGGCAAGCGCACGTTGGCGCGAAGGATGGCCATCAACGATTCGTTGGGTCGCCCGGCCTCGTAGAGCTTCATGATCGGGATGAAGAGGCCTTCCTCGTAGACCTCGCGAGCTTCGGCGGAGAAGATGTGGCCGCCGATGTCGGCGGTATGGCACGTGGACGCGAAGAAGGCGACGCAATCGTCGCCTCGGAAGACAGGCGAGCAAATCGTGACGTCGTTGAGGTGGCCGGACGTCTTCCACGGATCGTTGGTGATGAGGACGTCACCGGGGCGGAGGCTCTCGAGCGGGCAGGCGGCCAGGACGTGCTTCATGGCCAGGGCCATGGAGTTGATGTGGCCGGGCGTGCCCGTCACGGCCTGGGCGACCATGTAGCCGCGGCGATCGAAGACGCCCGCCGAGAGGTCGCCCGCCTCACGCACGATCGACGTGAACGACGTGCGCTGCAGCGCCGTGGCCTGCTCGTTGACCACCCCGACCAGGCGATTCCAGCAGATCTCGAGCGTGACCGGCTCCATTGGAGCGGGTGATGTGAGCCCGGCTCGAGCCGAGGGTGGCCTGCTCGAGGAGCGGCCCGGCTTCGTCACGCCGGAACATCCACGATGATGGTCGATCGCTCGTCCACGCGGCACCGCGCTCCCGGGCCCAGAACCGCCGTGGACTCGCGCTCCTCGACGATGGCCGGGCCGGTGAACTCGGTGCCGGCAGCCAGCGCGTAACGGTCGTAGACCGGCGTGTCCACGAAGCCACCGGTCTCGGCGAAGTACGCTTTGCGTGTGGTCTTGATGATTATGCACGTCGGGGGGGATGAGACATCCCCCCCGACTGCCCCCCCGGGTCGCGTTGCGCGCGACGATGCGTCCGCAGCCCTCCCGGTTTGCGTTGCGCCCGACAACCGGACATTCGGTGCGGGACCGGCGACCGTCACGCGCCAGTTCAGCGCCTCGATCGGGACGCCCTGGGGCAGCCGGTGATAGAGCGCGCGGTAGGCCGCTTCGAACGACGTCGTGATCGTCTCGAGACTGGCCGCCGACAGCAAGCCGTCCGGCACCGCCGCCTCGACCTCGTGGCCCTGGCCGAGATAACGCATCTCTGCGACACGAGCGACGCGAACGTCGGACTCCTCCACACCGGCGCGGGCCAGCAGGGCGCGGCCCTGGGACTCCATCTCGACGAAGAGCCGGTTGAGCGTCGCCCACTCGGCAGTATCCAGGCGCTCGCGGTGGGTGCGGACGAAGTCGAACGCCAGCGGCGCCGACAGGAGACCGTACGCCGAGATCGCGCCGGCGCCGAATGGCAGCAGGATACGCGGCACTCGCAGGACGCGCGCCACCTGCCAGCAGTGGACGGGGCCGGCGCCGCCGAAGGCGAAGAGCGGATACGTGCGCAGGTCGCGGCCGCGCTCGATGCCGTGGATGCGCGCGGCGGCCGCCATGTTCTCGTTGACGACGCGGTGGATGCCCCACGCGGCCGCGATCACGTCGAGCCCCAGGGGGCGGGCGACGTGCTCCTCGACGGAGCGCCGCGCCGCTTCGCAGTCGAGCCGCATGCGCCCGCCCAGGAAGAACTCGGCGTCGAGGTAGCCGAGGAGGAGATCCGCGTCGGTCACCGTCGGCAGCCGGCCGCCCAGGTTGTAGCAGGCGGGCCCGGGGTCGGCTCCGGCGCTGTCGGGCCCGACCTTGAGCAGCCCCATCCGATCGACGCGCGCGATCGACCCGCCACCGGCGCCGATCTCGATCATCTCGATCACCGGCACCCGTACCGGCATGCCCGAGCCCATCTTGAAACGATCGGCGCGGGCCACCTCGAATTCCCGTGCGACCAGCGGCGCGCCGTCGTCGATGACGCAGGCCTTGGCTGTGGTGCCGCCCATGTCGAACGAGAGCAGGCGTGATTCCCCCCGCTCGCGCGCCGCCTGGGCGGCCGCGATGGCGCCGGCGGCCGGGCCCGATTCCACCAGCCGGATCGGGAATCGCCGTGCCTCGCGCGGCAGCACGATGCCGCCGGAGGACTGCATGACGTAGAGTTGACCGGGGACGCCGAGATCGGCGAGCCGCCGCTCGAGGTCTTCCAGGTAGCGCGCCATTAACGGCACGACATAGACGTTGGCCGTCGTCGTCGACGCGCGCTCGTACTCGCGGATCTCCGGAACCACGTCGGACGAGCATGACACCGGAACTCCCGGCGCGAGCTCGTCCACCAGCTCGGCCAGCCGACGCTCGTGGCCCGGATTCACGTAGGCGTGGAGCAGGCAGATCGCGATCGCCTCGACGCCGTCGGCGACGAGCCCGCTGATCACCCGCCGCGCGCCCGCTTCGTCGAGCGGGCGCAGCACCGTCCCGTCGGCCAGCATGCGCTCTTCGACCTCACGCCGAAGGTGGCGGGGCACCAGCGGCGCCGGTGGGTCGATGAAGATGTCGTACATGTCGTAGCGGCCCTCGCGCCGGATCTCGAGCACGTCGCGGAAGCCCGCCGTCGTGAGGAGCGCGGTCCGCGCGCCTTTGCGCTCGATCAGCGCGTTGGTGGCGAGCGTCGTGCCGTGAACGGCCGCGTGGACGTCCCGGGCGGCCACCCGGCTCTCATCGAGCAGGCCCTGGATGCCCTGCTCGACGCCGTGAGCGGGATCCTTCGCCGTGGTGAGGACCTTGCCGACGCGCAGGACGCCGGAACGCTCGTCCACCAGGACGAGGTCGGTGAACGTTCCACCGATATCCACGCCGAGCCGCGCCGGCACGGGCGAAAGTGTACCATCTGGATCGACGTGGCGATGATCGGAGCGGACAGGTGGCGAGAGCTGAGACGCGACTGGGCCGTCCTTTCGCACTATCAGCGCTTCGAGAGCTCCGTCGCATTCGCCCTGACCGTGATCGTCGGCGCGATCATCGTCGTGGCGTTGTTTCGCCTGATCGTCAACGTCACCGCGGGGCTGGTCCTGGGGGCGCTCGACCCCCTCGACCACAGCGTGTTCCAATCGGTCTTCGGCGACGTCCTGACGCTCCTGATCGCGCTCGAGTTCAACCACACCCTTCAGTACGTCGTCGCGCGCCAGCAGAGCATCATCCAGACGAGGGTCGTCTTCCTCATCGCGCTCCTCGCCCTCGCCCGCAAGTTCATCATCTTCGACCTGCGCGACATGAGTCCGGGCCATTTGCTCGGACTTGCCGCCGTCACCCTGAGCCTCGGGGTGACCTACTGGCTGATGTGCGACCGCGCCGATCGTAGCCCCACGACGTAGGCGCGCCCCCGACCCCTGATACCGCGGAGCCGATCAGACGTCGATCGTCAGGCCGTCATGGGCGCAGCGGGCCTTCACGTCGCCGGCATGGTCGAGCATCTGGGGACTCATGTGCGTGAGGACGAGTTGCTTGCATGCGAGCTCGTCGCGGTGGGCCATCAATGTCGTGTAGTCCAGGTGGTACTTCACGGCCTTGTCGAAGCCGTACGCCTCGCAGATGAAGAGATCGGCGCCGCGGGCAGCCTCCCGCAGCGCGTTGGTCCATTCCGTGTCGCCGGAGTAGGCGACGACCTTGTCGCCGGCGCTCACGCGCAGCGCCAGTGGTGGCGCACCACTGGGGTGGACGACCTCGTAAGGCGTCACGGAAACGCCGGCGATCGTGACGGCGCGCCGATCCTCGAGCTCGACGTACGACACCGGGAAGCGGCGCGCCACCTGTGAGGAGCCCGGAAAGAGGACCTCCATTGCGTCGCGCACGCGTGGCTCGACGCTGGATGGTCCCGCCACGACCAGCGGGTGCGTCCTCCGGCGGAACTGGGCGTCGAGAATCAGGAACGGCAGGCCGCCGAAGTGGTCACCGTGAAGGTGCGTCAGCAGCACGGCGTCGATGTCGAGCGGATCGATCCCGAGACGCTTCATGGCGATGAGCGATGAGGCGCCGCAGTCGAGCAGCGCGCGGCTGGCGCCGGTCTCTACGAGGATGCACGTCTGGAATCTGCCGCCGGTGCCGAAGGCATCGCCGGACCCGACGAAGGTTACGCGCACGCGATGATGGAGTCGCGCAGGATCTGGACGGCCTCGTCGATCTGGGCGCGCTCGATCACGAGCGGCGGGCCGAGCATGATCAGATCACCGGCGCCGTTGGCCTGGCCGCCCGACGCGTAGACGATCGCGCCACGCTCGAGCGCCGCGGCCTGGATCTTCTGGGCCATGCGCGCCGAGGCGGGATACGGCTCGCGGCTCGCCCGGTCATGGACGATCTCCACGGCCGCCATGAGCCCGAGCCCGCGCATGTCGCCCACGACGGAAACATCGACGAGACCGCGAAGCCGCCCGAGGAGGTGCTCGCCCATTACGGCGGCGCGCGCGACGAGGTCGTAACGCTCGAGATAGCCCATCACGGCGAGACCGGCCGCGGCGACGACGGGATGGTGGCTGTAGGTGAAGCCGTGATGAAAGCCGCCGCCTGCGTCCACGGCCTCGACCACGCGCCCACTGGCGAGCACGGCGCCGCCGGGCACGTAACCACTGGTCAGGCCCTTGCCGGTCGTGAGGATGTCGGGTCGCACGCCCGGCCAGTGCTCCATGCCGAACCAGCGCCCGGTACGTCCCATGCCCGTCATCACCTCGTCGGCGATGAAGAGGACACCGTGGCGGTCGCACGTCTCACGCACGATGCACCCTCCTCGCGGATCTTTGCCTCCAGGGCCCGAGCGCAGTCCAGCGAGCACCGAGCGCCGCAGCCGGGAAGGCGGCAGCGATACGGATACGGGGCGGGAATGAACGGAGTCGCTGGAAGCAGCGGATCGAAGTCGGCGCGCAGGCTGGGGCGGCCCGAGACGGCGAGGGCGCCGAGGGACGACCCGTGATAGGACGGCCAGCGCGCGATGACCTTGTGACGAGCGCGCTTACCGCGCGCGACCTGGTACTGCCGCGCCAGCTTGATCGCGGTCTCGGTGGCTTCGGAGCCGCCGGCCACGAGGTAGAGACGCGCGTCGTCCACGGGAACCCGCTTGGCCAGAGCCGCTGCGAGCTGCTCGACCGGTTCCGACGTCAGCTCGGTGCCGTGTACGTACGCGAGCTGGCCCGCCTGGGCGCCGATGGCGTCGGCGATCTCCCGTACACCGTGGCCGACGCCGACGACGATGGCGCCGCCCGCTGCGTCGATGAGTCGTTGCCCGGCGTCGTCCCAGACGAAGGCGCCTTCACCCCGGACCGCCCGAGAAAACGTCCAGCCGGGGCGCTGGCGATAGAAAACCGGATGCACGAGCGTGATTCTAGCGCGTCGGTGTGCCGGCGCGCCTTTCTGCCGGAGAATGGTGGTGGGCCGGTATCATGGAACCATGCGCTCAATCGTGATCGCCGTGTTCTTGATTGTCCTCGGCCTCTCCGTACCGCCGGCGCACGCTCAGGGACTCGACGCGGCGTCCGCGGAAGCTCTGGCGGCAACGCTCAGGATGCTCACCGATCCCAGCCAGCGCGCGGGCGCCATCGCCGGCAATTCCGATGCGCGGGCGATGGATCAGAAGATCCGCGCACTGACCGGCTCGGACCAGCTCACCGAGGAGCTCTACGGGCTCGCGGCCCAGATCTTCGAAGAGCTCGGTCGCAGCCAGGGCGGCGACGTGGGGAAGATGCTCGGCGCGCTCGAGCAGGGCCAGCAGGACCCGGCCGCCTTCGCCGCCATGCTCAGCCCCGCGACGCTCGCCCGGCTCCGTGAGCTGGCGACCCGGATCTCGGATCAGCGCAAGTAGGACGACGCGAACGTCCCCGCCGTGCCCGCGGATGCAAAGCGGTCGAAGCGGAACGGCGCCGCGCTGACGGGCGGCTCGGCGCCAGCGATCAGCGCCGCCATCATCTCGCCGACGGCGGGCGCCAGCTTGAAGCCGTGGCCGCTCATTCCGGCGGCGATCCAAAAACCGTGCACCGGTGACTCGTCGAGGATCGGCATCCAGTCGGGCGTGATGTCGAAGGCACCGGCGTACCCGTGCCGGTAGCGCGCGTCGGCGAGTCGCGGCAGCGCGCGACTCGTGCGTTCGAGGACGGCCTCGGCCTCGTTCAGCCCGACCTCGGCGCCCAGCAGCTCGGGATCCATGGGATGCTGAGTCTCGTCGTCGGTCAGTGATCCGGTGAGCGTGAGACCGCCGCTCTCCGGCTTCACGTACGAGCCGCCGGCCAGGTCCAGATAAACGATGTGTGGGGCGCCGAAGCCGGCGTCACGCTCGACGATGAAGACGGGATGCCGGCCAATCACGATCGGGAGTGTCACTCCCGCGAGCGCTGCAATTGCCGGGGACCAGAGACCGCCGGCATTCACGACCACTGGCGCTTCGATCCGCTCTCCCGCCGCGGTCACGACGCCTGTGACCCGGGCGCGCGCCCTGGCGATCTCCGTGACCTCGACACCTTGCTCGATCACCACACCGCGGCGGCGTGCGGCGTCGGCGTAGCCTCCGGTCACACCGACAGGATCACCGTACCCCGACTCCGGCTCGTACAGCACGGCGCCGAGGCCTGTCGTGTCGATGCGAGCGTCCACGCGCGAGGCGTCGGAGGGCTCCAGGACCTCGGCGCGGACGCCCAACGACCGCTGGAGCGTGAGCGTTTTCTCGAGCTGCGGCCGCATCGCCGGCGAGACGCCGATGAGAACGCCGCAGCCCGTGTACCCGGCATGCCCGCCGACGGTGTCGCCGAAGCGCTGAAAGACGTCGAGGGAGCGGCGGACCATCTGCGTCGTCTCGGGCGTCGGATAGAGCTGGCGAACGATGCCGACCGAGCGGCCGGTGCCGCCGGCGGCCAGGAACTTGCGCTCGAGGACGACGACCTTTCCGACGCCTCGTCCAGCGAGGTGGAATGCGATCGAGACTCCGGTGACACCGCCGCCGACGATGACGATGTCGGCGGTCCGCGTCACAGCTGCAGCGAGCCGACGATCTGACGCGCCTGGGTCCCGGCGAGGAGGCGGACGAGATCGCCCGTCCTCACCGAGCCGGGGACGAGCACGCGGGCGTAGACTCGGCTCCACCCCGGATGGCGCTTGTAGCGCGTGATCTCGACGATGACGTCGTCGCCGATTTGCAGGATGGCATCCGGCACGACGGCGCTCCAGTCGAGACCGGCGATCGTGAGGTTCTCACCGAGGCCGCCCGGAACGATCGGATGTCCTTCCGCCCTCAGCGCCTCGATCGCCTCCGCCGCGAAGATGCAGACGGCGCGCTCCGGCCCGCCGTGATGCTCCTGATCGCGGTGGCCATCGCCTTCGAGGCCGAGTGTCGTGATCTTCGCGCTGTCGACCGCCGTCTTGGGGACGCCTCCAGCCGACACGCTCACCTGCACGATCCGTCCCGTCACAGCGTCACCTCGGTTCCGATGTGCTCGGTCACCGCGCGATTGTACGCGAGTCGGGCCGTTGCCAGATCCTCCAGCGCCCAGCCGACCGACTTGAATGCGGTGATCTCGGCGTCGCGGGTGCGTCCGGGGCGAGCGCCAGTGACGACCTCGGCCAGCTCGGCGACGACGTGGTCGCGACCGATGGCGCCTTCCTTCATGGGGATCAGCACGTCGCCGGCCTCCGCGAGGGCGCCCGCGTAGGTGTCCACGACCACGCGCGCCCGCTGGATCGCCTCGGTGTCAGCCTCCCGGTCGGTCGGCCTGAATGCGCCGACCAGGTCGAGATGAGCTCCCGGTCTGAGATCCGCTCCGTAGACGACCGGCTCGCTCGAGGTCGTTGCGCACGTGACGATGTCGGCGCCTCGCACCGCGGCCCGCGGATCTTCGGCCAGATGGACCGAAACCCCGAGGCGGCGGCGCATGCTCTCGACGAACGACCGGGCGCGAGCGGGATCGCGCCCGACGACAGCCACGTCCTGGATTCCAAGGACGGCGGCCAGGCACGTCAGCTGGAAGCCGGCCTGGACGCCCGCACCGAAGCAGACGATGCGGAGGGCGTCGCGACGGGCCAGAAGGCGCGCGGCGAGCGCGGAGGTGGCGCCGGTTCTGAGCGCGGTGAGGTAGGTTCCTTCCACCAGAGCGAGCGGCCGGCCGGTGGCGCCGTCCATCAATATGTATGTGGCGTGGACGGTCGGATCGCCCCGGGCACGGTTTCCCGGATACACGGTCACCAGCTTGTTGCCCAGATCCTGGTCGTCACCGGTTTCGTGGCGGAGCGCGGCGGGCATCACGAGGAGGACGCCGTGCGAGCCGACGGCAAGGGCGGTCCGGGGTGGAACTTCGGCGCCGCCGGTGGCGCTCAGCGCGAAGGCTGTCCCCAGCACGTCGATGACCTGGCGCGGCGTCAGCAAATGCTCGAGATCGGCGCGCGACAGGATCAGCACGCTAACGTGCGTGACTGGAGCCCGGCGCGACGTCCGCGCGGCGAATCATGCGCTGGACGCGCGCCTCCAGCACCATCTCGCTGCGCTGGTTGAGCACACGGTGGGCATACGTCACGATGCCGCGATCCGGCTTCTTGGTCTCGCGCTTGTCCATCACCTCGACCTCGACCCTCAGCGTGTCGCCCTCGAGGACGGGCGCGACCACCCGGATCTCGCCGCCCAGCCAGGCCATGCCGGTGCCGTGAATGAGGCCGGTCTGCATGATGAGGCCCTCGGACAGCGCGAACGTGAGGGCTCCCGGCGCGGCCCGCCGGCCGAAGACGGACTCCTTTTGCACGAACTCCATGTCCATGAAGAGCGGCTCGGTGAAACCGCACTGATTCACGAAGTTCACGATGTCGGTCTCGGACACCGTACGGGCGAGGGTGTGATAGCGCGCGCCGATGGAGTGCTCCTCGAACGTCAGGCCGCGTCCCAGCATGTCGCTCCTCCTCGCTCCGAGGTGCCCGTCGTCACTCGCCCAGATACGCGCGGCGGACGTCGGCATTTTCCCCCAGCTCGGCCGCGCTGCCGGTGAGAGCGATGACGCCCGTCTCCAGCACGTAACCGCGGTGGGCGATCTCGAGCGCCATCGCCGCGTTCTGCTCGACGAGCAGAATGGTCGTGCCCTGCTGGTTGATCTCCCGGATCGTGGCGAAGATCTGCTCGACGAGCACCGGCGCCAGGCCCATGCTGGGCTCGTCGAGGAGGAGCAGGCGCGGGCTGGCCATGAGCGCGCGCCCGATGGCCAGCATCTGCTGCTCCCCGCCGGAGAGCGTCCCCGCCACCTGGCCGATGCGCTCCTTGAGGCGCGGGAAGAGGGTGAAGACGCGCTCGAGGTCGGGCTCGATGCCGTCGTCGGTCCGCAGGTAGGCGCCCATCGTGAGGTTCTCCCGGACGGTCAGCCGGTTGAAGATGCGCCGGCCCTCGGGGACGTGCGCGACCCCCCGCAGCACGACGTCGTGGGCGGCGACGCCGGCCAGGGAACGTTCCTCCAGCGTGATGTGGCCCCGCCGGGGTGAGAGCAATCCCGAGATCGTCTTGAGGGTCGTCGTCTTGCCCGCGCCATTGTTGCCGAGCAGCGCCACGATCTCTCCCCGGCATACCTCCAGGCCCACGCCCTTCAGCGCGTGGATCTCGCCGTAGTACACGTGCAGGTCGTCAATGCGCAGCACGCCGCCGTCCCAGATACGCCTCGATCACGCGAGGATCGGCCTGCACGTCGCGCGGCGGGCCCTCGGCGATCTTCTCGCCATGGTCGAGCACGGTGACGCGGTCGGAGACGCCCATCACGACGCGCATGTTGTGCTCGATGAGGAGCACGGCGAGCTGGAGCTCGGCGACGACACGCCGGAGCAGGGCCATCAGGGCGCCGGCCTCCGACTGGGTCATGCCGGCGGTCGGCTCGTCGAGAAGCAGCAGCGCGGGCTCGGAGGCCAGCGCCCGGGCGATCTCCAGCCGTCGCTGGTCGCCATAGGGCAGGTTGCGCGCGACCTCGTTGGCGCTCGCGCGCAGCCCCACCCGCTCGAGCAGCTCGGCGGCGCGCCGCCACAGCCCGCTCTCGACGTCCCGGAAGCGATGGCCACGGGCCAGGACGTCGCGCAGCCCGAGTGGGATGCGGGCGTGCATGCCGATGAGGACATTCTCGATGGCGGTCATGTTGCCGAAGAGCCGGATGTTCTGGAACGTCCGGCAGATGCCGAGCGCGGTGATCTGATCGGGACGAAGGCCGACGAGCGAGCGGCCCTGCCAGGTCACCGCGCCGTCGTCCGGCGTGTAGAGCCCGGTGAAGACGTTGAAGAGCGTCGTCTTGCCGGCGCCGTTGGGGCCGATGATGGAGGCGATCCCACCGTCGAGCGTGAAGTCGACGCGGTTGACGGCGGTCAGGCCGCCGAAGCGCTTCGTCACGCCGCGCGCCTCGAACCGGGTCATCGGAGCTCCCGCTGACGGCGGCGGGCAGGGAGGATGCCCTGCGGCCGGAAGATCATCATGAGCACCAGGATGATGCCGAAGATCATCCGCTCGTACTTCGCGGGCTCGAACTGGGTCGGCAGATCGGCCAGGTTGAAGCCAAGGATCGTCACGCCGGCGTTCTTCAGCTCGTTGAGCCAGAGCGAGAAGCCCTTGAGAACCTGGAGGTTGAGGACGGTGACCGCCATGGCGCCGAGCACCGCGCCCGGAATCGAGCCCATGCCGCCGAGGATCACCATGGAGAGCACGCCGATCGATTCCAGGAAGGTGAACGACTCCGGGTTGATGAAGAGCTGCTTGGCCGAGAAGACGACGCCCATGACCCCCGCGAAGGAGGCGCCGCACGCGAAGGCGAGGAGCTTCGCGCGCACGAGCGGCACCCCCATGGCCTGGGCGGCCACCTCGTCCTCGCGGATGGCCTCCCACGCGCGCCCGATGTGCGAGTCCTCGAGTCGCCGGTTCACTAAAATCACGATGGCCACGATGAGGAGCACGAGGAAGTAGAAATATTCGCCGTAGGGCAGTCCGAACGGCGCCGGCGGGCGGCCGATCGGCGTGATGCCCTTGGGGCCGTTGGTGAGGTTGATGGGCTTGTCCAGGTTGTTGGCGAGGACGCGAATCACCTCGCCGAAGCCGAGCGTCACGATCGCGAGGTAGTCGCCGTGCAGGCGCAGCACGGGCAGACCGAGGAGGACGCCGGTGCCGGCGGCGACGAGGAGGCCGACGAGCAGGAAGAGGTAGAACGTCGAGGGGGGAAGGGGAAAGCCGCTCCCGAAGATCTCATTGCCGTGGGGGGAGCCGGGAATCGCCCACGAATACGCGCCGACGGCGAAGAAGGCGACGTAGCCCAGATCGAGCAATCCTGCCAGGCCCACGACGATGTTCAGTCCCAGCGCGAGGGCCACGAAGATGCCCACCTGGGTCGCGACTTCGAGGTAGTAGCCGTTGTACGCGCCGATGAGCGGCATGAGGACCAGGAGCGCGAGGCCGAGAAGACCGATGCGCAGCCAGCGTGGGACGCGGGCGAGATAGACGAACAGCACCGCGGCCTGGAACGCGAGGAACGCCAGCACCGAGCGGGGAAACGTCGCGACCGCCGTGCTCGAGACGGCGACCGCCGCGACGGCCAGCGCCGACTGGATGATCATGCGCGGCCCCGGATGACCTCGCCGAGCAGGCCCTTGGGCCGAAAGATCAGGATCACGATCAGCACGGAGAACGCGAAGATGTCCTTGTACTCCGCTCCGAAGGCGCCGCCGGTCAACAGCGAGAGATAGGACGCGGCCAGCGCCTCGAGCAGCCCGAGCACGAGTCCACCCAGCATGGCGCCCGGGATGTTCCCGATGCCGCCGAGGACGGCGGCCGTGAACGCCTTCAGACCCGGAATGAACCCTGTGTATGGATTGATCAGCCCATATTGCACTCCGAACAGCACGCCGGCCGCTCCGCCCATGGCCCCGCCGATGAGGAACGTCAGCGAGATGATTCGGTTCACGTTGATCCCCATGAGACTGGCGGCCGCCTGATCCTCGGCCACGGCGCGGATGGCCGTGCCGACCTTGGTCCGGTTCACCAGCAAGTGGAGCACGCCGAGCATGGCCAGCGCCGCGACGATCACGACCAGTGACTTCACCGAGACGTCGACGGTCTGGGTCAGCTCGAAGCGCACGTTGAGCACGTCCATCGTCGGGTACACGAGGTTGAAGGCGTTGCGCCAGAGGGATTCGAAGAGCCGGATGGCGTCCTGCAGAAAGAACGAGATCCCGATCGCCGAGATCAGCGGAATCAGGCGCGGCGCGTGGCGGAGCGGGCGATAGGCGACGCGCTCCACCGTCACCGCGAGCACGCCGCTGGCCGCCATGCCGGCGACCAGGACCAGCACCAGCACGAGCGGCCAGGGCAGGGCGTCGAGCAGGCCGGCGCTCTTGAGCCCGAGGAGGAGCTCGACGCCGACGAAGGCGCCCACGATGAAGATCTCCGAGTGCGCGAAGTTGATGAACTCGAGCACGCCGTAGACCATCGTGTACCCGAGCGCGATGAGCGCGTACATGAACCCGAGGATGAGGCCGTCGAGCAGGACCTGGGGCAGGATGCCGAGGAGGAGCGGAAGGTCCATGCGCGAGGGCGGGGATGCGGAGCGGACCGGCCGCGCCGGTCCGCTCCGACGATGGCCCCGGCGCTACTTCTGCGCGGTGGCGGACGGGGGCGCGATCGCGAGCTGCTTCACGATCTTGTTGTCGCCCCACTTCTGAGGATCGTCGCTGGCGACCTGGAGCACGAAGTACAGCGCCTTCTTCCGATCGCCCTTGCCGTCGAACTCGATGTCGCCGGTGATGCCCGCGAGCTTCACCTTGCGGACGGCGACCGACACGTCCTCACGAGCGGGCGCCTTGCCGCCCTTGGCCGCAGCTTCGATCGCTTTCAGAGCCACCGTGGCGGCGTCGTACGCCTCGGCCGCGTAGGGCTCGGGATTCTTGCCGAACTTCTTCTTGAAGTCCTCCACGAACTGCTTGGCCTTGGGCAGCGCCGACGCCGGACCGGCCGCCGACGTGTAATACATCCCGACGACGTTCTTGCCCGCGATCTTGGCCAGGTCGGACGAATCCATGCCGTCCGGCCCCATGAACTTCGACTTCACGCCCTTCTCGCGCGCCTGCTTGAAGAAAGGCGCCCCCTGGTCGTAGATGCCACCGAAGTAGATCAGGTCGGGATTGCGCGCCCGGATGGGCGTGACGATCGGATCGAAGTTCGACTTCTCCTCGGTGCCCTCGAAGCCGAGCACGTTGAGGCCCTTCTTCTTGGCGTCGTCACGGAAGAACTCGGCCACGCCCTGGCCGTACGGAGTCTTGTCGTGGATCACGTAGACGGATTTGACGGTGAGACTCTTCGCGAACTCCGAGCCGACCACGCCCTGGACGTCGTCGCGGCCGCACACACGATTGACGTTGGTGTACTTGCGGTCCGTTACGGTCGGATTCGTGTTGGCGGGCGAGATCATCGCCAGGCTGACTTCCTTGTAGACCTCGGACGACGGAATGGCCACGCCGGAGTTGAGGTGCCCGATGATCGCCAGGATGTCCTTGTCCGCGATGATGTTCTTGGAGTTCGAGACGCCGACGTCCGGTTTGGCCTGGTCGTCGTAGGGTACGAACTCGACCTTGAAGCCCATCTTCTCGAGCGGGCCCTTGAACTTCTCGACGGCAAGCTGGGCGCCGAGCTTGATGCCTTCGCCGAGCGCGGCCTGGCCGCCACTGAGCGGGCTCTGGGTGGCGATCTTGACCGTCCCTTTGCCCTGAGCCTCGATGGGTGCGCCGCCCGGCACCATGGCCAGTGCCAGGACGACGAGGACACCAACGACCGAGCGAACGATGGAATTCTTCATCCTCATCCCCTCCTGGTCAGGGTCGGTCGCGCGTTGCGCGCCATTATAGCGACCGACGTCGGGTCGTGGTCAAGTTGCGCGCGCTGTCGATGAGCTCGAGAAATCGCCGCGTGGCCGCTTCCGGCTCCGGTGCGGCGCACACCGCCGAGATGACGGCCACGCCGTCGGCGCCGGCGTGGATGACCTGGGCGACGTTGTCGTGCGTGATACCCCCGATCCCGATCAGTGGGACGCTGATCTCGGAGCGGACCTTCGTGACGAGCTGCGGCCCCACCAGCTGGAAGCCGGGCTTGGTGCCGGTGGGGAACATCGAGCCGACGGCGACGTAGTCGGCGCCCGCCGCCTGGGCCGCCCGGGCCTGCTCGACGCTGTGCGTGGAAAGGCCGAGGATCATCCCGCGGCCGAGCAGCGGGCGGGCCGCCGCCGGCGGCAGATCGTCCTGGCCCAGGTGGATCCCGTCGGCGCCGACGACCAGCGCGAGGTCGAGCCGGTCGTTGACGACGAACGTCGCGCCCCCCTGACGGCAGCGGTCGCGGAGCCGTTCGGCCAGCGGCAGGAGACGTCCCGACGGCCACTCCTTTTCGCGCAGCTGAACGAGGCGGCAGCCGCCGGCGAGCGTCGCGTCCAGAATGGTCAGCAGATCGCGCCCGCGCGCCGCCGCGCGGTCGAGGATCACGTAGAGGCGCGGATCCGTCACGGGTGCAGGCGGCGGCCGTCGACGCTGGTGAAGCGGCCCTCCACGAACGCGGGATCGCTGAGAACCTTGAGCAGATAGGGAATGGACGTCTTGACGCCCTCCACCGTCGTCTCGAGCAGCGCGCGCCGCATCCGGTCGAGCGCCTCGGCTCGATCCTGGCCGTGCACGATCACTTTGGCCAGCAGGGAGTCGTAGAAGGGCGGGACGTCGTAGGGCGCCATCAGGTGGCTGTCGACGCGCACCTTGTAGCCGCCGGGGGCGATCCAGGCCGTCACGCGGCCGGCGCTCGGCGCGAAGGTTTCGGGATCCTCGGCGTTGACCCGGCACTCGAACGCGTGACCGTCGAGCCGGATGGCGTCCTGCCGGTAGCCCAGCGGCTCGCCGGCGGCGATGCGGATCTGTTCCCGGATGAGGTCGATCCCCGTCACCATCTCGGTCACGGCGTGCTCGACCTGGATGCGCGTGTTCATCTCGATGAAATAGAACGTGCCCCCGCCGTCGACGAGGAACTCGACGGTGCCCGCGTTCACGTAATTGACGGCGGACGCGGCGAGGAGCGCCGCCCGGTACAGACCGCTCCGGGTTTCCGGCTTGAGCGAGGGCGCCGGCGATTCCTCCACGAGCTTCTGGTGCCGCCGCTGCACGCTGCAGTCCCGCTCCCCGAGGTGAACCCGGATGCCGTGGGTGTCGCCCAGGACCTGGACCTCGACGTGCCGCGCCTCCTCGATGTACTTCTCGCAGTAGACCTCGGAGGACCCGAAGGCCGCGGCCGCTTCGGACTCGCAGGCGGCGAAGGCCTGCGCCGCGCCCTCGCGCTCGCGCACGATCCGCATCCCGCGCCCACCCCCGCCGGCGGCCGCCTTGAAGATGACGGGATAGCCGATGCGGTCGGCGACCTCGACCGCTTCGGTCACGTCCTGGAGCGGGCGCTCGCTGCCGGGGACGACGGGCACGCCGGCAGCCTTGGCGAACTCGCGGGCCTGGGCCTTGTCGCCCATCAGCCGAATCGACTCCGCGGACGGCCCGATGAAGGTGATCCCGCACGCACGGCAGATGTCGGCGAAGGCAGGGTTCTCGGCGAGGAAACCGTAGCCCGGATGGATCGCTTCGCTGTCGGTCACGGCGGCCGCCGAGATGATCGACGGGATGTTGAGATAGCTCGAGCGCGCGTCGTTCGGCCCGACACAGATCGACTCGTCAGCCAGCCGCACCGGCAGCGATCGGGCGTCGGCGGTCGAGTGCGCGATGACCGTGCGAACGCCGAGCTCGCGGCACGTGCGGATGATGCGAAGGGCGATCTCGCCCCGGTTCGCGATCAGAATCTTGCCGAACATCAGCTGGGCGTAGGCCTCCCTGCTACCCGCCGAGCAGGTTTCGCCACTGCGACTCGAGCTCGGCGAGTCGCATGCCGTACACCTTCGTCATGGCGGCTGCGACGGAGTCGCCGTTGCCGAGACGCGTCAGCACGGCGCGGAGGGACGCGATTCCCCCGCGATTGAGCAGATCTTCGGTCACCCAGAGGGCGATGTCGTACCCGACGCGCGCGCGCGCGGGATCGGGGTCGCCGATGAGCGCTTCGAGCCCGACGAGCGTGAGACCGCCCGGCCCGCGCAGGAGCGGATCGGCCCGTACGTCCTCCAGGTACTGGGCCAGCCCCTCCTGGAGCCAGCGCGGCGTCCGGCCACGCGACAGCTCGTGAATCGCGGCGTGAGCGTACTCGTGAACGACCAGCCGCTCGAGCGCCGCCCCGGCGGGCAGGCCGCTGCCGAGCGGCAGCCGAATCTTGCCGTCGTAGAGGCCGGTCACCCATCCATGAACCCGCGTCACGTCGTGGAACTGCACGCTCTCATAGAGCACGATGGTGACGCGCTCGGCCGGGTGGTAGTCGAGCTGATCGCCGACGCGCTCCCACGCTCGCTCGAGCGCCTGGACGACGGGACGAACCGTCTCGCCGCTGGCCGCTCGGTGCTTGACGACGAAGTGCGCCGTCGTCTCGCGCTGGAACGACGCCTCGACGCGACGCTCGCGCTCGATCTTCTCGAGGAGACGTCGTGCCGCCGCATGCCCGGGTTCACGCGCGAGGAGCGCGGTGAGGTGGGCCAGCGCGCGGTCGGTGTGATCGCGCTGGTCGTAGAGCCGGGCCAGGAGCAGCCGAACCTCGACGTCGTCTTCGGTGGCGATGGCGCGCTCGAGGGGCTCGAGGGCCTCGGTCGGGCGCCCGCCGTGGATCGCGGCGATACCGGCAGCCTTGAGAAGCCCGGGATCGTCGGGCAGCGCCTTCAGGCCCTGGCGGAAGAGCAGCAGCGCCTCCTCGGGCCGATTCTGCCTCAGCACGTCCCGTCCCCACCCCTCGAAGCACCGCGCGACGTCCTGACGCCACACCGGGCTCTTCGGATCATCGGCGGCAGCGCGGCTGAAGCGCTCGCAGGCGCCGGGGAACTGCCCGGCGGCGTAGAGCTGGAGGGCGGCCTGGCGCTCTCCGCCCCCGGCCGCGACGGTCGTGGTGGCGACGTAGGCGCGATCGTCGAGGGAGGCTGTCGGATGGGAGCGCCAGCCCAGAAGCAACGCGGCGGCCACGAGCGGGACCGACGCGACGATCAGCCAGCCGGCTCGAGGCGCCCGCACGGTCGGCTTACCCCGCGGGCTCGATCAGGAACAGCGGTTGCCCGTACTCCACGGGTTGCCCGTTCTCCACGAGGATCTTCTCGATGCGGCCGGCGGCCTTGGAGTCGATCTCGTTCATGAGCTTCATCGCTTCGATGATGCAGAGGACCTGGCCCTGCTTGACGACGTCGCCTTCGCGCACGTACGGCTCGGCCGTCGGCGACGAGGCCCGATAGAACGTCCCGACCATCGGCGCTTCGACCGTGACGAGCGTCGCGTTGGTGACGACGTCGACGACCGGCCCCGCGGCCGGCGTGGGCGCCGGCGCCATCGGAACCGGAAACGCCGTCGGCGCGGCGCCTGGACGCTGCAGCCGGACCTTGAGGTTGCCCAGGCTGACCTCGATCTCGGCCAGGTCGAGCTCCCTCATGAGCGCGCCGAGCTGACGGGCGAGCTCGGTGGCTGCGTGGGCATCGGGCCGGCGGCTGACGCGCATCGCTAGCCGGCCGCCGCCACGCGTCCGAGGTACTCACCGGTGCGCGTGTCGACCTTCACGACGTCGCCTTCGTTGAGGAAGAGCGGGACCTGGACGACGGCGCCCGTTTCGAGCGTAGCCGGCTTGGTGCCGCCCTGGGCGGTGTCGCCGCGCACGCCGGGGTCGGTCCTGGCCACGGCCAGCTCGATGAAGTTGGGGAGTTCGATGCTGACCGGGGAGCCGTTGATGTACAGCATCTCGAGCTCGGTGTTGTCCTTGAGGTAGAGCGCGGCGTCGCCGACCTCGTCCTCCGACAGCGACACCTGGTCGTAGGTTTCCAGGTCCATGAAGTGGAAGCGGTCGTCCTTGTACAGGAACTGCATGTGCTTGTCCTCGAAATCGACCAGCTCCACCTTCTCGCCCGACCGGAACGTATTGTCGATGACGCGGCCCTGGCGCATGTGCTTGAGCTTCGTGCGCACGAACGCGCCGCCCTTGCCGGGCTTGACGTGCTGGAAGTCCACGATGGTATAGGGCTCGCCATCGAAGACGATGCGCAGCCCCTTGCGGAACTCAGCGGTCGACACCTGCATCGCGCGCTAACCCTTCCGTTTCAGCCGCGCGCGCAGCGCCCCTTCCAGCCCGGCGCGCGCGTCGGCGTTGTTCGGATCCCTGCGCAGGATCCGAATGAAGATGTTGAGGGCCTCTTCGGTGAGGCCCTGGTCGAGGCAGAGGGTTCCGAAGGCCGTCGTCACGAACGTGTCGTCGTCGAGCACGCGGGCGAGACCGCTGACCTCGCCATCACGCGGGGCCGCCCGCAGCAGTCCGAGCAGCGCCCGAGACTCGCGGTCGGTGGGGTCGAGCCGGGCCGCGGCCTCCAGGTGCTCCGCGGCGACGTCCAGGCTTGCGCGCTGCCGATGGATCTCGGCGGCGAGGCGATGGGCCTGCGCCTCCTTCGGGCTCTCCTCGAGGATCGCGGTGAGCTCGGCCAGCGCGGCGTCGTGGTCGCCTTCGCCGAGCAGCGTCTTGGCCAGGATGAGGCGGGCCGTCGTGTAGTGCGGATAGCGGTCGAGGCCACGCCGACAGAGCGCGATGGCGTCCCGAGCGCGACCCGACTTCCGATAGAGGTCGGCGAGCTGGGCGAACGCGAGCGACTCCGGATCGCGCTGGAGCCGCTCTTCGTGCCGACGGATGGCGCCGGCGATCGCGGGATCGTCCACCGTCATCGCAGAACCGTTATACGGGGCGCTTGTTTCGATTGTCAACGCGCTACCGTGCGAGCGACGCGAGCACCGCCCGCACGTCGGCGGGCGTCACGTCGTAGACGAGCTTGAAGGTCCCGATGGTGGGCGCCAGGACGAACGGCACGCGCCCATCGCGCGACTTCTTGTCACGTCGCATCGCGGCCAGCACGGCGTCGGCGTCGACGGTATCGGCGCTGGTGGGAAGATCGACCGCCCTGAGCACCCGCTCCTGACGCTCCACGGTGGCCGCGTCGGTCAGGTTCAGCCGTCGCGCCAGGCGGGCCTCGGCCACGATGCCCAGCGACACCGCCTCGCCGTGCGTCCAGCGCTCGTAACCGGTGGCCGCCTCCAGCGCGTGACCGATGGTGTGTCCGTAGTTGAGCACGGCGCGCAGGTCCGTCTCCTGCTCGTCCCGCTCGATGACCCTCGCCTTGAGCCGGCACGAGCCTCCGATGATGCGCTCGAGCGCCGCCGGATCTCGGTCCAGCAGTGCCTGCGCGCTGGCCGCCACGTCGTCGAAGTAGGCCGCATCGAGCACGACACCGTGCTTGACGATCTCCGCCAGCCCGGATCTGAACTCACGCTGAGGCAACGTGAGAAGGGTGGTGGGATCGCTCAGCACGAGCCGTGGCTGGTGGAAGGCGCCAATGAGGTTCTTGGCACGCGGATGGTCGATCGCCGTCTTGCCGCCGATCGAGGCGTCGACCTGCGCGAGCACCGTGGTCGGCAGCTGGACGAAGTTGATGCCGCGCATGTACGTGGCGGCCACGAAGCCGGCCAGGTCACCAACGGCGCCGCCGCCGAGTGCCAGCACGGTCGACGTGCGGTCGAGGCCGGCGTCGAGCAGCGCGTTCCAGCACCGCTCCGCCACCACCAACGTCTTGGCCGCCTCCCCGTCCGGGACCTCGACGGTCGTGACCGCGAACCCGGCTTCTTCAAGGCTCTCGGTGACCATCTTGCCGTGTGCGCGGAGGATGCCGGGGGCGCTCAGGAGCGCGGCTCGGGACCCGACGCCGAGCGCCTTCAGCCGGGCGCCGGCGCTGGCCAGCGCACCGCGCTCAACGACGATCGGGTAAGATCGGGCGCCCAGCCGGACGTCGATGATCATCGGGTCAGGAGCGCGGCTCGAGTCGGACTACCAGCGGCGCTCGGCTCGCCGCCCGAGCGCGCCTCACCTCGCACGATTGTCGAGCCCATTTCAGCGCTCGGCTCGCCGCCCGAGCGCGTCTCACCTCGCACGATTGTCGAGCCCATTTCAGCGCTCGGCTCGCCGCCCGAGCGCGTCTCACCTCGCACTACCATCGCTTCAATCCTTCGACGTACGCGGCGTGGTTGCGGCGGACGATGCCGGCTGCCGGCACCGCGCACACGTCGCTGCGCTCGACGACGGCCTCGACCGCTTCCTTGGTCGCGAGATCCACAGATTTCAGCGGTGTCCGCAGCGTCGACAGCGGCTTCATGGCGGCACGCACGATCACGGGCTGGCCGTTCGTCACACCGCCCTCGAGGCCGCCAGCGTTGTTGCTCGAGCGCCGGAAACCGCTTTCGGCGTCGAACAGGATCTCGTCGTGGACCGCGGATCCTGGCCGGCGCGCCGCTTCGAAGCCGAGACCCAGCTCGACGCCCTTGATGGCCTGGATGGCGGAGAAGGCCTGGGCCAGGCGGCCGTCGAGACGCCGGTCCCACTGCACGTAGGAGCCGAGCCCGACGGGGCAGCCGAGGGCGACGACCTCGAACACGCCACCCAGCGTGTCGCCCTTGGCCTTGGCGTCGTCGATGGCGGCGATGATGGCGGCCTCCGTTTCGGTATCAGCGCAGCGGACCTCGGAGGTCTCCGCGCGACGCTTCACTTCGTCCCACGGCATCTCGAAGTCCCCGGGTATCCGTACACCACCGATCTCGGTGACGTGGCTGAGGATCGTGATCCCGAATTCGGCGAGCAGGCGCTTGGCCACTCCCGCCACCGCGACGCGGGCGGTCGTCTCGCGCGCGCTGGAGCGCTCGAGAACGTTACGGATATCGCGGTGGCCGTACTTCATCGCGCCCGCCAGGTCGGCGTGCCCGGGACGCGGCCGCGTCACTTCCTTGGGTGCGGTGCCAGCCTCGGGAGGCCCGACGGACATCGTGGCTTTCCAGTTCTCCCAGTCCCGATTCGCGATCTGCAGCGTGAGCGGGCTGCCCAGGGTGTGGCCCCAGCGCAGGCCGGACACGATGTGAACGCGGTCACGCTCGATCTTCATCCGCCCGCCACGGCCGTAGCCGCGCTGGCGGCGAGCCAGATCGACGTCGATGTCGGCCTCGGTCAAGGGAAGCCCCGCGGGAACGCCGTCGATGACGGCGGTCAAGGCTTCGCCATGGGACTCGCCGGCGGTCAGGAAGCGGAAGATCTCTGCCATCGAAGAAGCCCTCGTCGCGTGCCGTTCAGATTACCATGCGGCGCGCGGCCGGTGCCGGCCCCGGCGCCGGGACCGGGCAGCAGCTTACCGAGGTGCGGGACCGGGCGCGGGCGTGGCCGCACCCGACGTCGCCGCCGTCGTGACCGCCTTGAGCACGGACGGCGTCAGGAAGACGACCAGCTCGCGTCCGTTCTCGAAGTTCTCGTTCTGTTTGAAGAGGTGGCCGAAGATCGGGATGTCGCCGAAGAACGGGATCTTGCGCACGGTGTTCTGGTTCACGCTCGTCGTCACGCCGCCGATGATCAAGCGGTCGCCCTCGCGAATGAGGACCTGCGTCTCCGCCTTCCGGCGGTTGATGGCGGGCGGGGAGCCCGCGTTGCCGAGCTGCACCACATCGCCTCGCGAGTTGTTCTCCACGACGACGATGAGCTTGATGCGCGTCACGTCGCCCTCGTGGATGACCGTGGGCGTGACTTCGAGCTTCAGGAGGGCTTCCTTGAACTGGATCTGGGTGCCGGCCGAGCTGATCGTCGCGTAGGGGATTTCCTCGCCGAGCGACATCGACGCCTTGTTGTTCTCCACAGTGACGATCTCAGGCCGGGCCAGGGTTCGCGTCTTGCCCTGACTGGCCAGCGCCTGGAGCGCGAGGTTGATGTTGAACGTGCGCCCCACGATACCGAACGCGAGGCCGGCCGCCGGCAGCGGGCCGGCGTTCGGCAGCGCGCTGATCGGCAGGTTCACGAGGTTGGCGCCGCTCGGCAGGCCGGTCTGGAAGCTGATCGGGAAACCGCCGGTTGCGACGCCCCCCGGGGGGTCCGCCAGAATGCCGAAGCCGGGGCCGGTGACTGGGCCGAAGCCGCGGCCGAGATTGGCGGGCGCGAGGCCGATCACGTTACTGGGGCCCTGCTGGAATCCAGGCTGGATCGGTATGGTCTGACCACCCGGACCCGTCGTCGTCTGAAGTCCCTGGCCGACCAGGGTCGTGGTTCCGGAAACGCCGGCCCAGAGGCCGCCCCACTGAATACCGATCTGCTCCAGCGCGCTGCGATCGAGGATCTCCATGCGCGCTTCGATCTTCACCTGCGGCAACGGGATGTCGAGCGCCTCGCGGATGAGCTTCTTGACCCGCTCGAGGTCGGCCTCGTACAGGCGTAGGAACAGCGTGTTCGTCGGCTTGTGGGCCCGGATGGTGAGGCCCTTGTTCAGCACGTCCTGGGAGACCGACACGGGTGTCACTGCAATCGGGGCCCCCGCCGGAGGCGCGCCCTGGTAGCCGATGCCGAGGTCGGGATTGGGCGGAAGACCGAGGAATCCGGGACCGGCGACCTTGGCGCCCTCGGCGGGGATGCCCAGGATGCCCTGCAGCGTCTTGGCGACCTCCTCGGGATCCGCGTACTGCATGCGGATCGTTTCCTCACGCAGCGGCCCCTTGGCCTCCTGCTCTCTCTGGGCGGCCTCCGCGGCGAGCTTGCGCTGTACCGCCTCGGCCTCCTTGACCTGGGCCTCGGCCATCTTCGCGCGGACCTCCGCCTCGCCCTTCAGTTTCGCCTCTTCCACTCGAGCCCGCGCCTCGCGCTCCTTGGTCAGCTGCTCGGTGGAGACGATGCGCATCACGTCGCCCCGCTCGAGCTTTTCGAGACTCCGCGCGCTCAGAATGGTGTCGAGCGCGAGCTCCCAGGGCACGTTGCGAAGTGCGATCGACATCTTGCCCTTCACGTCGTCGCCGATGACGATGTTGCGGCCACTCTCGGCAGCGAGGATGCGGAGCAGGTTGATGACGTCGGCGTCCTTGAAGTCGAGCGAGATGAGGCGCTGGCTGCCCGTGGCCGCCGGCGGGGGAACGACTGGCGTGGGCGCCGGAGCCGGTACCTGCGCCTGAACCGGCGCTTGCGCGACCACCATCGAGGCAGGTCGCTGGGCCGGCGCCGGCTTGGCCGTCGCCGGGGGCACCGTGATCGGCTTGATCTCCGCCGGCGCAGCCGACGGCGCATCCCTGGGCTCGGGCGGCACCGCCGCCACGACGGGACTCTTCGGTGCCCGCGCGGGAGCCGCGGGGCCGTCGGCAGCGACCACGCGCGGGACCACGATCGTCAGGCCGTCCTCGTCCTCGCGGATCGCGTAACCGACCTTGCGCGTGAACTCGATGACGAGCCGGGCGACCCCCTTGCGGTACTGCGCGCCGCGGATCTGCTTCACCGGCGCCTCGGTGACCGGCAGGGGCGTCTTGCGCCACGCATACACGGTGTCTTCGAGATCCACCACCAGGCGGTTCGGCGAATCCATGAACTCGGCGTGATACTTCGCGGCGCCGGACGTCGTGATGTGCACGATCGTCGCGTCGGGCTGATGTTCGACGGCGACCTCTTTGAGCTCTGCCGCCGAGGTCAGCGCGGGCTCCTCGGCCACGGTCAGCGCCGGAAGCACGATGAGCAACGCGAGCAACCCCACCGTCACCCACTGCCCACTGCGTCGCTGTGTGATCATTCAATCACCCGGGAGTTTGAGGACCACGCGGTCCGTGGTGGAGCCCGTGCGAACGGCGATGCGGAACACGACCGAGTCCGGACCGATCTCGAGCAGTCGACCGTCCCCGAGCGTATCGCCGGGTTTCAGGATGTAGCCGAGGCCGTCGGAGGTCTCCACGAGCGCGAGCGGGCCTTGGGAGCCGCGCACGATGCCGGTGAGCTTGGCGGACGCGAGGGTCGGACCGCTCGCGCCTTCACGCACTTCCAGGTTCTCGAAGGGATCACGCCGGCCCTTGGCGTCGTACTTCCCCGCCGCGGGCGCGGCCGGCTCGGCGGCCGTCGCGCTCGCCACCGGCTGAGGCGGCGCCGGCGCAGCGGCCGGCATCGGTGCCGGGGGCGCCGACGCCGACGGTGCCTGGGACGCATTGCCGCCGCTGCACGCAGTCAGGGAAACGGCGACACCGACGATGACCCACGACGGGACGCCCCTCATTTCGGCGCTCCCGGCTGCCCCGGCTTCGGCGCCGGCGGCGAGCCCACCGGCCGGTACTGGTACGTCGCGAGCACGAGATCGGCTCGCAACGGGTTCCGGCTCTTGGAGATTCCCGCCATCCTCATCTCCTGCACGGTGACCACGCGGGGGAAACCGGCCACCCGCTCGAAGAACTCGCCGAGCTGGTGGTAGCCACCCTCGGCCGCCACCGTGATGGGAATCTCGACGTAGTAGTCGTGGATCTTGCCTTCCTTCGGCTGGAACAGGGACACCTGCAGACCGGACTGGTAGGCCGCGTCGGTGAGCGTTCGGAACAGCGGTGGGATGTCCTTCTCACCGGGCAGACGCTCCTTCATGGTGTCGAGCCTCGCCTGCAGTGCGGCGATCTCGAGCCGGACACGAGCCAGATCGGCCGCGGCAGCCCGGGCCTCCATGAGCTCACGCTGGACGGTGGAGCGCTGCGCGCGGAGACCGTTGACCTTGATCTCGAGCGGCGAGAGCACGAGGAAGTAGCCGCCGGCCGCGAGGATCACCAGTCCGAAGATGCCCAGTGCGAACTTCTGCCACCGCGGGGCATTGACGATCGGATCGAAGAAGGCGGGCAGGGCCATGGGTTAGCTCTCGAACCGGCACGTGACCTCGAAGGTCACGAAGCGGGGCGTCTTGGTAATCTCCTGGCGCGCCACGACGATGTCGACTTCCTTGAACCGTCCGGACGACCGGAGGTTCTGCATGAAGTCCGATACCGCGGTCGTGGAGAACGCCGTCCCCTTGAGGCTGAGCACGGCGCCCTTCTCCTCGATGCCCGTGATCCACAGGTCCTTCGGGATGCTGTCGACGAACGCGTCCAGGAACCGCAGCGGCCGCCCTTGATTCTTCGTCAGCTCGGCGATGACCTGGACTCGCTGCCGGAGCTCGGCGGCCTGCGCCTTGATCTGGGCGCTCTGTCCCGTCACGGCGCGCAGTGTGGTCAGCTCCCGGTTCATGACGTCGATCTCGCGGGTGAGCCGGGTTTCGTCGCTCGACAGCTGCCACCAGTAGGTCGCCACTCCGCCGAGGGCGGCGAGATACACGACGAGGAAGAGGAGACCGACGTTGAAGCTCGGCAGCCGGAACTGGAAGGCGGGCCGCGCTCGTCCCCCTGGCGACAGGTTGATCCTGATCATTCGTTCTTGTCTCCAGGCTGACGCAGGGCCAGGCCCACCGCGACCGCCAGCGACGGCCCGGCAGCCCCGACGACTTCCGAGTGGCCGGAGCTCACGTCGATCCGGGCAAACGGCTGGGCCAGCTCGACCGGAATGCCCCACGTCGAGGAGAGGTAATCCGTCAATCCCGGGAGCTGGGCACAACCGCCGGCCAGGACGATCTTGCCGATGCGCTCGGAGTCGGCCGTCGAGGCGAAGTAGTCGAACGTCCGCTGGACCTCGAGCGAGAGCTCGCGAGATACCGACTCCAGCGCCGGCACCAGCGATTCCCAGCTGACGCCGACGTCCCGGCCGAGCTTGGCGCTCTCGGCCTGGTCGAACGGGATCTTCAGGTGCTGGGCGATCGCGTGCGTGTAGTTGTTGCCGCCGAACGGAATGTCGCGAGCGAAAATCGGCGTCCCACCCCGGAGCACGTTCGTCTTCATGATGGAGGCGCCGATGTCGATGAGCGCCACCGCCTCGCCACGCTCGTTTTGCTGGTTGAGCTCGAACTGGTTGCCGAGGGCGAAGCCGTCAACGTCCACGACCATGGCGTTGAGCCCGGCCTCTTCGACCACGCCCACGTATTCGACGACCTTGGACTTCTTCACGGCGACCACGATCAGATCCATGGCGCCGTCGTGGCGGCCCACGACGTGATAGTCGAGGAAGACCTCGTCGATCGCGAATGGAATGTGGTGCTCGGCTTCGAGCTGGACCGCGTCCCGCAACTCCTTCATCGGAACTTCGGGAATCTGGACCTTCTTGATGATCAGCTCGCGTCCCGACACGCCGATGGCCGCTTCCTTGGAGCCGACGGCCGCTCTGCCCACGGCATCCTTGATGGCGTCGACGACGCTCGGAGGATCCTTGATCGTGCCCTCGGCGATCGCGTCGGGAGGCAGAGACGCCAGTCCCAGCGCGACCAGCGACGAGCCCTGAAGCTGCACGACCTTCACGGCGCTGGATCCGATGTCCAGGCCAAAGGTGTCCGAGGTCCGGCGTAAAAACGGGATGTTAAACATCGATTTTCACTCGCTCACCGTAGTATAGGAGCCCACCCCACGGGCACCAACGTTTTAGGGAAGCCCTGCGTTCGGGGTTCACGTCGTGCGTGTTCACCAGACCGCGGATTCGGAAAATCATCACGAACGTTCTGCGCTGAACGGGTCCTTCCGGTGGTCCGTCATCGCTGGGCCACCAGCATCGTCAGCATCACGGACTTGTCGCTGGGGGCGACGCCGGCTGCGGTGAGGGGACGGTAGCTGATCGTGACCGTGATCTGCCGCATTCCGGCGCTCGTGATGCCCGTGCAAGGTGCCGCAGCGCAGTCGTGAATACGTACCGTCCGGGCGTAGACCGTGTAGGGCGCCGCCACGCTGGGCTCGTCGCCGAACGTCACGTCGCCGGCGGCGAGCGTGGTTGGCCCGTTCGTGCAGCTCTTGGCAACCGGCACCGTCGGCGCGGCCGTCGGCCCGATCCCCACGCAGTCGTTGTCCGGGCTCGACGTCCACGGCGCGCTCTTGACGTGTTCGAGTCGCTCTTCGGCCAGGAACGTGGCGGTCGAGAGCTGGTTGCCTTCGGAAAGGCCGGAGCTGGAGACCGGCACGATGATCATCAAGCCGACGAGTCCGATCCCGATGATCGTGGCCGCGGCGACGACTTCGGCGAGCGTCAGCCCGCGCTCGTCGAGCGTCAAGGGATCGTCACTCTCCCGGAGCCTGCGACCGTGACCGTCAACGTCTGCGCGTTGCTCGGAGCCTTCACCGTGTACTGCCCACCCGGGGTGGCGGCGCCAAGGTACGTGAAGACGACGTCGGGCGCCGGACCGGCGGTGATCGTCACGCCGTTGACGAGCGGAATCCAGCCGGCGTTGTCCGTGCCCGCGCCTGTCCACACGACGCCGGCGCAGCCGTTCGTGAGGTACTGCATGCCCGTCGAGTTGCGCTTCACGCAGACCGACGTGTTGTTGCGAATGGCCAGCTGTCGTGCACCGTTCAGAATGGTCTGGAGCTCCTGGGCGCCGGCCGTCAAAGTCGACGCCTGCCAGTAGCTGACGAGGTACGGCACGCCGAGCGCCGCGAGCAGTCCGAGGATCGCGACCACCACGAGCAGCTCGGCGAGGCCTACGCCCCGCACACCTAACCCGCGAATGCGCTCATGTACCAAGTCACGAGCCTTTCGCCGCAGAAGAGACCGGCAGCGCCACCGGCTGCAAGGAAAGGGCCAAACGGGATCGGGTCCTTGCGGCCGGTCGCCCTGGAGCCGAGCAATACGAGGGCGACAACGCCTCCGAGCAGCACGGCCAGGAAGATCGACAAGAGCGCGACTTTCCATCCAAGAAACGCTCCGAGCATGGCGCCGAGCTTGACGTCGCCACCGCCCATTCCTTCTCGACCAGTCAAGAGCAGGCTGCCCTCCAAAATGGCCCAAAAGATCCCTCCCCCGACGACGATTCCGATCGCCGAATCGACCCAGGAGACACGCAGCGTAGCCAGATTGGCAACAAAACCAACGACGATGCCGGGCAACGTGATCGCATCCGGGATGATCTGAAAGCGAAGGTCGATCGCCGTGATGACGATCAACGCGGCCAGGAGCACGGCGGCCACGACGAAATTCGCCGTGGGGCCGAATCGCTCGTACGCGGCGCCAAACAGGAGTGCGGTCGCCGCTTCGACGACGGGATAGCGCCACGGGATCGCTGCACTGCACGCGCGGCAGTGCCCACGAAGCGCGACATAGGACAGGACGGGGATGTTGTCGTGCCAGGCGATGGCCGCCCCGCACATCGGGCACGCCGAGCGCGGACGCCAGAGGCTACGGTGTTCGGGCAGACGCGCGATGACGACGTTGAGGAAGCTCCCGATCACCAACCCGAACACGCCGACAAGAGCGAGCATGGTCAAGCGACCCTACCAATCCGTGATGAACACCGGACTGATGTGCACCGCCGCGATGGCATCGATCGCGCGCAGGACCTCGAGCTGCGACCGCGCCGCGTCCACTCGCCCTAGCGCCAGATAGGTCTTGATGAGACCCACGCGGGGTTGCGGGAGATCCGGCTTGATCACCGAGGCACGCTCGAGCTCCACCAGCGCATCGGCAGGCCGATGGAGATCGAGGAAGGCCGCACCGAGATTGGTGTGGGCCAGGACGTGATCCGGCTCCTGGCGCAGAATCTCGTGCAGATGGTCGATCGCGGAGTCGTACCGCCCGAGCTGGAGGAGCGACACCGCCAGGTTGTTCCGCGACTCGTTGTGCGTTGGATACTTCGCCAGGACCTGCTCGAAGTGCGGTACGGCCTCCTGGGAGCGCCCGGCTGCCATGAGGGCCAGACCGAGGTTGCCGTGGGTCCGCACGCGGTCGGGCCGCAGCGCGATGGAGCGCTCGAAGCGTTCCATGGCGGGGTCGAGTATCCGGCGATTGTAGAGCGAGACGCCGAGGTTGCTGTGGCAGATGGCACACTCGGGGTCGGCATCGAGCGCGTACCGCCAGAGCGTGTCGTTGTCCCGCCAGACCTTCGCCTGGTGCCACGTCATCAGGCTCAGTCCGACGAGCCAGGCCACGCCGGCGGCGGTGGCCACCCGGGCCAGTGACGGTCGGATGACGCCGGTGCGCACGGCGACCAGGGCGGCGGCCATGGCGCCCCCGAAGAGCAGCGCCAGGGGCAGGCAGCTCAGATAGCTGTAGCGATCGTGGGTGAGCTGATGACCGTTGTGCAGGATCCCGCTCACCGGCGCCACGCTGAGAGCGTACGCGGCCCACACCGCTGGCAACGCCATCCAGCGCCGGGCCACGATGACGCCGGTCGTGACCATGACGACCGCGGCCGCGCTGAGGGCGAATCGAGCCTCCAGCGGGTTGATCCGAACGGGCAGCTCATACAGCGGGGAGAGCCCGATGGGAAGCAGGGTCTTGCTCGCATAAAACGCCAGGCTGAAGAGCGCGAGCGGCACGCGCTCGAAGACCGACAGCGTTTCGAGCGAGGTGAGGTAGCGATTCGCGTGCTGCGCCCAGACGGCCATGACCGCAGTGAAGACCGCCAGGCCGATATACGGCGCCTTCTCAACGAGGAGGGCACGCGCGGCCGGCGTGCGCCACTGACGGAGCTCCAGCCGGCGGAGCGGATACACGTCCAGGAGCAGCAGCATCACGGGCAGCGTGACCACCATCGACTTGGACAGGCACGCGAGCGTGTAGCAGACGATCGACAGCGCGGTCCAGCGGCGAGCGCCCTCACGCCCGACGTCGCGCGCCGCCAGATAGGCCAGGATCGTCAGCAGGAAGAAGAATCCCGACAAGAGGTCGCGGCGCTCGGTGACCCACGCCACCGACTCGGCGCGCAGTGGGTGGAGCGCAAAAAAGAGCGCGGCGGCCGCGGCGCTCGCCGTCAGCGTCGGTACGGGGAAGGCGGGCGTGGCGCGCGCGAGCAACCGCCGCGCCACCAGGAAGAACACCGCGGCGTTCGCCGCGTGCAAGAGCAGGTTGGTGAGGTGATAGCCGAGGGGCTTCATGCCCCACAGCGTGTAATCGAGACCGAGCGTCACCCAGGTCAGTGGGATCCACTGCCCCATCAAGAAGCTCGTGAACATCCACCTGAGGTGGGTCCAGCCGAGACCCCGGTAGTCGTTGTTGGTGAGGAAGTTCACCTGGTCGTCCCAGTCCACGAAGTGATTCCAGAGCGCGGGCGAGAAGACGACGAAGGTCACCAGGGCGATCAGCAGTGGGACGCGGGCGGCCAGCGCGACTGGCAGAGCGCGCCCGGCCAGCCCGGGCGTCGTCTTCGTCGCGATGAATCCCAGGGGCCGCGACAGCGCCTCAGTGGAGGACGGTGCGTTCTCGAGAGAAGTCATTCGGGGAACATTCAAGCGCGGAGCGCGTCGGGAACCGCGTTCACGGCCCCGATCGCGCTCCGCGCAGCAACGTTACGGCGCGGAAACCGTGGCGCCGTCGCCCGCGGCCGAGATCGTGAACGTGCCGAGGGCGGCATTGATGCCGTAAGAGTAATTGCCACTGGGCGTCCACGCCGTACTCGGCGGCGTCGGGATCGCGGCCATGAACGGACCGGCCGTGATGTTCTGCGCGTTCGTGGCGATCGCTGTCAGCAGATCGAGTGCGCTGGGCAGCACGCCCATGTGGGCCCCCCACGCCGACACGGCCGAGGCCATACCGCGGATGTCGGCCTGGGCCTTCGCGATGCGCGCCCGCGCCTGCATGTTGGCGTAGAGCGGAACGGCGATGGCGGCCAGGATACCGATGATCGCGACGACGATCATCAACTCGATCAGCGTGAAGCCGCGCTGATTGCCCATCATGCAGCGCTTCTTATTCCAAAACGTAATCATTGCTTCCCCCTTCGAAAATGGGTTCGGACCCGTCGAGTGGCAACGAGGTGCACACCCGGTGCCACACCTTACAACGGGATGGTCCGGCAGGCATTTCAGGCGCTTAGCGGATCGAGCACGTGTGGTCAGCCGGGCATGATGACCGCCGCGGTCAGGGAGTTGACGAAAAGCGTCAGTCAGGTCGAGGCCCTGCCGTCGGGCGTGGACTCGTGCGCTGCGCATGCTTCTGGAGCTTGTAGCGGAATTGTCTGAAGCTGAGACCCAGCAACTCGGCGGCGCGGGTCTGGACACCCCCCGTGCGCTCCAGGGCCATCTCGATGTAGCGCTGCTCCATGCGATCGAGGACGTCGTCGAGGTTCAGACCTCCCGACGGCAGATCCACCGCGACCTCGTGCACGCTGCGGGGCGCGGCCAGCGTGGATGGCAAGGCATCCACGCCGAGGACCTCACCGCTGCCGAGCACGATCGCCCGCTCGATGACGTTTTCGAGCTCGCGAATGTTCCCCGGCCAGTGATAGCGCTCGAGCACGGCGAGCGCGTCGGGCACCACGCCCGTCAGACGCTTGCCGAGCTGGCCGGAGAGCTTCTGGATGAAGTGGGAGACCAGCAGGGGAATGTCCTCGCGCCGCTCCCGCAAGGGCGGCAGATGGACCGGGATCACGTTGAGCCGATAAAAGAGGTCCTCACGGAGCGACCCGTCGGCCACCGCCTTGCCGAGATCGCGGTTGGACGCGGCGATGAGCCGAACGTTGATCTTGGTATCACGAGTGTCGCCCACGCGACGGACCTCGCGCTCCTGAATGGTCCGCAGGAGTTTCACCTGGATCGTCGTCGGGATCTCCGTGATCTCGTCGAGGAAGAGTGTGCCGCCCTCGGCCGACGCGAACAGGCCCTGCGTGCTGGCCACCGCGCCCGTGAAGGCGCCTCGGACGTGGCCGAACAGCTCCGACTCCATGAGGCCCTCGGGGATGGCGCCGCAGTTCACGGACACGAACGGACCGTGCCGCCGACCGCCCTCGTGGTGAATGGCGAGGGCGACCAGCTCCTTCCCCGTACCGCTTTCCCCGGTGACCATCACCGTCGAGGTGCCGCCGGCCGCCTTGCGGATGGTGTCGAACACCTCGAGCATCCGCCGGCTTCGCCCCACGAAGTTCTCGAATCCGCGCTCCTTGGAGAGCTCGCGTTTGAGCGCGATGTTCTCGTCCTGGAGCCGCTTGCGCTCGAGCGCCTTCTCGATCGTCAGGCGCATCTCGTCGAGCTTGAAGGGTTTGGTGATGTAGTCGTAGGCCCCGAGCTTCATGGCCTCGACCGCGGTCTCGGTGGAGGCGAAGGCGGTGACGACCACGACCACCGTGCTCGGCGAAAGCTCCTTGGCCGCGCGCAACACGGCGAGGCCGTCGAGCTTGCGCATGCGCAGGTCGGTGATCACCAGGTCGAAGCTGTCGCTCTTCATCACGTCGACGGCGTTTTCCCCGCCGTCGGCGAGCGTCACGTCATACCCGGCCTGCCGGAGCGTGATGCTCAAAAGATCGCGCATGCTGCGCTCGTCGTCGACGACGAGAACGCGAGCGGCCGTCATCGCGCCACCACGGTGCCGGCCGCAGCCGGCAGGACCAGCACGGCGCTGGTGCCGCCACTGGCGCCGTTACGCAGGCTCACGTCGCCGCCGTGATCGCGCACGATCCGGTGCACGAGGGCGAGCCCGAGCCCACTACCGCCCGACTTCGTCGAGAAAAATGGCTCGAAGACGTGCGGCTGGTCGGAACTCGGGATGCCGTCCCCGGTGTCGCTGATCACGATGTAGAGCCGGCGGTCTTCGAGTCCCGCGCCCACGCGGAGCTCACCGCCGTCGGGCATGGCCTCGACCGCGTTCAGGCAGAGATTCCACACCGCCTGCCGAAGCTGCTGAGGGTCGACCCGCCAGGTCACCACCGTCGGAAACTCGCGGACGATCTTCAGGCTGGGCGGCAGCTCCCGGTGCTCGAGCAGTACGAGCACTTCGTCCAGGATCTCGGCCACGTTCACGGCCTCGAGCGTCAGCGGCGCCGGCCGGGCGTACTCCAGGAAGTTGCTGATGATGCGATTGAGCCGCTCCGACTCCCGCGAAACGATCTGTGTCAAGCGATCACGCTCGTCTCTCCCGGGCACGGGCCCCGCCAACGCCTCGATGGCGCCGGTCATCGAGGCGAGGGGGTTGCGGATCTCGTGGGCGATGTTGGCGGCCATCCGTCCGACGGTGGCCAGGCGATCGGCCTGGCGCATTCGGGTCTCCATCTCGCGGATCTCGGACAGGTCCTCGCAAATGGCGATCATCCCGAGGCGGTGACCGTCGCCCGAGCGGAGCGTGGAGAACGTGAACCGGACGGGAATGACGGCGCCGTCCCGCCGGGTCAGGCTCGTCTCGTGCCGCGCCGGTGTCCGAGGGTGGTGGCCGACCGGCCGGTGATCTCCTCGGCCGCCGGGTTCAGCGCGGTCACCGTGTGCTCGCGATCGAGGCCGATGAGGCCGGTGCCCACGGAGTTGAGGATCACCGCCTTGAAGGCCTGGAGGTCCTGAAGGTCGTGGCGCTGGCGCTCCAATTCCTGTCGCGTCGTCCGGTACTGTTCGGCGAGTCCGCCGGCGACGATGGCGACGATGAGGAACGTGCCCGCGTTCAGGAAGATGGTGAGGACTTCCAGCGCGGTCGTCTCGTGGGGCGGCTCGAAGAACGCCGTCACCGGGAAGATCGTGCGGGCGAACACGAGGCCCGTGTAGAGAAGGCTGCCGGCCGCCGCCATGGCCAACGCACCTGCGCGGGGCAGCAGCACGCAGGAGGCCGTGACCGAGAGGACATAGAGGAAGGCGTAGATCGATCGGGGACCACCAGTGGCGGCGACGACGGCCGTCACCAGGACGACGTCGAGGAGGCACAACAGCCACGCGACCCTCCGGGGTTGGGTCAGCGGGGGCAACAGCAGCAGGCCCCCCGACGTGACGACGACGACGAACAACGCCAGGGCAAGGATGCCCGAACCCGTGCCGGGCCCGAGTTCGCCAGGCAGGAACGGCGCCATGATGAGCAGCAGTTCGGCGATGCCCAGGCGCGCCCAGGCAAAGAGGCGGAGCAGGCGATTGACGTCGAACACCGTCACGGGCCGTCGTCTCGGGGCTGCGTCTGCAAGGCGCCTACTTGATCAACGTCACCATGCGGAAGATCGGCAGATACATGGCGACGACGAGGCCACCGACGATCACGCCGAGGAACACGATCATGAGCGGCTCCAGGAGCGACGTCAGGGCGGTGACGGCCGCGTCCACTTCGTCGTCGTAAAAGTCGGCAATTTTCCCCAGCATCTGGTCGAGCGCGCCGGTGTTCTCACCGACGCTGATCATGTGCACCACCATGGGAGGGAACACCGGCGAGGCGCGCAGTGGCTCGGCCAGCGTCCGACCAGCCGTCACCGCGGCCCGGGCCGACATGACCGCCTTCTCGACGACCCGGTTACCGGCCGAGCGGGCGGTGATGCGCAGGCCCTCCAGGATCGGGACACCGGACGAGATCAGCGTGCCGAGGGTGCGGGTGAACCGGGCCACCGCGACCTTTCGCACGAGCATGCCGACGACGGGGACCTTCAGCATGAGCGCGTCGATGACCTGGCTACCCTGGTCGGTCGAGTAATACTTCTTGAAGGCGAAGATGAACCCGGCCAGCGCCGCGACGATGAACAGCACGTACTGGCGCGTGAAGTCGGAAATCGCTAGCACGATCTTGGTGGGCAGCGGCAGCTCGGCGCCCATGTTCCGGAACATGGACGCGAAGGTCGGAATGACGAACGTCATCATGAAGATGATGACGAGGACGGCCACGCTGATGATGGTGAGGGGGTACACCATCGCGCTCTTGACCTTGCGTTTGAGGGCGGCGGCCTTCTCGATGTAGCCCGAGAGACGTTGGAGGACGACGTCGAGCACACCGCCCGACTCACCGACCTGGATCATGTTGGTGAAGAGGTCGTCGAAGGTCTTGGGGAACTTCCGAAAGGAGTCGGCGAGCGTGCCACCGCCCTCGACGTCACGCGCGATGCGCGTCGTCACTTCGCGCAGCGTCTTCGACTCGCTCTGCTCGCCGAGGATGGTGAGACACTGCGCGATCGGCAAGCCGGCGTCGACCATGGTCGAGAACTGCCGGGTGTAGATGGCGAGGTCCTTGTCGCTGACCCTGCCCCCGAACTGCTTGGCGAAGGAGAAGGTGAATCCGCCCGTCTTGGCCTTCTTCTCCTGCACGGCGGTGGCGACGACACCCCTCGACCTGAGCTGGGCCACGGCCGCCATGCGGTCGGCTGCCTCCAGCTCACCGGCCACCGCTCCGGCTCCTGTCCGTCCCCGGTAGGCATAGACCGCCATCGTGTCCTCCTAGCGCCGTGCGAAGGGCGAGCCGCTGCCGGCCGCTGCCGGTGCGGGCGCCGCGCCGGCTCCCGCGCTGTCGTGCGCCAGCAGCTGGGCCAGCTCCTCCGGAATCGTCGAGCGGTTCATCCCATCCTCGCGGGTGATGAGCCGCCGCCGGATGAGATCGGCCAGCGACTGGTTCATCGTCTGCATGCCGTACTTCGATCCCGACTGGATCGAGGAGTAGATCTGGTGGATTTTTTCCTCGCGGATCAGGTTCCGGATGGCCGGGGTCGCCACCATGATCTCCATGGACATCGCGCGCCCCCCGCCGATCTTCGGCACCAGCGTCTGCGACAGCACGCCCTCCAGCACGAGCGAGAGCTGGGCGCGGACCTGGGACTGCTGGGCGGTCGGGAAGACGTCGATGATTCGGTTGATCGTCTGGGCGCAGGAGTTCGTGTGCAGGGTCCCGAAGGTCAGGTGGCCGGTCTCGGCGATGGTGATGGCGGCGGCGATCGTCTCCAGGTCGCGCATCTCGCCCACCAGCACGACGTCCGGATCCTGACGAAGGATGGCCTTCAATGCGTTCTTGAACGACTGGGTGTCGGCGAAGACCTCGCGCTGGTTGACCAGGCACTTCTTGTGGGGATGGACGAACTCGATCGGGTCCTCGATCGTCATGATGTGCTCGGCGCGCTCGTTGTTGATCTTGTCGACCATGGCCGCGAGCGTCGTCGATTTGCCGGATCCGGTCGGTCCCGTGACGAGCACCAGCCCCTTGGGACGGTCGGCGAGCTCCTGCACGACGCGCGGGAGGCCCAGCTCATCGAACGTGCGGATCTTGTACGGAATGACGCGGATGGCCGCCCCGACCGCGCCGCGCTGCCGGTACACGTTGCAGCGGAAGCGCGCGAGGCCTTGAATGCCGAAGGACAGGTCGAGCTCGCTTTCCTCTTCGAACTTCTGCTTCTGACCCTCGTTGAGCACGCTGTAGGCGAGGCGTTGCGTGTCCTGGGGCGCGAGCACTTCGAATTGCGTCAGCGACATGAGCTTGCCAGCCACCCGGATCTGCGGGTGCGTACCGGTCGTGAGGTGGAGGTCGGAGCCTCCACGCTCCACCAGGATCTGCAGCAGGTCCGCCATGTTGGCCGCCATGAACCCTCCTTGGTTCGATTTACTCGGCTACGGTGACGCGCAACACTTCCTCCACCGTGGTCGTGCCGGCCAGCACCTTGAGGAGCCCGGCCTGACGCAGCGTCTTCATGCCCTGAGCCTGCGCCATCGCTCGGATGTCGGTCACGGCGGCGTTCTTCAGGATCAGACCGCGGATCTCCTGGGTGACCGGCATCACCTCGTAGAGGGCCACCCGTCCCTTCATTCCCGTGAAGCTGCACGCCGCGCAGCCCCGGCCCTTGTAGAACTGCGTCCGGCCGAGGCCGGTGAGCACGTGACCGTAGGGCACCAGGCTTTCCTCGTCGGCCTCGTACGGCTCGCGGCACTCCGTGCAAACCTTGCGGCCCAGGCGCTGGGCCATCACCAGCAGCAGCGACGAGGCGACCAGGAACGGGGGGATGCCCATGTCGATGAGTCGGGCGATCGTCGAGGGCGAGTCGTTGGTGTGCAGCGTCGAGAAGACCAGGTGGCCGGTGAGCGCGGCGCGGATCGAGATCTGCGCCGTTTCTAGATCGCGCGTCTCACCGACCAGGATCACGTCGGGGTCCTGGCGCAGGAAGGCGCGCAGCGCCGAGGCGAACGTGCGTCCGATCGAGTCGTTGATCTGGACCTGGTTGACGCCCTTGAGGTTGTACTCGACCGGGTCCTCGGCGGTCATGATGTTGTGCGCGGGCGAGTTGATCGTGTGGATGGCCGAGTAGAGCGTCGTCGTCTTGCCCGAGCCCGTCGGCCCCGTGATCAGGATCATCCCGTAGGGCTGGCGGATCACCTTCTCGAACTGCTCGAGCGACCCGGCATCGAAGCCGAGCTTGGTCAGGTCGAGCTGCAGGGCGTCCTTGTCGAGGATTCGGAGGACGGCCTTCTCGCCGAAGATGGTGGGGAGGACCGACACGCGGAAGTCGATCTCGCGCGTGTGATGGCGCAGCTTGATTCTTCCGTCCTGGGGGACCCGGCGCTCGGCGATATCCAGGCTCGACATGATCTTGAGCCGCGAGATGATCGCCGCCTCCAGCCGTTTGGGCGGCGAGAGGCTCTCGTGCAGCACGCCGTCGATGCGGAACCGGATGCGAAAGACCTTCTCGTACGGCTCCCAGTGGATGTCGCTGGCGCCCTTCTGGATGGCGTCGACCAGCACCATGTTGACCAGCTTCACCACCGGCGCCTCGTCGGCCGACTCCTTCAGCTCGAAGACGTCGACCTTGCCGCTGCGCTCCTCGTCGTCGTCCACGACCTCGACGTTGCTGACCTGATCCTCCGACAGCTCCGTGAGCACGTCGGTGATCGCCGTGCCCTGGCTGTCGTAGTTGCGCTCGATCGCCCGGCGGATGGACGCCTGCGACGCCACGACCGGCAGGACTTGCAGGTTGGTCATGAACGAGACGTCGTCGAGCGCGAAGACGTTCGTCGGGTCGGCCATGGCCAGCGTCAGCGTGTTAGCGGCACGCTTGACCGGAAGCACCTCGTACTTCTTGGCGATCTGCGGTGGCACGAGGCGAAGGATGCCGGGATCGATGTCGAGCTGGGACAGCGTGATGGACGGGATGCCGTACTGTCGGGAAAGGAAACCGGTGAGCTGTTCCTCGTTGACGAGCTTGAGCCGGACGAGGACCGATCCTAGCTTTTCAGTGGTGCCCTTCTGTTCGGCGAGCGCACGCTGCAGCTGTTCCTGTTTGACGAGCCCTTCGGCGACCAGGAGATCTCCCAACCGCCGGTTCACAGGCTGCCCCAGCCTGATTTGCCCCATTTAACCTTTCTACGATACTCCCCCCAGTCGCTTCAATGTCTCCGTAAAGGCTCGGTACGCGTCATCTTGATACAGGACGAACACGACCCGTTTCAGACTGGAGTGACCAGCCTTTAGGTGCCCCACCACCTCCTTCAGCATCGCCTCCGCCGACGCCGAGGGCGGAACGTGCCCGACCCCCGTTCCGAACGCTGGAAGGGCCAGCGAGGTGATCCGGTGCTTGTCGGCGAGAGCGAGCACCGCCTTGGTGGTTCGCCCCACGGCGTCCGCGTCGGTCTTGCCATCCGGACCCATGATGGCGGCGTGAATCACGTGAGTGGCGCGCAGATTGCCGCCCGGCGTGAGGACCGCCTCGCCGACTTCCACCGGGCCCTGACGTATCGCCTCTTCCTCGATGATGACCCCGCCCTTGCGCTTGATGGTGGCGGCAACGCCCGATCCCATGGTGAGGTTCGAATTGGCGGCGTTGGCCACGGCGTCGACGTCCCAGTCCGTGATGTCGCCGCGCTCGATCGCGATGCTCGCTTGGCCGATCTTGAGCTTCATGGTCAGCCCTGCTCGCTCCGCCGCTCGTCGGCCTTCGCTGCCTGCCACGACTCCTCCAGTTCCTCTTGCGACACGCTGGCTACGGACTTCCCTCGGGCGCTCAGTTCGGCCTCCATGTGCGTGAACCGTCGGTGAAATTTTTCGATCGCCCCGGTCAGCGCGTCCTCAGCGTCCAGGGACGCCAGCCGCGCCACGTTTACCAGAGAGAACAACACGTCGCCGAGCTCCTCCTTGATGCGAGCGCGGTCGCCGCCGGCCACGGCGGCCGCCACTTCCTGCATCTCCTCCTCCACCTTCGACCACGCGGCACGAGCATCGGGCCAGTCGAAATGGACGCGTGCGGCTTTGGCCTGGGTGCGCTGAGCGCGCAGGAGCGCCGGTAGCGCACGCGGGATACCGTCGATGACCGAGCGGGTTCGCCCGGCATCCGCTGCCTCGCGCTGTTTCAACGCCTCCCACTGCTCGAGCGCCTGCGTCGGCGTGTCGACCGGGGCGCCGCCGAAGACGTGAGGATGGCGTCCGACCATCTTATCGTTCAGGCGGCGGAGCACGTCTTTCATCGTGAACTCGTCGTGCTCGGCGGCGATCTGCGAATGGAACACCACCTGGAAGAGAAGATCTCCGAGCTCTTCCTGGAGATGCTCACCGCCGCCATCCAGCGCTTCGAGGACCTCGTAAGCTTCTTCGAGGAGGTACGGCTTGAGGGAGGCCCCGCCGTTTGTTCGCGATCCCATGGGCATCCGCCCGGCCCACGGAGCCGCGCCATGATTGCGAGAAGGCGCTCGAAGAGGGGACCGGCGGACTCGATCATGTCCTTACCTGACGGTCAAGCGATTATACAGCAACGATTCTCTGCGTATGCTACGAAGGCAGCGATGCCCGAGCGTGAACCCGATCCAGGATTTCACGTCCGCGACCGCAGGGGCCGCGCCGAAGAACCGGTCTCGTCCCCCGGGCCGACCGCGGCCAAGGCCTCACCCGCGAGCGAGGCCGAGCGTAACCTCGTCGGGCTCTTCATGATGTTAGCGAGCGCCGCGGCCGCAGCGCTCGAGGGCATGCCCGATCCCGGGACCGGGCAGCCCACACGCGATCTTCGACAGGCGGCCGAGCTGGTCGACGTGCTGGTGCTCCTCCGCGAAAAGACGGAAGGGCGACGTACCCCTGAGGAGAGCAAAGTACTGGACGAGGTCATCTATGGCCTGCAGCTCCGCTACGTCGAGGCTACCCGCCGCCCCGGATGACGACCTGTTGCCGCTCGACCTTGAGGTCATCGATTCCCGCCGGTAGCGGCCAAAGGAGGAGTCTCAACGCCATGGGACTCAGCAAGAGCCGGTGGGCGACCGCGGGCAGCCTCGTTCGCCCCAGGTAGAACCTCTCGACATCCAGCCGGAGATACGGCCGCTGTCCCGTGGGAGCAGGCTCCACGTGCGTGCGCGCGCGCAATCGAATCCAGACGGGGCGGTCGACCCAGCGCGCGGGCGACAGATCCACGATGCTGCTAACCGGCGTCTCGGCGAGGAGGACCCGGGTCGGCAGCCGTGTGGCGAGGTCGAAGACGTCGTTGTTACCGAGGTGCACGATCGCTCCCATGATCGGCATGTCGGCGATCTCGGCCAGATGCCGAGCGAGGAACGCATTGAGCTCCTGCTCAGAAAGCACGACCGCACGGGGCGTTCGCTTGCCGCCCGCACCGCGTACGACTACATCGTAGATCTTCTGCTGGGCGTTGACGCCGTCGGCGGCAGTGAAGATTACCGGCGGAAGGTCAGGGGACTGGAAGACACCCTGAGCCATCCAGCTGACTCCCCCGACCAGGAATGCCACCAGAAAGACGATCGACAGACAGCCGCACCCTAACCGCCGCACACCGAGAGACTATCACTCGGAACTGTAAAAGTTCTTTATTTGAACCAGTTTAAGCCCAGGAATGGGAATTATTATGACCTGATTTGACATGTTCTAACGCAGATGATATACGAGTATCAGACTTAGATTTTAGGCCGGCAGGGGGCCGGCGACATCAGTAACCTAAGGAGGACTTCACATGTCAGTTGAGCGTTGGCGTCCATTCAGCGGGTCGCCAGTGCGGTGGGAGGGTCTCTCGGACATTGAGCATGAGATGAATCGCCTCTTCGAGAGCTTCCTTGGCCGTCCTGCGACGATGACGACCGGCGATCGGCTCTGGGTCCCGCTGGTCGACATGTACGAGACGAAGGATGACGTCCATATCGCGTTCGAGGTCCCAGGCGTGCGCGAGAAGGAAGTCAGCGTATCCATCACCGGCGACCTGCTGACCGTCAAGGGCGAGCGTAAGTGGGACAGCGAGCAGAAGGAAGATTCCTATCACCGCCTCGAGCGCGTGTACGGGAAATTCGAGCGCTCGGTGGCTCTCCCCGTACCCGTCCAGGCCGACAAGGTGAAGGCAACGTACCGCGACGGCGTCCTGGACATCCGGCTGCCGAAGGCGGAAGAAGTCAAACCGAAGGAAATCAAGATCGACATTCTCTAGGCGGGGCGCAGGTGAGAGCGGGGCGAGCCAGGCCCGCCCCGCTCTCTGCCGCAATCAAGGGAGACTGACATGGCGAAGGTGATTGGTATCGACCTCGGCACGACGAACTCCGTCGTCGCAGTGGTGGAAGGTGGCAACCCCACCGTGATCGCGAACCAGGAAGGCAGCCGGCTGACTCCTTCCGTGGTTGGCTTCACCAAGGACGGCGAGATCCTCGTCGGGCAAGTGGCGAAGCGGCAGGCGATCACGAACCCCGAGAACACGGTGTTCTCGATCAAGCGGTTCATGGGCCGTCGCTACGACGAGGTCCTGAGCGAGATCAAGCTCGTGCCCTACAAGGTCGTCAAGGCCGGCAACGGCGATGTCCGGGTCGATATCCGAGGCAAGCAGTACGCGCCACCCGAGATCTCCGCCATGAT